>CAZCOO010000108.1:0-5303 GCA_964500395.1 uncultured Verrucomicrobiota bacterium
GAATAGGTCGCCAACCATGCGCTGAACGGTACAGGTGACCCGCTACGCGGTCCACCTGCCCGTGAGCGCCACATTCGGCATAACGCAGAGATGGAGAAGATGGAACCGCAGCTCATTGTACGGATCGCTGACATGCAAAGCACACACGCGACTGGACGGGAAACGACAGCAACGGGAACCACGTTCACGAGGTTGTATCACTCGATGATTTCCCGTTCCGCCTACGACTCCATTGGAAGACATCTAGCCGCGGACGGGAGTACTTCATAGGCACATTACGTATCTGAATGACCGAATCACAAGCGATCCCGCGCAATGCGGGGGCAGGCCGTGCGTTCGCGGCATGCGCATACGGGTAACGGATGTTTTGGATCTTTATTCCGCAGGTCTGAGCACACGCCAGATCCTCGAAGAAATGCCCGATCTGGAGGATGCGGATTTGAAGGCCTGCCTCCAGTATGCATCCAAGCGCATTGACCCCCTGAGGCGAACCTGGTGGCGGGCATGAAGTGGTTCCGGGAAACCTATACCCGTGGAACACCGAACGACCGTATCTCGGTCGATTCGCCATGTGGAGGGATTGAAGAAAAAGGATCAAGAGCGGCTGAAAGCAAGGATGCTACAATGCACGGGGTGACCCGAATGGCCCGGGTCGTGCGCTCAGCCCGGGATCGAGAGACTCTTGCCGTTGTCCCGGGGCCCCAGCCGGAGGAAGAAGGGACCGGCGGTTTCCCCCCACGTCTCGGGCGAATCAAATGAGTCCGCGTCCGGGCCGAATACGAGATCAACCATGTCGGTCCGGATGATCCCGGGGTTCACGGCAACCGCGGCGAGGCCGGCGGGCAGCTCCCGGGCCAGGGCCGAGGTAAGGCCTTCGATGCCCCACTTGCTGGCGCAATAAGGGGCGACATGCGGACTGGTAGACCGGCCCCAGCCGGAACTCAGATTGGCTATGACCCCGCGCCCGGCCTCTATCATGGCGGGCACGGCATGCCGGATCACCCAGGCCACGCCCTTCAGGTTCACGTCCATCATCGCGCTGAACTGCTCCGGCGGCACTTCCCACAGGGGGGCGGGCTCGTTGATAAGTGCGGCGTTATTGATCACCAGGTCGGGGGTCCCGACGTCGCGAAGAACCTCCTCGACCCACGCGGCCACCGCGGGTTCGCCGGCCACGTCGACCGCCCGGAAATGATGCGGCGGCGGATGCGCATCGCGAAGGGCATCAATCGCGTCCTGCGACCGCGCGCATGCAGCCACGATGTGTCCCCGGCGGGTGAAATAATCGACCAGCGCCCGGCCGAGGCCGCGCGAAGCACCGGTAAGTAAAATGATTTTTTGCGTCGATGCGTTCATACCTGTCCATGCCTTTCCGGGATGCTGGATATACCAGCCGAATTCGGCCTTTCGGCAAACATTGACCGTGCCCGGGTTCCCCTACCGGGCTCCCGGGAAAGATTGATTTTGCACCCGGTCCCGCCCGGTTACAGGACATAGAGCATCAGGTAGATCAGCACGCCCGTGATGCTGACATACATCCAGGCCGGCCACAGCAAGCGCGTGATGCGCACGTGCACCTTGTAGCGCTTTCGGAAGGCGAACCAGACGGCGGCCAGAGACGCCGGAACCACGGCCGCGGCCAGCGGGATGTGGGTGAGGAGTATGAAGAAGTAGAGGATGCGGATCGCCCCCTCGCCCTGGTATGGAGTGGAGCCGTGCAGGGCATGGTAGACAAGGTAGCTGATCAGGAACAGGGTGGAACAGGCCAGGGCCGCGACCATCAGCTTCATGTGCAGCCGGGCCCGGTTCTGCTTGATGGCAAACCACCCGAGCAGGAGGAAGGTCGCCGCAATCGCATTCAGGGACGCATTGAGAGCCGGTAAGTCCGCTGTGTCCATGAATTGAATCCTTTTTCCACGATCAGAACCGTCCGTCCACGACAATCAGAATCAATAGCACGGGCAGGTACACGAGGGTGGCCCGCAGGAGCATCCGGGCGGCCGTGTCGGACCGGGACCGGGCAAAGCGCAGACCGGCGGCGATCACCAGCGCGCCGAGCCCCAGGGCGCCCGCGAGGTAGATCCACCCGGTGAGACCGATGGCCACCAGCGCGACCGAGACGCCGATGAGAATGGCGGTGAAGAGAAAGGTCTGGCGGAAGAGCATCCGGCCGTTATCCGGCCGGCAGGACAGCATGCGAAACCCGGCGCGCCGGTAATCATCGCGGTACATCCAGGCGATGGAGTAGAAGTGCGGGTGCTGCCAGGCGAACAGGATGAGGAAGAGCAGTACGCCCCCCCACCCGATTTCGCCGGTGGCCGCCGTCCATCCGCTGAGCGGGGGGATGGCGCCCGGCACGGCCCCGATGGTGGTATTCAGCCAGGTGACGCGCTTGAGCGGCGTGTACACGATGACGTACAGGAAGGCGGACAGCAGGACGAGAAACCCGCTGATGAGGTTAATGCGCCAGACGAGAAGCGCGACCCCCAGGAGGACGCAGAGCACGCCGAAACTCAAGGCATGAGCCGGTTCGATGCGCCCGGACGGGAGGGCGCGGTCCCGTGTCCGGACCATGCGGGCGTCGAGGTCCCGCTCGAGGTAATTGTTCAGGGCGGCCGCGCCGCCGGCGGCCAGGGCGGTGCCCAGGAGGGTCAGGCCGAGCAGGAACGGATTCGGAGGCCATCCGCCCCCGAGCACGTAGCCGATAACGGTGGTCACGAGCACCATGGAGACAATGCGCGGCTTGGCCAGCTCGCGGAACTCTTTCACTCTGTGGCTCAGACTGTTCATAAAATGTGCCGTAAACTACCACGTTCCGGGCGATTGTCGAGCGACGGGGATCCCCATCAGGACGGCGCATCCGCCCCGGCCGCAGCCCCCCCCTGCCCCGGCAGGATGTCTTCCTTGAGCACATAGAGTGCGGCGGCACAGGCCCCGACGAGAAGGCAGGCCATCACCTGGTGGAGGGTGGCGACCGCGACGGGCACGTGGAGAATCAGGGTGATTACCCCCAGGAGAAACTGCAGCCCGATGAAAGAGGCCAGGCCCTGCAGGAACAGGCGCTGGACGGGCCGGAGCGGGAGGCGAAACGCGGCGGCCCATAGAAACAGGGCCCCGGCCATCAGCAACCAGCCCAGGCCCCGGTGGATGAACTGGACGGTGGCGGGGTTATCGAGCAGGTTGATCCACGCCGGGGTCATGCTCCACCCGCCGGGCGGAAACCATTTCCCGAGCATCAGCGGGAACGTATTGTGAGAATAGCCGGCATCGAGACCGGCGGTGAACGCCCCGTACAGAACCTGAAGGCAGACCAGACCGGTGAACCCCTGAACGAACCGCAGCATCCACGGCGGACAACCTCTGTCGGCGGCAGGCGGCGGCGCCCGCCGCGGGCGGATATCCATGAGGATCCAGATCAGATAGGCGAAGAGGAAAAACGCGAGCCCGAGGTGGGCCGCGAGGCGGTAATGACTGACATACGGCTTGTCCGCCAGGCCGCTCTGGACCATAAACCAGCCCATGAACCCCTGGGCGGCCCCGAGGATAAGCACCCCGATGAGCTGGAGCAGCAGGCGGCGGGTCAACACCCTGCGCCAGGCAAACCAGACCAGCGGAACGAAGAAGACCAGTCCGATCACCCGGCCCAGGACCCGGTGAATGTATTCCCAGAAGAAGATCTGCTTGAATTCCGGAAGGGTCATGCCCGGCTTGAGAATCCGGTATTCCGGATACGCCCGGTACTGGGCGAAGGTGTCTTCCCAGGCCTCTTCCGTCAGCGGGGGGATGGTCCCCATCAGGGGCCGCCAGTCCACCATGGAAAGGCCGGACTCGGTGAGCCGGGTGATCCCGCCCACGGCCACCATGAGGAGAATGAGAACACAGACATTGATCAGCCAGAGGCCGACGGATTTGGGGGGAGTCTCGGGTTGGTCAGTCATGGGCAACGGGATGCGCAAAGGGTCAGAGCCACGGGTCCGGGTACGGGATCCAGTGCCGGCTCATGTAGTCACTGAGTGTAATCACGAGCATGATAAGCAACCAGACCACCCCCGCGAGGCCCACGATCCAGGTAATCCTGGCACTGTGATTGAGGTGCATGAAGAACCATGCCACCAGGGCGGCTTTGATCACCGCGATGGTGATGGCGACGAAGACATTCAGGAAGCCGAGGTCAAAAAACGCCACCCACACGGTGAGCAGGGTCAGCACCATAAGGGCCCCGAACACTCCCAGGTAGGTGCCCAGGGGCGTGATGTGATGATCGATGCGGGCGGGGTCGGTGTGATCGCTCATAAGTGCCTCCCCACGAGGTACAGCAACGGAAAGAGGAAAATCCAGATGACGTCCACAAAGTGCCAGTAGAGGCCGAAGACCTCGACCGGGCTGTAGTAGTTGGCGGCAAATTCCCTCCGGACCGCCTTGACCAGGAGCCAGACCATGAGGCCGATGCCGATGATCATGTGGAGGGCGTGCATGCCGGTCATCACGAAATAGAAGCTGTAGAAGATCTGCACGTGGCGTTCTTCCACGTGGTCCAGAATCTCCTCCCCGTGCGCGCCGGTCGCCTCGGCGTGGTGGGGGTCAAAATGGAATTCCTGGCCCGGGACGAGGTGATGGGACCATTTTTCGTGGTACTCGATACCCTTGATGCCGAGAAAGACGGTTCCCAGCACCATGGTTGCCGCGAGAAAGCCGATCAGCGCGCGCGGGCGGTTGAGCTGTGCACTGCGCACGGCCAGCGCCACCGTGAGACTGCTGACGATGAGCACGACGGTATTGAAGGCGCCCCACCCGATGCTGAGCAGGCTGCTGCCGACCACGAAGGCCTCCGGGTAGAGGGTGCGGTACACGGCATAGCCCAGGAACATGCCGCCAAAGAACATGATTTCCTGGGCGAGGAACAGCCACATCCCCAGCGAGGCGGCCTGGCGTTGCTGCTCCAGGGTGGCAAAGTGGTGTTGCAGGTATTTTGGATGATCGTCAGACATGCGGAAACACTCCCCGTCCGAATCCCCGGTCAGAATTCGGCTTGCCGGTAAAATTCCTCACTCTTTTCCGCGTAGGCGTAGGCTTCTTCGTCTACGACGGGCGGTTCCGTAAAGTTCTCTTTCACGGGCGGGGTCTCGGCCTTTTCCCATTCGAGCCCCGTGGCCGGCCAGGGATTTCCCTTCACCCGTTTGCCGTTGATCAGCGACAGGGGGAGATAGACAAACATCAACAGATAGCCGAAGCCGAGGATGGACGCACCGGCGGTGGACATGACATGGAAAATCTGAAACTCCTCGGGATAGACGTGGTACCGG
>CAZCOO010000108.1:5313-9436 GCA_964500395.1 uncultured Verrucomicrobiota bacterium
CGCGGCATGCCCAGAAACCCGAGAATGAACTGGGGGAAGAAGGTCAGGTTGAACCCGACAAAGATGATGATGGCGGCGAACATCGACCACCACCGGCTGTACATGCGGCCGAACATCTTGGGCCACCAGAAATGAAGCCCGCCGAGGAAGGCCATCACCATCCCCCCGACCATCACGTAGTGGAAGTGAGCGACCACAAAGTAGGTGTCGTGGAGATGGATATTCATCCCCATGCTGGAGAGGAACAGGCCCGTGAGGCCGCCGATGACAAACAGCCCGATGAACCCTAACGCATATAACATCGGAGTGGTAAAGACAACGGACCCCTTGTACAAGGTGGCCGTCCAGTTGAAGACCTTGATGGCGGTCGGCACGGCGATGAGGAAGCTCAGGATGGAAAAGATCAGGCCGGCATAGATGGACTGGCTGCTGACAAACATGTGGTGGCCCCACACGAAGAACCCGATAATGGCGATGGCCAGGCTGCTGTAGGCGATGAAGCGGTAGCCGAAGAGCCGCTTGCGGGAGAAGCAGGCGATCAACTCGCTGATGATGCCGAAGCCGGGGAGGATCATGATGTAGACGGCGGGGTGGCTGTAGAACCAGAAGAGGTGCTGGTAGAGAACCGGGTCGCCCCCCAGGGCCGGGTCGAAGATCCCGACGCCAAAGGCCCGTTCGACGACGAGCAGAACGAGGGTAATGGCGATGACCGGGGTGCCGAGGATGATGATGATGCTGGTGGCGTACATGCCCCAGATGAAGAGCGGCATGCGGAACCAGGACAGTCCCGGCGCCCGCATTTTGTGAATGGTGACGATGAAGTTCAGCCCGGTGAGGATGGATGAGAAACCGGCGATGAACACGCCCAGCCCGGTCATGATGACCTGTGAATTGGCATAGGTGCTGCTGTAGGGGGTGTAGAAAGTCCACCCGGTATCGACGCCGCCGAAGAAAAGGGCGATGAACGCCAGGATCCCGCCGGTCATGAAGATGTACCAGCTCGCCAGGTTGAGGCGGGGGAAGGCCACGTCCTTGGCCCCGATCATGAGGGGCACGAGGAAGTTTCCGAGGACGGCGGGGCCGGCCGGCACGAGGAAGAAGAAAATCATCATCACCCCGTGCATGGTGAACATCTTGTTATAGGTTTCGTGGGCCAGCAGGTCGCCGGCGGGGGTCATGAGGTCCAGCCGGAAGAGGACGGCGGCCACGCCGCCGAGAATAAAGAAGAAGGTCAGGCTGACGAGGTACAGGATCCCGATCTTCTTATGATCCAGCGTCAGGAACCAGTCCCTGGGGGTATGCCCTTCCTGGAGATAGGATTTGTGTCCGGCCGCGCCGGATGCCTGTCCTGCCTCGACACTCATGATGCGTCCTCTGAAGATTGCGATTTGTCTGAAGCAATCGATTTGATGTAGGCGATGATCTGCATCAGTTGGGTTTCACTGACCAGGCCCTTGAAGGTCGGCATGATGGGCTGGTAGCCCACGACGAGCCGTTTCTGGGGGTAGAGAATGGATTCGCGGAGGTAGGATTCGTCGGCCGTGACGGTCGTACCGTCCTGCATCTTCTGCTGCGTGCCGAAGACCCCGGCGAGGTGCGGCCCCTGGGAGCCGGATTCGGCATGGTGGCACGTCGCGCAGCCGAGCTGGTTGAACAGGTTCTCGCCGGCCTTGACCGGCGACTCCGCGGCCCCGGCGGCTCCGCCCAGCCACTCGTTGTACTCGCGCTCGGACATGACATAGACCGATCCCACCATCTTGGAGTGTTCCGTGCCGCAGTATTCGGCGCAGAACAGGTGGAATTTGCCCTCCTTGGTCGGCTTGAACCAGAGGGAGGTGTACCGGCCCGGCACGGCATCCATTTTGACGCGGAAGGCGGGGATGAAGAAGCTGTGAATCACATCCTCGGAGGTGATGGTGAGCCGGATGTCCTGGTTTACGGGCACATGCAGTTCATTGATCTCGCGTTTCCCGTTGGGGTGCTGGATCTTCCACATCCATTGCTTGCCCGTGACCAGGATTTCCATGGCGTCCTCGGGCGCCTTGGCGTACTGGAAGTAGAGGTGGGCGCTCCAGAAAAACATGATCAGGGCCAGGATCAGCGGAATGACCGACCACACGATTTCGAGCATGGAATTGGCCTTGATGGCCTCCGGCCGTTCGTGCGCGCTGCGCCGGCGATAGCGAACCGCCAGGGCCACCACCAGCACCGCGATGAGGACGGTGAAAAACAGGCTTACGCCGACCATAAAATAGAAGAAGGCATCCGCCTGCACGGCGAATTCGGACGCTTGTTCCGGTGCGAAAGACAGTTTTCCGTTCATGATCTTGTTTCTATCAGGCAGATGATTCAGCCGCGCGCAGTCGTTTTTTGCGCCGTTCCCATTTCCACATGATCAACAGGAAGCCGCCGATCAGGAGCACGGTGATCACACAGGCGATATTCAGCACATTGGTGATGACCATGCTGTACTGGCCATCCGCGGGATCGTAGTGGTAACACAGCAGGAAGAGCTTATCGACCACGGAGCCGATTTCATTGTTGGAGGCTTCCACGAGACCGAGCCGGAGGTCCCGGGGATTGTACTGCACGCCGGGGAAATAGCGCGAGGTGGTCCCGTCCGGGGTCAGGACAATGATTCCGCTCCGGTGGGCATACTCCCCGGTCTCGGGGATGTACTTGTAGTGGAAGCCAACGGAGTCGGCCAGGGTGCGGATGGGCTCTTTTTCGCCCACCAGGAAATGCCATCCCTCCCCGGCCCCGTCCTTGTCGAGCATTTCGAGGTAGGTCTGTTTCTTGTTGGAGGCGAGGACGTGGGTCTCCTCGTGGTCGAAACTGACCGTGACCACCTCATAGTCCCGGCCCGGCACGAAGGCGAGTTCCTTCATGGCCTCCGTCATACCGTTCAGGATCAGCGTACAGAGCATCGGGCACTCGTAGTAGACGAGCGCCAGCAGCACGGGTTTCTCGCCGAAGTACTCCCCCAGCGTGACCTTTTGTCCCGTGGCGTCGCGGAACGGGAGATCGAGCGGAATGTCCGTATTCAGCTTTTGCTGAAAGCTGACTTCCTCCACGTCCCGGGGGGCATCCTCCGGGGAGGTCTGGGCGGGGGCGGGACGGGGCTGGAGGGCCAGGGCGCCGGCCAGGACCAAGGCCGCGGGCATGGCGTTCAGAAAACGCGGGCGGTGCGGGCTCATAACGCATCCCCCCCGTCCCCGGGCCCCGACCCGGCGGGTTCGGGTTGCTCCCGCACGGGGAGGCCTTTTTCCAGGACTCGATCCATGGCGAGGTTGATGGGGATCCGCACCCGCTTGCGGGTGATGTCCACCCATTCATAACTGTGCAGCAGCGTATTCATGTATCGTTCGTACTCCGCGATATCGGCGGCCTCATCGACCTGCAGGAGGGGCTCGGTCGGCAATTGCCGCTCGGTGGCCAGCGGAGATGTGATGTCGCGTTGTTCATACATATTTTTCTCGTACAGGCCAAACATCACGGCCATGCCCCAGGCCGAAAGCCCGGCCACGACCAGAATGACCGTCATGGAGAGCACGATGGTCCTGATCCGGATATCCTTGTCCTGATAGGACGGATCCGAAACCTGCGGCTGGTTTTGAGGTTTGTCAGTCATAGGGCATCAATGGGAATCAACGGCAAAAGTATCCTCGAAACGCGGGTCCTTCAAGGGCACAAGGGGCATTCCGGAGAGAGCGAGGCAGAACGACCCGAACCAGATCCCCGCCACGGCGAACAGTGTGGTCAGGTCGAGGAGGTGAACCGATACGTGTTCGTGAAACGTCGGGGCCACCGTCCAGTAGTAGTCCACGATCCGGATCAGGAGGATCAAGCCGGCGATCTTGGCCAGCCAGGAGGCCTTCAGCTTGGTCACGCGCGTCAGCAGCAGGAAAAACGGCAGCACGAAGTGGAAGGCGGCCAGGAAGAGGGCGATGGCCTGCCAGCTCGGGTGCGCGCGGTCCAGGTACCAGAGAATCTCTTCCGGCAGGTTGCCCGACCAGATGATGAGAAACTGGCTGAAGCTCATGTAGATCCAGAGGATGACAAAAGCGAACATGAGATTGCCGAGGTCGTGGAAGGTCCCGGGCTTGAGGTGCTGTTCGTGGAA
>CAZCOO010000109.1:0-3186 GCA_964500395.1 uncultured Verrucomicrobiota bacterium
CAGGAATGCCTGACATACCCGCCGAGGGCGGGCTCTCTCCATCGATCCGGCGGCAAAGAGAGTGCGATTCGGATTCTCCGGGGACGCCCGGCCGAACGGGCCCGCGGATGCGGGATCGGGGGATGTCTCGGCAGGCTCGACATGACGCGCTGTTGTCGCCATTCCCCGGCCACCCCGGCCCCCCGCCTGCGAATGAGTGCCCGGCGGGGGTGAGCACGTGCGGGGGGGTTATCCCAGCTCGAACGAGGTGACTCCGTACCAGCGGTCGAGTGCGAGGTCGGGGATCTCCCCGGTATACATGCGGGCGGTTTCGAAGACGGGGGTCATGCCGTGGCGCACAGCGAGATCGACCGCCGCGGCGTTCGGTTCCGGTGTGTCGAGATAGACGGGCTGGTCCGGTTCCACCCGGCTGCAGAGGGCCCGGAAGAGCTGGTCGGCTCCGTCGGGCGATTCTGCGTAGAGCGGCCCGATCTTGTACCCGGATCGGCAGCGGCGGATCATGCCGAGGCCCCGGAGGGAACCGCCGGAGCGCAGTCCAAGGGCCACGCGTTCGGGCTGGGCCAGCCAGGCCCGGAGAAACGCCGTTCGGTCGGCCGGGAAAAAGGCCCGATCGTACGCGTCCACTTCCCCAAAAGGAATCCCGTCCAAGTCGACCAGTCCCTCGCATGCGGTTTGATCACCACCCGTGAGGCCTTCGTGTCGAATGTTGCGGTGGGCGAGGATGAAGCCGCTTTTGCGATAGTTGTCCTGCTGGTCGACTACCCCGTCCAGGCCGATCCGGCGTCCGCCCAGCCGCTCCATGGCCGCCTGCCAGATGCGCAGCCCGTAGCCCCGGCCGCGCAGGTCCGGACGGACGATGTAGAAGCCGAGGAAGCCGAAGTCATCCCCGTACCGCACCGCGGAAATGCAGCCGGCGGGTCGGCCCTCCAGAAACCCCATCAGGAACCCGCCGGGATCGGCGGCATGGAAGCTGTCGGCATCGTAGAGGCCCGGGTTCCATCCCTCGGCGGCGGCCCAGTCCACGGCCGCGTCCATCTCCTCCCGGGTCATTTCGCGGATTGTATAGTCGTCATGCATGGGCAATCCCCCTCGTCTTCCTGTATACAGACCGGCACGCCTTCTTCGGCCCTGACGGGCAGCTCGCGGCTTACCCTGCGTCGTCAATCTCGGTCATCTGTTTCTGGAGTTCATGAACCTCCTGCCGCCACCAGGCGGATGTGCCCCAATCCGGGGCGAGACGGGAAAACCCGCCATCGGCCGCCTGGCGGACGCACCACGCGGTGAAGTGGATGAACCGCATGGCGCGCAACGGCTCCACCAGTTTCCGTTGGCCGGGCGGGAGCGGGCGGAATGTCTCGTAGCCCTCCAGGAACAGATTCAACTCGTGGCGGGCATCCGCCACGCGGCCCGGGAGCAGCATCCAGACGTCCTGGATCGGCGGGCCCATGGCCATGTCGTCGAAGTCGATCATGTAGAATCCTTCATCGGGCCGGTGGATGATGTTCTGGTGGTGGCAATCGCCGTGGATGCGGATGAATTCGTCCCGGTCAAACAGGGGCGCGATGCGGTCGATCAAGCGGGTGGTGATGTCTTCATAGGCGCGTTCGTGTTCGGGGGCGACGAGCCCGGAGGCGAGGATGTACTCGACCTGTTCCCGGGTGGCGGCATCCGGCGCGAGCACAATGCGGTGGTGCGCGTCCCGGTCCGCACCCACCTGGTGCACCCGGCCGATCAGCCGGCCGAGCTGAAGCCATTCTTCCTGCCTCGGCTCGTCGCAGATCCGCCCGCCCTTCTTTTCAAAGAGGGCGAAGTACATGTCGCCCTCGGCGAACAGCGTCTCGCCGCCGGCGCCCCGCAGAGGGGCGATCACCGGCAGTTCCTCATCGGCCAGTTCCAGGAGAAACGCGTGCTCTTCGGCGAGGGCGTCGCGCGACCACCGCGCCGGGCGGTAGAACTTGGCGATCACCTTGTCTCCGTCTTCGCGTTCGATTTCGTACACCCGGTTGATGTAGCTGTTCATGGGGCGGCAGAGGTTTGTGCACCGCACACCGAGCGCTTTCTCGGCCAGTCCGATGGCCAGATCGGGCGTGAGGTGGTCAAAATCCGCCCGCCGGGCGGAGGCATCGTGGGAGTCGTCGTGTATCATGGAGGGAAATGTAGGCCCCCGAAGCTTTGGCATACAAGCGATTCCTTTCCCCGGGACTGGACGAACGGCGCGGCGGGTCAATGTTCAACGCACCGACAAAATGTTACAATGTACGGACTGACCCCTCCGGGGGGTTGCAAGTGGGGGGGGATGTGGACAGAATGCCGGGCGATGAAGAACCCCGGGACAGGCAGGCGGCGGTTTCCCGCGCGACGGGTCTTCGAGGTGCTGCATGCGGCCTGGGGGCCGCAGGGTTGGTGGCCGGGGGAGACGCCGCTGGAGGTGTGCGTGGGCGCCATCCTCACCCAGAACACGGCGTGGACCAACGTGGAGAAGGCCGTCACCCGGCTGCGCGCAGCCGAGGCCCTGGACGTACAGGTCTTGCACGAGGCCGATCCGGCGGTGTTGGCGGAGTGGATTCGCCCCGCCGGCTATTTCAATGTGAAGGCCCGGCGGCTGCAGGCCTTTACCACGCTGGTCATCGAGTCCTACGGCGGAGAGGTGGAACGGCTGCTGGGGGAGGATCCGCCCCGGCTGCGCGAGCGATTGCTGGCGGTGAAGGGGATCGGGCCGGAAACCGCCGACAGCATTCTGCTCTACGCCGCGCATCACCCGGTCTTTGTGGTGGATGCCTACACCCGGCGCGTATTGGAACGGCACGGCTGGATGGACCCGGCCGCCTCCTACGATGACGTGGCCCGGGCGTTCACCGATCAACTGGAGCGGGACGCCCCGCTGTTCAATGAATACCACGCCCTGATCGTGAACCTGGGCAAGGACTGGTGCCGGCCCCGCCCCCGGTGCAATGCGTGCCCGCTGCGCCGGTTTTTGCCGCGCGGAGGACCGATAAATTCCGAACCTGCGCGATGATCCGGGCTTTCCCCCGTCCGGCAGCCGTGGTGTAATGGCGAATCCGAACCACACCGGTTTTATGAGGAACGAATTCACAGTGAAAAAAACCGCGGGAGTGACCTCCCTGTGGGTCGCGTTCCTGTCCGTGCTGCTCGCGGCCTGCCGGTCGGCACCCGAGCCGCCGGCGC
>CAZCOO010000109.1:3286-9422 GCA_964500395.1 uncultured Verrucomicrobiota bacterium
ACGGCCCTGCGCTACGTGGGCGAGGTCGTACGGGTGGCGGAGGACCACGGCTACGTGATTGTGGAGTGCCTGGAGCTGCCGCCGGCGGGGCAGGCCCTGGAGGCGGTGCGGGACCGGGAGATCGTGGGATCGCTCCGGGCGGAGGGCGAGCGGCGCCCCCCGTTTATCGCGGCGACGATTCAATCGGGCGCCCCCCGGCAGGGGGACCGGGTCGTGCGGACGGAAACCAATGCGGAACCGGATGGAGGAGGAGACGAATGATGAATGTGTACTGGGCGTTTCTGGGCGGCGGCTTCGGTCCGCCGGAAATCCTGCTGATCCTGCTGGTCCTGCTGCTGTTCTTCGGGGGGAAGAAGCTCCCGGAGCTGGCGCGGTCCCTGGGAAAGAGCATGAGCGAATTCCGGCGCGGACGTGCCGAGGGAGAGCTGGAAGAGAAGGAGAACAAGGGGTCCTCCGGGCAGGTGTCGTCCGGTGGGGACGAGGCGGAAGGCGGGAAAAAGGATTCCTGAGCAACGGTATGGACCCGGCCCGGGGGCGTTTCCGGCACCCGGCCCATGGAGGGAGCGATCGTGAACTGGATGCATGGTTGGATAATGAACGCAGGCCGGTGTGTCGGGCTTTGTCTGGGAGGACTTCTCCTCGCCGGCTGCTTTGAGGTCCGGTCCCACGTGAAGATCCGGGAGGACGGGTCCGGCATGGCCGTCAGTGAAGTCATCATTTCCGAGCGGATGATGGTGGCCTTGGCGGAGTCCGAATCGTCGGACTCCCCGGTGAAGGCAGGCGAGGGCATCCCCTTTGATGAAGCCTCCCTCCGGGAGCAGATGGGGCCGGACGTCGAGATCCTGAAGGTCGAAGCGGAGGACCTCGAGGACGGATCGCGCCGGCTGCGCTATGCCGTCGAGGTGCCCGACATGGTGGCCTTCATCAACGGGGAGGACAACGACCAACCGGGGCTCGGGATAAAACTCGTCCAGCTCGATGACGAAACCGCGGCCGTGGAGTTCGACGGGGGGATCGACGCCGGGGGACGCGGGATGAACCTGGAGCTCGCCCAGCTCTACGGCCTGATCAAGGGGATGTACGTGCGGATCAAGGTGACGTTGCCGACCGCGCTGTCCAGTGAGACCGGGACGGTGGGGGGCGACGGCCGCTCCATTACCTGGGTGACGGATTTGCGGAGCCGGGAGGGCCTGCAGCGGGCACAGGAGCGGGAGACACGCCTGGGCGGGAAGCCGGCCCGGGCCGAGTTCTCCTTCGCGGGGCTCGGGATCGATCCCGAGTCGTTCGCCCCGGACGGGGCGGGCACCGGCCTCACCCGGACCGAAGATCCCGCGGATGCGGAGGGACTCCGGGCGGAGGTGGCGGCGATTACGACATCCCGCAGCCGGCAGATTGCAGACGAGGCCGCCGTGGAAAAGGCCCGATTCTTTTCCCCGGGGAAGGACCAGCTCAAGATCCAGGTGCTTCTGCAGTGGGATGAAGGCGCCGCCCCGGCCAATTATGAAACGCCCGTGCTGGAGGAACTCGTGACCGATACCGGCGAGGATCTCCTGCCGGATCGGACGCCGCACAGTTTCCGCCGGGATGTGAAGGGAGGGGATCGGCGGGCGGTGGTGGCGGACATAACGGCCGGTGTCCCGTCGCGCGAGGCGACGTCCATTCGGTCCCTCAAAGGATACATTCCGGTTATCGCCGAGATTGAGAGCAGCACGATCACGGTACAGGATCCCGGATCGAAGGCCGGGGACCAACCGCTCGAGGGCGAGGCCTTCCAGCAGGTCGGCGCCCGCCTGAAGAAGGTCGACGGCCAGTCGGTGGAGATCGAGGTGCAGGGACAGGCGATTGAAGAGGCGGTGCTGGTGAAGGCGGGCGGGGAGCGCGTGGAGGGCCGCCGGAGCTGGTCCGGCTTCAATGAGACCTATACGTATTCCTTCCGTTACGAGAAGCCCGTCGAGGCGGGGGACGCGCTCGAGATTACCGTCCGCCAGGCTGAGACCGCCCGGAAGGTCCCCTTTGTGGCGCAGAATCTGCCGTTGCCCTGACCGTTACACCGCGGAGCAAACCGCGGCGGGGGTCCGGGGGTCCCCGGCGCCCCGGGGATGGGGCCGGGCCGCCCCGGGCGGGCATTCGCAATTTTGCCCGGACTCCGCTACACTCCGCGCCCGGAACGAGAAGGGAGGCAAGGACCATGAAACCATTGGATGGGATACGCGTACTCGACCTGACCCGGGTGCTGGCGGGGCCCTATTGCACCATGCTGCTTCGCGAGCTGGGGGCCGAGGTCATCAAAATCGAGCGGCCCGGCGCGGGCGACGACGCCCGCCACTTTACCCCGTTTCTCGATGAGGGGCACACCCAGTCGGCGTACTTCATGAGCATCAACGGCGGCAAGGAATCCGTGACGCTGGATCTGAAACACGACCGCGGGCGGGACATCCTGCGGGGCCTCCTGAAGGAAGCCGATGTGCTGGTGGAGAACTTCCGTCCCGGGACCCTGGCCAAGCTCGGCTTTGGGGAGGAGGAGCTGAAGGCCCTCAACCCCCGGCTGATCTACGCCAGCGCCAGCGGATTCGGTCATTCCGGGCCGGATTCCGGCAAGGCCGCCTACGACATGATTATCCAGGCCCTCTCCGGCATCATGTCCATCACGGGTACCGAAGAGGGACAGCGTGTGCGGGTCGGCGCCTCGATCTCGGACATTGTGACCGGGATGTTCACGGCGCTGGGGATCGTCTCGGCCCTGCTGCGCCGCACCCGGACGGATCGGGGCGGCCGGGTGGACGTCGCCATGCTGGACAGCACGGTGGCCGTCCTGGAAAACGCCATCGCCCGGTACCAGGTGTCGGGCGAGGCCCCGACCCCCCTGGGGGCCCGTCACCCCTCGATCACCCCGTTTGAGAGTTTTCCCACCGCCGACAGCGAAATCATCATTGCCGCCGGCAACGACAAGCTCTTCGCGGCCTTGTGTGCGACCGCCGGGGACGCGGCCCTGGCGGAGAATCCGCGGTTTGCCTCCAATGCTGCGCGGACTGAACACTTCCGGGAGTTGCGGGAGGCGCTGATTCCTCTCTTGCGGACCGACACCACCGCGAACTGGGTGGACCGCCTCACGGCGGCGGGGGTCCCCTGTGCCCGGGTGAATGATGTATCGGACCTGTTTGAGAGCGAGCAACTCGCCGCGCGGGACATGCTGGTGCCGGTTGAGGGCGCCCCGGGCTTCAAGGTGGCGGGAAATCCGGTGAAGCTGGACGGGATGGAGGCCGGGGCATGCCCGGCGCCCCCCGCCCTGGGCGAGCATACGGAGGGTGTGCTGAAAGACTGGCTCGGGGTATCGGACGACGACCTGGCCGAACTGCGGTCCGAGCGCGTCATCGGAACGGAGGGACGGTCGAGGCCGGGTCGGCGCCCTCATTGACACGCGGCCCCCGCGCCGCGACATTCCGGGGCATTCGCACGGCCGGGCGTTTCGATCTTCGCCGCAGCGGGGCGGGGGTGTAAGGTCCGGCGTGTGTGGCCGACTCCAAGACGGCGGAACAAGCACATCCGAACCGGTGATGAACATGCAGTCCGAATCATCTCAACGCAATCTCCTGCCGGCCGTTCGCGCGAACGATCCGTTTACGGCTGTGATCTTCGGGGCCTCCGGCGACCTGACCCGGCGAAAGCTCATCCCCGGGCTGTACGCCATGTTTGTGGAGGGGCTGTTGCCGGACTCCTTCGCCGTGGTGGGCTTTGCCCGGCGCCCGTACGATGACGCCTCCTTCCGGGACCGGATGGCGGATGCGATCCGCTCGCACAGCCGGTTCGACGTGGAGACGGAGGCTCTCGAGGCCTTTCTCGAGCGGGTGACGTACCATCGCGGACATCTGGATGATGAAGCCGCCTACCGCGACCTGGCCCAACGCGTTGCGGATGCCGGCGCCTATCCGCCCAACCGGCTGTTCTTTCTGGCCGTCAAGCCGGAGCTTTTTGACGACGTGGTCCGGGGGCTCGAGGCGGCCTCTCTCCTCTATGCGCCGGGGGCCGATACCTGGAGCCGGCTGGTCGTCGAGAAACCGTTCGGCTGGGACCTGGAAAGCGCCCGCGCCCTCAATCGCCTGCTTCTGGCCCGCCTGGACGAGTCGCAGGTGTATCGCATCGATCACTACCTCGGCAAAGAAACGGTGCAAAACATCCTCAGCTTCCGTTTTGCCAATGCCATTTTCGAGCCGCTTTTTAATAACAGGTACGTTGATCACGTCCAGATCACGGTGGCGGAGACCGTCGGCATGGAGAGCGGTCGCGGCGCGTACTACGATGCATCCGGAGCGGTGCGGGATATGTTGCAGAACCATATGCTGCAATTGCTCTGCCTGGTGGGCATGGAGCCGCCCAGCGAATTGACGGCCCGGTCCATCCACGATCAGAAGATCCAGCTTCTGCGCTCGATCACTCCGTTTACCTCTGACCGCATCAGGCGGGACACGGTCCGCGGCCAGTACACGGCGGGCGAAGTCGGGGGGGAGGCGGTGCCGGGATACCGGGAGGAGGAGCGGGTCGCCGCGGACTCCACCACGGCGGCCTATTGCGCGGCCCGGTTTGAAGTGGGCAACTGGCGGTGGAGCGGGGTGCCGTTTTACCTGCGCACGGGCAAGCGGCTGCAGAGTCGCGTCTCGGAAATCGCCATCCAGTTCAAAGCCCCGCCCCTGCAACTCTTCCAGACCGTGGAGTGCGAAGGGGATGTGTGCGATCTCACCCACGCCAAGCCCAACACCCTCGTATTCCGCATCCAGCCGGACGAAGGCATTACCCTGCAGGTCTCGGCCAAGCGGCCCGCCATGCAGGTGGTGGTGGAAAACGTCCGCATGCACTTCAGCTACCAGGACACCTGGCAGAAAACCCTGCCGGAGGCCTACGAACGCCTGCTGCTGGATGTGATGCGCGGAGATGCGACCCTGTTCAGCCGGTCCGATGAAGTCGAGGCCATGTGGGGGGTTGTGGATCCGATTCTGGCCGCCTGGGAGGGCGGGGCCGACCCGTCCGTGGCGACCTACCCGCCGGGTTCGTGGGGCCCGCGGGAAGCCGATGAATTGCTCGCACGGGACGGCCGTGCCTGGCGCAACCCCTGAGGAGATGCCGATGCCCGAACAAGTGGAAATCTTTGCCGATGCCGCGGAGGTCGCCGTCGCGACGGCGGACCGGGTCGAGGCGGTCCTGCGGGACGCATCCGCCCGCGGGTGTGAATGCGCGATCGCCCTCTCCGGGGGCTCGACGCCGGCCCTCCTGTTTGACGAGCTCGCCCGCCGGACCGCCGGCGGAGCGCAGATCCCCTGGGGCTGTGCGCGCATCTTCTGGGGGGATGAGCGGGCGGTGCCGCCGGACCACGAAGACAGCAACTACCGGATGGCCCGGGACCGGCTGCTGGATCCCATCGGCCTGGCCGGCGACCGGATCCACCGCATGCCCGCAGAGCGGGCGGACCGGGACGAGGCCGCGCGGGAATACGGTCGCCTGCTGGCCGAGCATCTGCCGGCTTCCGACGGGGACCCGTCGTGGCCCGTGTTTGACCTCATCCTCCTCGGCATGGGGCCGGACGGCCACACCGCCTCGCTTTTCCCCAACACGCAGGCGCTGGAGGCGGAGTCGGAAATTGTCTCGGCGAATTACGTGCCGAAGTTCGATGTGTGGCGGATGACCTTGACGGTGCCGGTCCTGAACGCGGCACGGGAGGTCGTCCTCATGGTCTCGGGAGAGTCCAAGGCGGAGCGGATTGGAGACATCCTGGGCGGCCGCGTGCCGGCGGATTCCTTCCCGGTGCAGCAAATCCATCCCGCCGGCGGGGATTTGCGCTGGATGATCGACCGGGCCGCGGCCGCCGATCTGCCCATGGCCTGAAGAGGAGCGGCCGCGCGGGCGAGTGGAGGGGGGGAATGAACGGTGGAGGACCTTGCGCCGGGGGATGTCAGGTCTGGATGCCCTCCTGCTCCTGCTCTTAATCATAATCATAATCTTAATCTTAATCCGGCGGGTCGTGGAGGGGAGTCCTTCTTTCTCTCTCTGCCGCCCCCGGAGAATCCGAATCGCACTCTCTGTGGCCCCCAACCCCGCGGAGCGGCGATGGGAAGAGTGCGATCAGGATGGGGGAGGATTGCTTGTT
>CAZCOO010000110.1:0-9293 GCA_964500395.1 uncultured Verrucomicrobiota bacterium
GACAACAGCATGCCCCGCCCGCCCACAAAGAAGCCCCGCCGGGGACGGGCGGGGCTCTTTGGTGGGGGAGAGGAATCCCGAAGGATCCTCTCAGGTGCCGCCGATGGGAACGGCGGGCAGTCCGTATGGTTCATCGTTATATCTAAAGGATTTTCCGGGCGCAAGAGAAAAGTTCGTTTTTTTATTCGTTTCTGATCGTCCGCGAATTTTGCTGGGGCGGGCCATCCGCCCGTATATGAACCGGCCGGCCGGCCATGGCCGCCGAACGTAAGCCTCCACGGGGCAAGCCCGTGGCATTCCCCCATCCCCCCCCCCTCGCGGGGTGGTGATTAAGACTCGGCCGCTAAAACAGCAACCTCGTGCGGATGGTCGCCTCGAGCCGGTCGATCCGCTTCTTCACATCCCGGCTGAGGCCCTCCTCCACATCCATGATCAGGTACCCCAGCTCGCCGCGCGTGCTCAGGTGCTGGGCCAGGATGTTTACATTCAGATCCGCGATAATACTGTTCACAGCCCGCAATACCCCGGGCACGTTTCGGTGCACGTGCAGAATCCGGTCCCGGTCCTCCACCACCGGCAGATCCACCTCGGGGAAATTGACCGAGCCCGCACTGCTCCCCGTCTCCGTAAAGCCGAGCAGCGAATCGGCCACCTCGATGCCGATATTGCGCTGCGCCTCCTGGGTCGAGCCGCCGATGTGGGGCGTCAGAATGACGTTCTCCAACCCGCGCAATTCCGATTCGAACGGTTCTTCCGACGAGCCCGGCTCGCGCGGATACACATCCACCGCCGCCCCCGCCAGGTGGCCGCTCTTCAGGGCCTCCGCCAGCGCCGGCACATCCACCACCTTGCCCCGGCTGAGATTGAGCAGACAGGATCGCGGATTCATCCGCGCCAGTTCCGCCGCGCCCATCATCCCCCGCGTCCGCTCGGTATCCGGCACGTGGAGGCTGACGAAATCGGCCCATTCCAGGATCGCCTCCAGCGAGGCCACCGGCCGGGCCGTGCCCAGCGGCAACTTTTTGGCGATGTCGTAATAGCGCACCTCCATGCCGAACGCCTCGGCCAACAGACCCACCTGCGGGCCGATGTGGCCGTACCCCACCAGGCCCAGGCGTTTATGCCGCACCTCATGACAGTCCCGCGCGGTCTTCCGCCAGAGGCCCTCGTGGAGTTCCCGGTTCCGCTGCACCGCCTGGCGGGCCAGCATCACGATTTCCGCCATGGCCAGTTCCGCCACGCTCCGCGTATTGCTGAACGGCGCATTGAACACCGCGACGCCGCGTTCCGCGGCCGCGGCCAGATCCACCTGGTCCGTCCCGATACAGAAACACCCCACCGCCAGAAGATTGCGCGCCTCCGCCAGCAGCTCTGCGTCCAGGTGGGTCTTGGAGCGAATGCCCAGCACATGCGCACCCGCCAATTCCGCCGCGAGTTGCGCACGCGGAAGGGCCGAGGGCCGCAGGTCCACGCGGTAGCCGGCCCGCTCAAATTGCTCGCCGGCCGCGGGATGAACCCCCTCCAGCAGCAGGATCTTCATTTTTTCCCGGGGAAAAGAGGTCTGTTTATTCATGCCGGGTATTCAAATCGGCCGCTGCCCGGAGTGCAATTGAAAACCGCTCCGCACCCTCCGATTGAGTTGCACTTCCGCGGAAGCTTGGTAAAGTGTCCGTCACGCAGGGGGTCAAGCGCTCTAATCACGGCCGTCGCAGTCGGCGGCGAGCGACCGTCCCTGCCCAAGGAGGTATCCCCTTTATGGAACAGGCACAGGAATGGGTTCCGATGCTTCAGGAACTCGCCATCACGTACGGACTGAAAATCATGGCCGCCATCGTCATTTTCTTTGCGGGGAAATGGGTGGCGAAATTTCTCCGGCGCCTTATCGCCCGGGGGATGGAGCGGGCCAAAGTCGACCCGACCCTGTCCAGCTTCGCCGAGAATGTCGCCTACACGCTGCTCATGATCGTGGTCATCCTGGCCGCGCTCAACCAGCTCGGCTTCCAGACGACCTCCCTCATCGCCATCCTGGGCGCGGCCGGCCTGGCCGTGGGCCTGGCTCTGCAGGGCTCCCTGTCCAACTTTGCCGCCGGCGTTCTCCTCCTTCTGTTCCGCCCCTTCAAGACGGGGGACTTCATCGATGCGGGCGGGACCATGGGCATCGTGGAATCCATCCAGATCTTCACCACCCACCTGCGCACCCCGGACAATCGGGCGGTCATCGTTCCCAACGCCCAGATCACAGGCGGCACCATCACAAACTTTTCCGCCAAGGACACCCGGCGCATGGACCTCGTGGTGGGGGTCAGCTACGATGATGATCTCGCCAAAACCAAGGCCGTTCTCCAGGAGATTATCGAAAAAGAGGAGCGCCTCCTCAAAGATCCGCCGCCCACCGTGGGCGTCCTCGAACTCGGCGACAGCAGCATCAATTTCGCCGTCCGCCCCTGGGTGAAGACCTCCGACTACTGGGACGTATACTTCGATTTGATGCAGACCATCAAAGAGCGCCTGGACGAGGAGGGCATCACCATTCCCTTCCCGCAGCGCGATGTCCACCTCTACAGCGAATCACCCGAGAAACCGGTGACCCCGTAACCCGCGAAGGAATCCATCATCATGAAGAAGACCCTCAAAATCGGCATCCTGGCCCTGCTCGTCGTCCTTGTCGTTGTCGTGGTCGGCGTCCTGAGCTACCTCAACACCATCGTCAAGACCAGCGTGCAGGAGATCGGCCCGCGCGTTCTCGGTGTTCCGGTCACCCTGGCCGATGTGGATATCCGGCCGTTTCAGGGGGAGGCCCGCATTCAGGGCCTCAAGATCGGCAACCCCGAGGGATTCAAGACCGAGGGCCTGTTTGACCTCGACTCGCTCGACGTCGCCGTCGACCTCGCCTCGCTGAAGACCGACACGGTGATTATTCGCCACATCCTGGTCAAGGGCCCGGTCGTGACCTACGAGAAGACGATGAAGTCCAGCAACCTCAAGGCGCTCATGGAACAGCTCGAAAGTCAGGCCGAGCCCGGCCCCGGGGAGGAACCGCCGCCGGAAGCAGAGCCGCCCGCCGAGGAGAAGCCCGGCAAGAAGGTCGTCATCGAGGAACTCAAGATCAATGAGGGCAAAGTCCTCGTCAGCCTCCCCGGCATGATGGGCAAAGCCGCCACCCTGCCGCTTCCGCCGGTTGAGATGAATGACGTGGGCAAAGAGGAAGGCGGCGACGGCGAGGGGGCCTCCCCCGTCGTGGTTGTGCGCAAAGTCATCGGCACGGTTCTCAGCAGCGTGACCTCCGTGGTCTCCGGGGCCGGCAAGCTGGTGGGAGAAGGCGCCAAAATGGTCGGCGAAGGCGCCATGGCCGTGGGCGAGGGCGCTGTGAAAGGCGCAGAAGCCGCGGGCAAGGCCGCCGGCGAAGGAGCCAAAGCCGTCGGCGACGCCGCGGGCAAGGGCGCCAAAGCTGTGGGGGATGCGGCCGGCAAAGGGGCCAAAGCCGCCGGGGAAGGCGCGAAGGCCGTGGGCGACGCCGCGGGCAAAGGGGCCAAAGCCGTCGGCGATGCGGTCGGCGGGGGCGCCAAGGCCGTCGGCGACGCCGGAGGAAAAGCCCTCAACGCCCTGTCCGGCGGACTGCTGGGCGGGAAAAAAGACGCCGAAGACGGCACCAATGCCCCGGCCGAGGAAGCCCGGTAGGGACCTCCGCAGCCGCCGGGGCTGATAGAGCCGTTCGGCCCGCGGGTCAGGATGG
This sequence comes from uncultured Verrucomicrobiota bacterium, assembly GCA_964500395.1. Lineage (GTDB taxonomy): Bacteria > Verrucomicrobiota > Kiritimatiellia > CAZCOO01 > CAZCOO01 > CAZCOO01. Next base: position 3,734 of record CAZCOO010000110.1, read on the forward strand.
CGGTCGGGGCCCGCCCCCTCCGGCCTGGGAACACACCGGGTTCCCGGGGGTCAAGGGGCGGGGCGGTGTCGTACTACGAACCGCTGGATGCCGGGGATCCCGGGTTGTCCCGGACACGGACCCTCTGCTATAGATCGGAGCATGGAACCATCCTTTCATTCGCAGGGTCCCTCGCTGGCCGGCACCGTGTTGCGGGCCTCGCACCAGTTGACCGACCCCAACTTCTACCAAACCCTCGTCTACATGGCCCAGCACGATGCCGAGGGCACACTGGGCTTCATCATGAATCGCCCCCTCGGCACCAGCCTGGGGCGCATCGCCAAAAACCCCGATGTCCCGCCCCCCCTTGCCGACCTGCCCGTCTTCTTCGGCGGCCCGGTCCGGCCGGAGAGCGTGCTCGTGGCCGTCTTCAGCAGGAGCGAGGACGGCCGCCTGACCTGCCGGTACGATCTGCCGCTGGAACAGGTCGAGGCCCACGCCCAGAGTCCCCGCGACTGGATCCGCATCTTCACCGGGTACGCCGGGTGGAACGAGGGCCAGCTCGAACAGGAAATCGCCGGCGAAGCCTGGACGATCGCCGACCCGGACGAATCGCTGTTCAACGTGAAACTCCTCTCCGGTCTCTGGCGGGTCTACGGCGTCGGGGACGACCGGTGGCGCACCCTCATCGCCCACCTCCCCGACCACCCCGAACACAATTGACCCCCTATTGAGCTTGACGACTCTGTGCCCCCCGGCTAGGTTCGCCCCCTTGTTTCATCGTTGTTTCATATTGATTTGACCGGATCCGGACCCGGTCGCAGAAAAGCGAGCTGCACATGATCCTCACCCAGCAGAAACACGCGCCCTGGCGATGGGTCTTTCTGGTCATCTCCCCCTGGTTCGCCACCATGTTCGTGGAGATGGCCAGCGGGGCAGTGCTCACCCTTTCCCTGCGGAAGTTCCTGGAGAACCCCGCCGGCATCACCTTTATCCTCTCGCTCAATGTCCTCTTCAACGTGCTCATCGGGGCGGTCTGCCTCTACTCCAGCGACCGGATCTGGACTCGCTTCGGCCGCCGAACGCCGTTTCTCATTGTCGGGTGGGCCCTCCTCGTCGTCAGCTTTCTCTTCGCCCCGATCGTCGACGCGCCCATTCTGTTTATCGTGATTGTCATCCTCTGGCTGGCCAGCCAGGACATCAGCGCCACCTACGAACCGCTCCAACAGGAGATTATCCCGCCCCATCAGCGCGGCCGGGCCGGGGCCTATTTCAACGTCATCATCCAGCTTGTGGTGATCTTCACCTTCGTGGTCGTGGTCGGCCGGTTTCACGAAGTCCAGTTCTTTGACGGCCTGTACCTGAGCGGGGAGCACGGCGCCTACTGGCTGGCCGCGATCTTCCTCGTGGCCACCGGCACCTTTGTCCTGTTCTTCATCCGGGAAGTGCCCACCAAAAACTCCCTGGTACATGAGAAGATCACCCCCGTCAGCTTCTTCAAGGATGTCTTTACCGAAAAAGATCTCTGGCCGGTCTATCTCCTCGTTTTTGCCCAGGTGTTCATCACCACCCAGCTCGGCGCCGTGCAGACCCTCCTCTTCGTCGACCAGTGGGACTACACCCCCCAGCAAATGGGGACCAACATGTTCGTGGGCGCGCTGCTCACCATCATCGTCTCCATCATCGTCGGGTTCCTCGCCGATAAATTCGACCGGATCAAGCTCTACATCTTCGGCATGAGCGGCGCCCTGTTAATGAAGGCCATCTTCTACGTCTTCGTGCAGTTTTTCCTCCCGGACCGCCACCCCACGCTCTTCCAGATCATCGCGTTCGGACAGATGGTCGCCGTCTTCGGCATGATCGCCAGCGTGGTCACCCAGCCCCTCATGTACGACTACATCCCGCGCAACAAAATGGGAACCGCCACCGCCGGCATCAGCATCGTGCGCAGCATCACCCGGTGGATAACCCTGAACGGAGTCGGGGTGTGGGTCGTGGTGTATTCCTACTTTTTCATGCCCGAAGGCGAGTACGACTACTTCAGCGCCTACCTGTACATGATAGCCCTCGCCCTCATCGGGCTCGTCATCATCTTCCGCTTTCAGGCCCTGGTGAAGAAGGGGGTCCTCATCCCGTACGGACGCATGGGCGTAGAGGACGACGCCCCCTCCACCGAAGACGCGGGACCGGACGAATCTGCGGAGCAAAATGCCTAACTCAAGGCCGGTGTCATGAAAGATCTCTACAAATTGTTTCTGTTCCCGGCCCTGGCCGCCGCCATGTTTCTGGTGGCCTGGCTGACCAGCGCCCCCGCCCTCGACGAACTGTTCTCGGGCGAGCGAAGCCAGGGCCAGGTCATCGCCATGATGCGGTCCTACGAAGGGCAGAATGACCTCATTATCGAGCTGGCCCAGGACCTCACCTTCCACCAGGCCGACGGGGACGAAATCCGCGTCCGCATGCGGCGCGGCAAGGTCTCCCGCATCGAGTTTATCCCCGCGGACGGGGACCCGATCACGTTCGATCAGGAAGCCGTCGCCGCCGCCCGGAAATCAGGAAAGAACGGCGACGACGCAACCGCCACCACCGTCGCCGGGGACGTCCTCCCCCTCGCGGAATGGGTGGACAAAGTCTACACCGCCGCGGAAGGCAACGCCGACGCCATCAAGCGGCTGATCCAGCGGGAAGCCGACCGGGAAACAACCAACCGCTTCACCGTCGTGGCCCGAACCGAAACCGCTCGCCTCCTGCCCGACCTCGACATCCCCGTCGGCCGGATTATAAACGACGGCCTCGACATCGAAGCCGTCGTCACCCCCGCCGGCCGGGTGCGGGCCGAGAATGCCGTCGAGGTTCGCACCACCCTCACCGCCACCGACATCGCCGGCACCGAAGAGGCGGAGGAGTTGAACACCACCGTCCGCCGCGAGATGACCCGCACCGTCGCCGGGGACCCCGTCGAACTCGAGCATGAGGACTTCCTGCTCCACCAGGACGATTATCGCTACGTCTTCCGCCCGGTTTTCGCCTTCGCCGCCGGCGAGGTACAACGGGCCGCGCTCGCCAACATCGGCGCCCGCCAGTCCCCCCGCGGCAATCACAAGTTCTACAACCCGGTCACGGTTGCCTATCTTCCCGATTCCCCCGAAGATGCGCTGCTGCTGCCCGATTTCAGTATCCCGGACGACGCCACCCCGCCCGACCAACTCGAATTCTTCGAGCGGATCAACTTCTACCTCGACCGGCTGAACTTCTTCTTCGAGGCGACCTTTGGACGGTGGTTCTTCCCCCTCATCAGCTTCATCATCGGCATCGTGTACACCGTGGTGAGCCTCTTTCTCATCTCCCTCCGGATCTTCCCGCCAAAAACGAAAAACGCCGATACCGTCGACGAGGACGCGCTTCGGCAGACCTGAGCCGGCCTTCCCCGGCCTCGCATCCGCTTCGTCAAGGCTTTCGCGCCCGCACCTCCACGCTGGAGATATAATCGGCCGGCCCCTCGCCCTCCGGGAGGGCCTCCTCGATCCGGACATACAGCGGGTCCCCGGAATCCATCATGGCCCGCACGTATTCGGGTTTGGGCGCAAGCACCACCTCCGCGAGTCCCGCGTCCCCCGCCAACCGTTCCATTTCGTCCATGGGGACGGCCCCCGCCACGCAGCCGATCCACGCCTCGGCCAGGGCCTGCACCCCCTCGGGCAGCGGCTTCCACAAGGCTATGTCGGATACCGCCACCCGGCCCCCGGGACGCAGCACCCGGGCCATCTCCCGCCATACCTGATCCTTCTGTTGCGAGAGATTCAGCACACAGTTGGAAATCACCACATCGACCGATTGGTCCGCCACCGGAAGATGCTCGATCTCCCCCAGCCGGAACTCGACGTGGGTCCGGCCGGTTCGCTCCGCGTACGAGACCGCATTGCGGCGCGCGCGCTCCAGCATCGACGGGGTCATATCCACCCCGATCACCCGGCCCCCATTCCCCACCTTCGGTGCGCACAAAAACACGTCAAAGCCCGCCCCGCAGCCCAGATCGAGCACCACCTCCCCGGATTGCAAAGCCGCAACGGCCCCGGGATTTCCGCAGGAGAGGCCGAGATTGACCGCCTCCGGCAACGCCTCCAGCTCCTCCCGATCGTAGCCGATCTCCTCGGCCAGGGCATCCGCCCCCATCGCCGGGCCGCAGCACCCGCCCGCGCCGCAGCAGGATTCCCCGCCGCCCTCCGCGTCACGGGTCCACACCCCGTCCCGGCCGATCCGATCATATCCCTGTCGCACCGCCGCCTCTCCGTCCGCGCTGTATCGTTTCTCTGTCATATCTCTCCTTCGGGGGTTGTGGGGTCTATCGAAATCGCGATCGGGATCGGGATCGAGGCATCATAACACCGGGACACGAAAAACCGGACGTCTACCGGCTACGTCGCATTCCTCCGTCGGGGCGGCCGCCCCTCCGCTTACATTTTCACATCCCGTCCCACCCCTATTCACGAACGGCGCATGATGTGATAAGGTATCCCCGGTTCGTCAGTGTACAAGGACACCCAACCGGGGAGCGATTCATATGAGCATTGTCTTCACATACTATGGCCATGCAACCTACCAGCTCGATATAGGCGAGCATACCATCCTCATCGATCCGTTTTTCACCAGCAATCCCCTTACCGAGGTCGATCCCGGCACCCTCTCGCCGGACCTCATTCTCCTCACGCACGGTCACTTCGACCACGTCGAGGACGCCGTGTCCATCGCCAAACGCACCGGCGCCAAGGTCGTCGCCAACTTTGAAATCGCCAACTGGCTCCAGCAGCAGGGCCTCGGGGAAGACCAGGTGCATCCCCAGCACATCGGGGGCGGCTTCGATCACGGCATCGCCCACGTCAAGCTCACCATCGCCCACCACGGCTCCGGCCTGCCCGACGGCACCTACGGCGGGCAGCCCGCCGGCCTGCTGATCCGGGCCCGGGACAAAACCCTCTACTTCGCCGGCGACACGGCCCTCACCCTCGATATGCAGCTCATCCGGAAATATCAGGTCGACCTCGCCGTTCTGCCCATCGGCGACAACTTCACCATGGGCCCCGAAGACGCGCTGGAGGCCGTACGGCTGATTCAACCCAAACGAGTCGTGCCCTGCCACTACAATACATGGCCCCCTATCGAGCAGGACGGCGAAGCGTGGTGCCGCACCGTCGAGTCCGAAACCGGCGCGTCGGCGCACGCCCTCGCCCCCGGCCAGACCCTCGAACTCTGAGCCCCCGGCCCCCGTGTAACAGGGTCAGCCGGATATTTGTGCAGCTCGCCCCCGGGGACGGGAACCAGCCGTTCATGCGCCCCCGTTTCCGCCATTCCGAAGTCGAGGAATCCCGCGACCCTGTCCCCTGCACCTCGGGGCCAATGGCCCCGCGACTGCGAAGGCATCGCCGTGTTCGATGTCACGGAGCCCGGCTCAACCCGATATGCCTCGTCGTCATCACGGTCCGCGGGGCCGCGGACCCTCCCGATATCGGAGCTATCCGCATCGGGACCGGGAGGGACGGCGGCCTCGCCGTCCGTTCCCCCCCCTTTCCGGCAACCGGCCTTT
>CAZCOO010000111.1:0-9246 GCA_964500395.1 uncultured Verrucomicrobiota bacterium
GGGAGGCGGCAGGTGCGGGGTCATTCGCCCTTGGCTCAGAGAACGGCTTGGCCAGACCGGAATGGCCGGTTGCCAGAAACGGGAAACGGACGGCGAGGCCGCCGTCCCTCCCGGTCCCGATGCGGATAGCTCCGATATCGGGAGGGCCCGCGGCACCCGCTTCCTCTCGCGCCGGAAATTGCGGGGGGGGGTGTTCGCTTCTCGGGCAGGCGCCAATCCAATTCACCCCCGGACGAGCCCGTGAGATCTTCTGCGCAATGACCCGGCCCCGTGCCGGGTCTCGCCTTAGCCGGTCTCTTCCCCGGAGCCGGGGGCGTCGGGTTGTTGCGCCTCGGGCTCCGGCGGGGTGTAGCCCGGCATGTCTTCGGGGGCGACTTCGCGGTACACCCCCATGTCTCTGAATTTCTGGTAGCGCTTTTTCAACAGGGCGTCGGGGTGAAGTGTTCGCAGGTCCTTGAGATGCCTCAGGATAGCGGCCTTCAGGTCCTCGGCCATGTGTTGGGGGTCGGCATGGGCGCCGCCGACGGGTTCGGGGATAATTTCATCACACAGCCCCAGTTTCTTGAGTTGGTCGGCGGTGAGTTTGAGGGCCTCGGCCGCCTTGTCGGCGTAGGCCCGGTCTTTCCACAGGATGGCGGCGCAGCCCTCCGGGGAGATGACCGAATAGTAGGAATTTTCCAGCAGCAGGATTCGGTCCCCGACGCCGATGCCGAGGGCGCCGCCGCTGCCGCCTTCGCCGATGACCCCGACAATAATGGGTACGCGCAGCGTAAACATCTCGCGAAGGTTGACGGCGATCGCTTCGGCGATGTGCCGTTCTTCCGACACGATACCCGGGAAGGCGCCCGGGGTATCGATGAGGGTGACGATGGGCACGCCGAAGTGCGCGGCGGTCTTCATCAGCCGCAGCGCCTTTCGGTAGCCTTCGGGATAGGCGCAGCCGAAGTTGCACTCGAGGTTGCTCTTTGTGTCGCGGCCTTTCTGTGTGCCGATGATGAGGACCCGTTCGGAGCCGATGGTCAGAAAGCCGCCGATGATGGCCCGGTCGTCGGCGTGGATCCGGTCGCCGTGGAGTTCCAGGAAGTCGTTGCCGAAGGCCTCGATGTAGTCGCGGGTATAGGGGCGGAGGGGATGGCGGGCGACCTGGACTTTCTGCCAGGCCGAGAGGCTGCCGTAAATATCCCGCCGGGTGTCCTCGATCTTCTGCCGCATCCGGTCGAGCTCGGAGGATACGTCGATATCCTGGGTTTCGCTGAAGGTGCGGAGCTCCTGGAGTTTTTCTTCCAGCTCTACGATGGGTTTCTCAAATGGAAGTGTGTACGCAGCCATGGGGACCCCCCTTTGCGTTAATCCTCGATGTGGACCGGTGTTCCCACCGGGACGAGGGTGTAGAGTTCCTCAATTTCTTCGTTCAGCAGGCGGACGCATCCCTGGCTGGACTGTTCGCCGATGGACTCCGGCTCCCAGGTTCCGTGGATGCCGTATCCGCGGACATCCAGGGACAGCCAGTGCGTCCCGAGCACGTTGTTGGTGCTTCCGTACGGGACGGCTTTTCCGTCCGGCCGCCACCAGGTGGGCTTGGCGATCCGGTCGGTAATGCGAAAATCGCCTTCCGGCGTCCTGGCATATTTTCCGGTCCCGACCTCGTACCGTTTGAAAAACCGGTCATTGAGGTAGAGATCCAGGATATTCTCGTCCTTGCTGATGCGCATGGAAAAGTCGCCTTTGAGGATGCGGAGCCGGTCGCCGACCCGGATGATGGAGCCGCTCAGGTTGTTGGACCGGCGAATCAGGTCGACGGTGGTGCCGAAGCGCCGGGCCAGGGCGCCGAGGGTGTCGCCGGGCTGGATGGTGTAGTCGACCTTTTCTTCCATCTCCCGGGGCGAGAACACCATTTCGATATGGATCGTGGAGAGCAGCTCGCGGGCGCCGCGAATGGCCCGGGGCTGCCGGGACTGGTCGAGGACGCGGAAGGCGAGGCGGCGGGCTTCCCGGTAGTCGTCGCCGGCCGCGGCCTCGCGGGCATCCGCCAGCCAACTCAGGCCGTTGTCCGCGCGGGCGGGGCGGCCCGCCCCGGGCTCGGCCGTGCCGGCGGAGGGTTGCGTCGCCGGCTCCGACGGGGCTTCCGGGGCTTCGTCGGGGCCGGGCAGGACCGCTTCGATCGGGTTTTTGGGGGAGGAAGAGCGGAACCCGAAATGATAGATGGCGAGGCCGAGAATGATAATCAGGATCAGGAGAATCAAGATCGGCCATCGCCGCCGCCGGGCGGGCTCTTCCCCGCGTCTGACGTAAATATCGGTCATAACAGGGATTTCATGTCTTTGAGGATTATGCTGGTTGAAGGATACCGGTCCTCCGGAGAGGGCGCAAGGCATTTGCGGACGATCCGGGCGATCGCTTCGGGGATGGTGTCGTTGAGCTGCCTGGGGTTCCGGGGAGGCCGGGTCCGGGGCTGATCGGGTGAAAACGGTTTCTGGCCGGTCAGGATTTCGTAGGCGAGAACCCCGAAACTGTAGATGTCGCTCTGCACATCCACGCGGCGGTCCGAGAGGGCCTCCGGCGAGAGATAGGCGAGGGTTCCGGAGAGTTCCCGCAGATGTACGGGGCGCCGCCGCCGCGGCATGGCGAGGTCAAAATCCACCAGGGTGACGGAGGCATCCCGCTTGACGAGGAGGTTCTCCGGCTTGAGGTCGAGGTGCAGAAAGCCGCAGACGTGGAGGTGCGAAAGGGGGGCGGCGATGTTCATGAGCAGCCGGAGGGGATGCGTCCGAAGCAGGGCGTCCTGGTGCCCGATCAGATCCCGCAGCGTCGGCGCATCGATATGAGCCAGGACCATGTAGGGCCGTCCGCGGTCCCGGCCCCGGTCAATGAGCTTTACAATGCCGGGGTGATCGAGTTTGCTCAGGATTTTGCCGCCGGAGATAAAGCAGCGCCGGATCCGGCGCTTCCGGAGATACTCCCGGCGCAAAAACCGCAGGAGCACGCGTGTGCCCGCCGGGTCCCGGGCCACGTACAGGTCGGCGATGCCGCCCCGGGGCAGGGGGCGGACGATCGAATAGTTTTTCCAGCGTGTCAGGGTCATGAGCACGGAGAGTACCCCGAAAACTCAGATGTTGTCAGTGACGGAACACCGGCACCGCTCGATCCCGGAGGTATGGGTGACGGAGGCGGTGTTGCCGTGCCCGCGTCTGCCGCCTGCATTTGAAGGGGTTCGCATCCTGCATTTCAGCGATCTGCACTTCCGGCGGCGGTCCGCCCGGCGGCACGAGCGGTGGGGGGCCGCTCTGCAGGATTTGAAGGCGGACCTGGCGGTGTTTACCGGGGATACGGTCGACCGGCCGCCCGTCTGGCCGGCCGCCTCGGAATGGGCGCGCCGGTGGACTCCGCAGACGGACTGGCGGTTTGCCGTGGCGGGGAACTGGGACTATCACCGGGACAGCCGGTGGCCCGATTTCGCCTCCTGCTGGCAGGCGGCCGGGTATGCCCCGCTGCGCAACGAGAGCCGCATCTGCGAGCGGGGCCCGGACCGAATCGTGGTCGCCGGCCTGGACGATATCCGCAGGGGGGCGCCCGATCCGGCCGCGGCCCTGCGCGGGGCGGGGACGGATGATTTTGTTTTGTTGCTGTGCCACAATCCCGATGTGCTATTGGAATACGAGGGACAGTTGTCCTATGATGTGATGGTGAGCGGCCACACCCACGGCGGCCAGGTGCGGATCCCGGGGTACGGCGCGCTCCTCACGTCCACGCGGCTGGGCAAGCGGCTGGAGGCCGGCCTCTGCGAATGGGAGCCCGGGCGGTGGGTGTACGTAAATCGCGGTTTGGGGGCGGGGCGGTATACCTTCCGGCTGTTTTGCCCCCCGGAGATCACGGTGCTGACCCTGAGGCGGGCCCCGGCGACAGGAAGGCCATCGAGAAGCAGGTGAGGGCGAGAATCCGACGATGATGAGACGAATGTATACGGAATCCTGGGGCGGCGGTCCCTCGTTCGGAGGCAATCCGTTCAGCGGTCACGTGACGCCGCTGGTCAAGAACCTGCTGCTGGCCAACATCATCGTTTTCCTGCTGCAGATCGTAATCGGGGCGCAGCTCATCACCTCGGTGTTCGGCCTGCCGGCCCACAATTTTTTCCCGAACGGGCTGTGGGGAGTCTTCACCTACATGTTTCTGCACGCGGGGATCCTGCATCTGCTCATGAACATGCTGGTGCTCTTCTTCCTCGGGCCGGAGACGGAGCGCGCCATGGGCCCGGTCCGCTTTTTGCGGCTGTACCTGCTGAGCGGTGTGCTGGGCGGCCTGGGCTGGGTTCTGTTGACGGACGTCGGGTATTGTGTCGGGGCGTCCGGCGCCATTTACGGGATTATCGGCGCGTTTGCGGCGCTGTTTCCGCATCGCCCCATCACCTTGCTCCTGTTCTTCGTGCTGCCCATCACCATGCCGGCCTGGGTCCTGGCCGTGGGGTTGGGGGTCATCGAGTTGTTCGTCCTGATCTCGCACGAATCGCAGGGCGGCGTGGCCAATGCGGCGCACCTGGCCGGGGGCATCGCGGGCTACATGTATGCCCTCGCCCTGCTTCGACCGACGGCGCTCTATCGCCTGATGCGGTGGCGCCCGGGCCGAAAGCCCCGCCTTACGGTGGTGCAGGGGGGGCGGAAGGAAGAACCCTCGCCCCGTGAAGTGGATCGCATTCTCGACAAAATCGCCCGGGAGGGGATGAGCAGCCTGACCCGGCAGGAACGGGAGATCCTGGAGAACGTGAGCCGGAACCGGGCCTTTTTCCGGTAACAGGGAGAGACCATTGGATTCGACCCTCTTGAAACAATTGAGTGAATGCCCGGGTGTCTCGGGACGGGAGGATGCCGTACGGGCGATTGTCCGGGACGCGTTCGAACCGGTGTGCGAGGCCGTCACCACGGATGTGATGGGCAATGTGATCGGCCGGAAATCCGGCGGTGGGCCGAGGTTGATGATCGCGGCCCACATGGACGAAATCGGGTTCCTGGTGAAGTTCATCGACGACAACGGCTTTCTGCGCCTGCAGGCCATCGGCGGGCTGGACGCGCGGCAGTTGTTTGCCCAGCGGGTGGCCGTCCACCCGGCCGAGGGGAATCCGCTGCCCGGGATCCTCTCGTATACGACCAAACCCACGCATATGCTCACGCCGGAGGAGGCCCGGCAGCCGCCGAAGATCGAGAATTTCTTTGTCGACACGGGATTGCCGGCCGAGGAGGTGCGGCGCCGCGTCGAGATCGGCGATATGGTCACGCTGGACCGCTCCTGCATCGAATGCGGGCGGATGGTCACCGGCAAGGCCATGGACAACCGCGTCGGCGTGTTCGTCATGATAGAGGCCGTCCGCGCACTGGGGACACACGACATCGATCTGTATGCGGTGGCCACGAGCCAGGAGGAAGTCGGCCTGCGGGGGGCCCGGGCCGCGGCCTTCGAGATCGCCCCCAACATCGGCATTGCCCTGGATACCACCCTGGCCAACGACTTTCCGGGCCAGACGCCGGAGGACGCCGTGACCCGGTTGGGGGAGGGGGTCGGCATCAAGATCATGGACTCCGCGCTCATCTGCAATCCCCGGCTTGTCGACCATATCCGCCGGATTGCCGAGCGGGAGGACATTCCCCACCAGATGGAGATCCTGCCCCGGGGCGGAACGGATGGCGGGTCCCTGCAGCAGGCGCGGTCGGGAGCGGCCAGCATTACCCTCAGCGTTCCGACCCGTTACATCCATACGGTGAACGAGATGGTGCACCGGGACGATGTGGAGGCGGCGATTCGTCTGCTCACCGTCTACCTCCAGGAAGCGCACGAGGGCGATTACCACCTGTAAGCGGGGAGCCGGCGGTCGATGTGCGGACGCTACACGCAGACGAGCAAACTCGATGCCTTGGTCGAGCGGTTTGAATTGGAGCTCACCGCCGAAGCAGAAGGGCTGCAACCCGGTTACAACATCGCGCCCCAGCAGGGGGCGGCGGTGGTGCCGCAGGACAGCCGCCGGCGCATTACCTTTATGCAGTGGGGACTCGTACCGTCCTGGGCCCGGGACCCGACCATCGGCTCCCGGATGATCAATGCCCGGGGCGAAACGCTGACGGAAAAGCCCGCCTTTCGCGGCCTTGTGCGCAGCAAGCGGTGCCTGGTCCCCGCCGACGGGTTTTACGAATGGAAACGCACCGGCGGGAAGGGACCCAAACAGCCGCTCCGGTTTGTGCGCAAAGACCGGCGCCTGTTCGGATTCGCCGGCCTGTGGGATTGCCGGCACGATGGAGACGGAGGCGAGCTGATCAGCTTCACGATTATCACCACGGAGCCGAATGAGCTGGTGAAGCCCGTCCACAATCGCATGCCGGTCATTCTTCGGGAGGAGGATGAGAGCGCGTGGCTGGATCCCGCCGTGGGAAACGCCGAGGCGCTGGCCGGGATGATCGGCCCGTATCCCGCCGGGGACATGGAATGCTACCCGGTCTCGCCCCGGATGAACCGCCCGGACTGGAATGCGCCCGGATGCATCGAGCCCTGCACGGCGGAGCCGGACCTGTTTTTGTAGAGACGGGGTGAGCGGCACAGGCCCCGCAGACCACAACCATGAGGATCGAGATGAAGTACCCACTCATACAGGCGAAGACGGCTGTCGTCACGGGCAGCTCCACCGGGATCGGCCGGGCCACCGCCCGCATGCTCAAGGCGGACGGATGGCGCGTCCTGGGCACGGTTCGAAAACAACCCGATGCAGATGCATTGCAGGAAGAGGGAATCGAGCCGCTCATGATGGACGCGGCCGACACCGCCTCCGTTGCCCGGGCGGCCGACCAGGTGCGCACCCGGTGTCGTGACGGTCTCGGGGCCCTGGTCAACAACGCGGGCATTGGGCTGACCGGGGCCATGGAGGATTTTCAGCGGGACGACTTCCGGCGCCAGTTCGAGATCAACGTGTTCGGCATGCAGGAATTCACCAACCTGCTGCTCCCGGCCTTTCTCGACCAGCGCCGCGGGCGGATTGTCTACATGTCCTCGATCCTGGGCAAGGTGGCCATTCCGTTTACCGGGCTCTATGCGGCCTCGAAATTTGCCATGGAGGGCATGGCCGACGCCCTGCGGGTAGAGCTGACCGGCACCGGGGTCGCGGTGAGCATTGTCGAGCCGGGGCCCATCGAGTCCGAATTCCGGCGCACGGCCGTGCGGGAGGCGCTGAGCAGTGTCCTGGAGCGGGACTCCCGGTTTTCCGCGGTGTACGACCGGGAAATCCGCCGGCGCGAAGACGCGCCCCAATCGGAAAAGGCATTCATGCTGCCGCCGGAGGCCGTGGCCCGGAAAGTGCGGCATGCCCTGACCTCGCCACGCCCGCGCATTCGGTATCCGGTGACGGTTCCGGCCCACGCCGGCGTATTCCTGAAGCGGGTTTTACCCGACCGGGTCGTGGATGCGATACTGGCCCGTCCGGTAAAAAAGATGCTGCGTCAGGGGGGGATGTGCGGTAAATAGTCGGGGTCTCCACGAAGGGGGGATCAGGGATTGCCGGATGGCTGAGCGTCTGCCTCTCGGATATACAACCCCCTCCTTTGCAACCATTTCAGGACGCACCTCAACCATAAGGAGAACATCATGTCACTCGTACCCATGCGGATCCTGTTAGACCACGCCGCGGAGAACAGCTACGGCCTGGCGGCCTTCAATGTAAACAACATGGAGCAGATCCAGGCGATTATGGAGGCGGCCGACGAGTTGGACGCCCCCGTCATCGTGCAGGCCTCCCGCGGCGCACGCAAGTACTCCCAGGACAACTACCTGCGCCACCTCATGCTGGCGGCCGCGGAACTCTACCCGCACCTGCCCGTGGCCATGCATCAGGACCACGGCAACAGTCCCGACACCTGCCAGAGCGCCATCGATAATGGCTTCACCTCGGTGATGATGGACGGATCATTAAAGGAAGACGGCAAGACGCCCGCGGATTTTGACTACAACGTCAGCGTGACAAAGCAGGTGGTCGAGTCCGCCCATAAACAGGGTGTGTCGGTCGAAGGGGAACTGGGATGCCTCGGCTCCCTGGAAACCGGCGAGGGCGACAAGGAAGACGGCCACGGCGCCGAGGGCAAGCTCAGCCGGGACCAGCTCCTCACGGATCCGGACGAGGCGGAGCGATTTGTAGAGGAAACCGGCGTAGATGCGCTGGCGGTGGCCATCGGCACCAGCCACGGCGCCTACAAGTTCACCCGCAAGCCGGACGGCGAAGTGCTGGCCATGGACCGCATCCAGGAAATCCATGAGCGGCTGCCCAACTGCCACCTCGTGATGCACGGCTCTTCCTCCGTGCCGCAGGAGCTCCAGGACATCATCAACCAGTACGGCGGCGAGCTTCGCCAGACCTGGGGCGTGCCGGTCGAGGAGATCCAGAAAGGCATCCAGCACGGCGTCCGCAAGATCAACGTGGATACCGACAACCGCATGGCCATCACCGGCGCGATCCGCAAGGTGTTCGCCGAGCAGCCCGAGGCGTTTGACCCGCGGGCCTACCTCAAACCGGCCCGGGAGTCCATGAAGCAGGTCTGCCTCGATCGCATGGAAGCATTCGGCCAGGCCGGCCAGGCCTCCAAGATCAAGCCGGTGACGCTGGAAGAGATGGCGACGCGCTACGGCTGATCGACGCACGATCAATTGCGATACGCACAGACGCCCCTCCGGCCGCCCGGAGGGGCGTTTTGCTTCCCGGATGTCGCACGCGGGTCCTGATTGAAGGCGGGACGGGGGTATGGCATGGTGGGGGGAAGCCGAATGAACGGAACGGAGACATGCCATGTCCGAGAGCAGGAAGATAGAAATCGAATGTTCGGCATGCGGGGCCCAGGCGCTCCTGGTTCGCGAACCCGTTTACGAAGGATTCCGCAAGGTGGGCGAGCGGTTTCTCTGCTCCGCCTGCGGCCGGGAATTCCCATCCCTCGAGGAGGCTCCTCTCCTGCACCGCGCGGACGGGCCGTCCATCTTCACCGAGGCCGACCGCCCAACGGATCCCGCGGTGTTTTCCGGCGATGAGGTCCGCTTCTGCCGCCACTGCCGGTATTACGTCGTCAACCCGTTTACCCAGTGGTGCAGCCGCCACAACAAGGAAGTGGACGCGACGGATTCCTGCCCCGATTTTGAGCGCCTGGACCCGGACGAATCGACATCCCCCATATAGCGCCGGGGCAGATTGACCTTTGTCTCCTCCGGCGCGAGGCCGGGGAGGCAGTCCTGGCC
>CAZCOO010000112.1:0-9230 GCA_964500395.1 uncultured Verrucomicrobiota bacterium
GTCATGTCGAGCCTGTCGAGACATCCTCCGACCCTGTCGAGCGGGCCCGGCGGCCGGGCGCTCCCCCGGAGCGCTTTGCGGCCCCGCTTACGAATCCCGTGTAAAGTGGGCGGAGGTGACGGCGAGAGCGGCGAGGGCGGCGGTTTCCGCCCGGAGGACATTGGGGCCCAGAGAAACGGGGGTCGCGCCCGCCTCGATGAGTTGCTGCTCCTCGTCGTCCGTATAGTCGCCCTCCGGTCCGATCGCGACAGCGACGGTGGCCGGCGGCTCCGCCTGCCCGGCCATCACGTCGGCGATCGGCCGCGTGCCGGGGCGGAGCAGGGGGGCCAGGAAGAGGCCGCATTGCGCGGCGGCAGCCGGCAGGTCGGCGAAGGGAAGGGGGGCATCCAGGGCGGGCAGCCAGGGGATGCCGCACTGCTTCGCGGCGCTGACGGTGATGCGGCGCCAGCGGTCCATTTGTTTCCGGACCTGGGTGGCTTTGGGCGCCGCCACGGAGCGCAGGGTATGAACGGGAACCACCCGGGCCGCACCCAGTTCGGTGGCCTTTTCCATCAACCAGTCCATGCCGCGGCTCTTGAGGTGGGCGGGAAAAAGCGTGATCGCGGGGGCCGGCCGCCGGCGCTGCTCGGGGTCGGAGGTCCAGTCCAGCCGGGCGCAGTGGCCCTCGATACCGGCGATGCGGGCGCGGGCGGTTCGCCCCCGCCCGTCCATCACCTCAAATTCGTCCTTCGGGCCCACCCGCAGGACGCGATGCAGGTGATGGGTCTCCTCGCGACTGAGCCGGGGGCCCTCGGCCTCCCAGGCATCGGGCGGTAGGTAGGCGCGTGCGCTCATGGGCGTGTGCTACATGGCGTCCTTGCGGTCGAAAAACTGCCGGGCCTGGGAGAGGAACTGCTTGATACGGGCGTGGTTGTCCTCATCCAGGCTTTCGCCAAACTCGCGCAGCAGCTTTTTCTGCTTGCTGTTGAGTTTGGAGGGCACCTCCACCGTGACGGAGACGTGCTGGTCCCCGTCGCGGTAGCCCTTGACGCCGGCGATTCCCTTGCCCCGCAGGCGGAATACGCGGCCGGCTTCCGTCCCCGGCGGGATCTTGAGCTTGGCATTGCCGTGGATGGTGGGGACCTCGATCTCCCCGCCGAGGGCGGCGATGTGAAAGGGGAGCGGGTACTCGATGATGATATCCAGGTCGCGCCGTTGAAAGATCTCGTGGGGTTTCACGTGCAGCACGACGTACAGGTCGCCGGGCGTTCCGCCGTGGGCGCCGGCTTCCCCCTTGTCCCGCACGCGGAGGCGGGACCCGGTCTCGACACCGGGCGGAATGCGGAGGGTGAGGCTGCGCTGGGACCGTTTGCGTCCGGCCCCGCCGCAGTCCTTGCATTTTTCGGTGACGACTTCGCCGCCGCCGTTGCAATCGGGGCAGACCTGCCGCATGTGAAAGAACCCGTTGGAGGTCACGATGGCGCCGCTGCCCTCGCAGCGCGGGCACGTGCGCTTGCTGCTGCCGGGCGCGGCCCCGGACCCGTCGCATGTCTCGCAGGGAGCCATGACGGGGAAGGAAATCTCCCGCTCCGACCCGAAGACGGCCTCCTCAAAGTCGATTTCCAGGTCAAACCGCAGGTCGGCGCCGCGGTTGCGGGCCTGCCGGCCCATGCCCCCGCCGAAGAAGTCGTCGAAGATGCTGCCGCCTCCGCCGCCCCCGCCGCCAAAGGCGCCCATGAAGGTGCGAAGGGCTTCTTCGAGGTCGATGCCGCCAAAGCCGCCGCCGAATCCCCCGCCGGCCGGGCCGCCCCCGCGTCCGAAGGCCGCATGGCCGAACTGGTCGTACTGCCGGCGCTTGCCGGCGTCGCTCAGCACCTCGTACGCCTCGGTGATTTCCTTGAAGTGCTCTTCGGCATCGTGATCGCCCGGGTTTTTATCCGGGTGATATTTTACGGCCATTTTGCGGTAGGCCTTCTTGATGTCATCAGCGTCGGCGCTGCGTTCGACACCCAGCACCTCGTAATAATCTCGCTTGGTTGTCGCCATGCGGGCTCCCTTGCGATTAGTCGGATTCAGCGTTTTCGGCGTCGGGGGTCGCGTCTTCGGCCGGGCCGCTCGATACGACGACCTGGGCCGCGCGCAGCAGCCGGTCGCCGGCCCGGTACCCCCGGCGGGTCTGGGTCATCACGGTCTCGGCCGGGTGTTCCTCGGATGGCAGGACGGTGATGGCTTCGTGGATATTGGGATCGAAGGGCTCGCCCTCCGCGTCGATCGGTTCCACGCCGAATTTGCGGAGAACCCCCAGCAACTGATCGTAGACGAGCTGGAATCCCTGCTGGACGGCGTCGTCCGTTTCGTGCTGCCGGGCGGTGGCCAGGCCCATCTCAAAGTGATCGAGCACGGGAAACAGCTCGAGGAGGAGGTCGTCATTCGCCCGCTGGGCGATTTCGCCCCGCTCCCGCTGCGTGCGTTTGCGGTAATTGTCGAAATCCGCCTGCATGCGCAGGAGGCGGTCCCGAGTCTTCTCCAGTTCCTCGGCGTCCGCCGGGGTCTCCGGCGCCGGGGCCTCCCCGTCGGGGTCGGGCGTCTCCGCCGCCTCCTCCGGGTTTTCCACGTCCGGCTCGAGGATCTCTTCCTCCTCCGGGGTTTTCTTTTTTCTGGATGATTTCCTGGGTGACATACATTGACCCCTTTTCAAAATGCAATGGAACGTATCGGGCGGGGCGCCGTGGCAGCGGTTGGAACCGGGCGGAAGCGCCCGCAAAGAGTGCCGGTATCTCAAATGTACCGGGTGAGTTTCAAGCAATTTCCCAGGCTGGTTCCGCGCTGGTAGGAGAGTTCATCCACGAACTTGTTGATGATATACATCCCGAGACCGCGCCGCCGGCTGGATTCCACGTACTCGGCCGGTTCGGGATACTGGTAGGAATCGAAATCAAAGCCGTGGCCGTAGTCATATATTTCCACCACAATGCGGTCGGAGTACTGGATGAAGTTGATTTTGAGGCCGAGTCCCTGGGCGGCGCTGCCGGCGTCTTCCTCGCCTTCGTAGCTGTGCTCAATGATGTTGGCGCATGATTCGTCCACGGCCATTTCGAGCTGTGCGGAATCGATCTCCGAGAGGCCGGTGCGGGCGCAGAGATCGGTGACGGACTGGCGGACGATGCGGAGATAGTTGTAGCGGGAGGGCACGTGCAGGGTGACGAACCCCTCCACATCGTCTCGCTGGTCGGGTGCGCTCATGGGAGGTCAGGCGGAGGCGAATTTCTCGGACGCCTGGTCGATGCCGCTGTGGATTTCGAGGATTTTGTGGAAGCCGAGCAGTTCCACGATGTTGTAGATCTTCGAAGAGAGATTCACCAGCTTCAGGTCGCCGTTGTTCTCCCGGGCCCGGCGGGCGAAGCCGATCAGGGCGCCGAGGGCCGCGCTGCTGATGTAGTCGAGCTTCTCGCAGTTTAAAATGACCCGGTTGCGGTCACTTTCCCGAAGCTCGTTGAGCGCTGCCTCGAGTCGCGGGAACGAGTAGGCATCCAGGGACCCGTCCAAGTGGAGGATATCAAGATCATCACGATTTTCCACTTCGATGGCGCATTCTCTCATAATCATACCTCCTGCATTGGGTCGTCCCCTTGTACCCTGAAAGCCGGGCCCTGTCTATGAAAATACCGTCTGTTCCATCTGTTCGCTCGGCCCGCCTCGCCGGCGGAGGTTTGGGGCGGCTCAGGCGGAGGCCTCGGCGTCCTCGGCGGCGACCCGCCGGAAGACCATCAGGGTCATATCATCGTATTGCGGCACTTTCCCGACGAAGCGGAGCAGGCGTTCCTGCACGTTTTCCAGCGCGTGCGGAGCGCCGTCGGCCCCGGAGGTCCGGAGGGCGGACATGAACGCATCCACCCCCCATTCCTCGCTCTGCATATTCATCGCCTCGGTAATGCCGTCGGTATAAACCGCCACCAGGTCGCCCGTGTCGAGCTGGACGGTGGTTTCCTCCAGGGTGGCGTCGAACATTTCCGGGCCCGCCATGCCCACGGCGACTCCGGGGGATTCCACAAAGGAGAGATGGCCGGTCTGCGTCTTGAAAAGCAGGGGATACTCGTGCCCCGCGCGGGCGACGGTCAGCTCGCCGTTGCGGATGTTGAGGATCATGTACAGCATGCTCACGAACATGTCCTCGGCAATGTCGCTGGAGAGGACCCGGTTGACGCTCTGCAGGACATCGGCGGGGTGCAGGCAATTCACCGCCTGGGCCCGCAGGACGCTCCGGCAGATCGACATCATGATGGCCCCGCCGATGCCCTTACCGGACACGTCGGCGATGGCGATGCCGAGATGGTCATCGTCCACCGGCACGTAGTCGTAGTAGTCGCCCCCGACTTCATGGGCGGGATAGTTGAACGCGGCGAATTCAAAGCCGGGCACCTGGGGTACCGTTCGCGGCAGCAGGGAGCCCTGGAGCTGGCGCGCCACGTTGAGGTCGCGGTCGATCCGTTCCTTGGCGGCGATGGTATCGCGCAGACCGACAAAATGCGTGCTGATGGAGGCCTGGTCGGCCAGGGTCTGGAGGAGGTTCTGGTCGGTGGCGTCAAAGGTGAACTCATCCTTCCGGTTCACCACGACCAGGACGCCGATCACGTCGTGCCGGAAGCGCATGGGCACCGCGAGCAGCGACCGGAGGTGAAGGAAGGATTCGCGGTAGTGGGGAATCCGATCGTCCGCATCGGGTTCATCAATGCGGAGGGGCTCCCCGAGGTCGGCGACCTGCCCGACCACCCCTTCCCCCGCAGAGATCCGCTCGGAATAGACCATGCTCTCCACGTGCTGGGACTTGTGGAGGGATTGCTCCCGGTTGCGGTACCCCGAGGGAGACAGCGGGGGGAACAACCCGGCCTGCATGTGCGCCGAGAGGTATTGACGGTCATCGGAAAACAGGTAAATAGCGCCCGCCGAGGCCCGGGTGGTGCGCATGGCAAAATGAATCACCTTGCGCAACAGGGCCATGAGCTCGACGTCCTCGCCCTCGGCAAAAATCTCGCCGAGATCGTGGACGAATTCATAGATCATGTCCTTTTCCCGCCGGAGTTCGTCGCGCTGCTCGGCGAGGCGCCGCGCGTGGAGGAGAGCCGCAACCAGGGCGGCTGCCAGAACCGGCACCGGCACCAACGTTACGATGAGAAGCAGGATCGTTGCATTCATATCGAAAAGCGGGGTCCGCGGTCCGCCGGAGCCGCGACTACGACTCGCCCGAATCCGAATCGGTTTTCTTCACGTCTTCGCGCAGAAACGTCAGCACATCCTTGAACCGGGGGAGGTTCTCCGGGGAGAGTTCGACCAGGTTCTCGTGGGCCTTGAGCATCATGTCGGCCGTCTGGTGCCGGTCCGTCGAGCCGGCGGGCAGGCTCGCCATGCGGTTGCAGCTCTCGATGGCCGCCTCCAGGTCCTTGGGCGTAGAGCCCGCCACGTAGGGCTTCACCACCTGGTCCAGGCCGAGGGTGGACAGCAGCCCGCGGGTGCGGGGACTCAGCTCCACCATCACGATCTCCCCCTCTCCGCGGTTGCGAAGCCGCAGGGCGAGGCCGGCGATGACCCCCATGAAGGTGCTGTCCATGCTCACGCAGTCCGACATGTCGAAGACAAACCGGGTTACGGACCGATCGAGTGCGGCGAGGCCGAATTGCTTGAGGGCCCCGCTGACTTTGAATGATCCCCGTTGCTTGACCTGAATGAGCGCCATGTCTTCGAGCATGGCGACGAGCAAATGGTCTGATCCTTGTTGCTGATCATCTGCCATAGGCGATGTCGCTCCCGCGTTCCTGATCTTCCCCCCGTAGGGAATGCCCAAAGTCCACAGGCTACCGCTTTTGGCCGGTCCCGGGCAAATCTCAAATGCAATCAATTACGGATTCGTCTTTTGCTCGCGGGCCCTTCGCCGCTGCTCGGCGCGCGTCAACCCCGCGATGAGAATGACGTATTCCCCGCGCGGGCGGACCTCCTGCAGGCGCGACGCCAGGTCTGCGGCGGGCCCGGTGGCGATTTCTTCGTGCTGCTTGGTGAGTTCCCGGCCGACCGTCACGTCGCGGTCGGGCATCACCTCGGCGATTTCCCCGAGAAAGCGCTGCACCCGGTGGGGGGATTCATAATATACCGTGGGGCGGGTCCGCTCCGCCGCCTCCGTCAGATTGCGACGGCGGGCGCCGGCCTTGGGCGGGGGGAATCCTTCAAACACAAACCCGCCGTCGCCGCGGGCGGACAGGGGAACCAGGGTGGTCACGGCCGTGGGGCCCGGCACGGCCGTGACGGGCAGCGCCTCCGCGCGGCATGCCCGGACCAGCCGGGAGCCGGGGTCGGAGATGCCGGGCATACCGGCGCTCGACACCAGGGCGACGGACTCGCCGCCCCGGATGGCCGAGAGGACCTCCTGCACCCGGGCGGCCTCGTTGAACTTGTGGCAGCTCAGCGCGGGCCGGGAGAGGTCGAAATGGGTCAGAAGCTTGCGGGTATGGCGGGTATCCTCCGCGTACAGGCGGTCGCACGAGCGGAGTACGGACAGCGCCCGGAGGGTGATGTCTTCGAGGTTTCCGATCGGGGTTCCCACGAGATAGAGACCGGCATTCATGGGCGGCATCGTAGCAGACGCGCGCCGCCGGAGAAAGGGGCATACCCGCGGGGATCCGTCACGAGGCGCTCAGGCGTTGCCGCACGGCTTCGTAGAGCAGCACGGTCGCCGCGGCCGAGACATTCAGGGAGTCGACCTCGCCCAGCATGGGAATGCGCACGGGGCGGCAGCCTTCGCCAAACCAGGCGTCCTCCAGCCCGTACTGCTCGGCCCCCACCACCACGGCCGTGGGCACGGTATACTCGACGTCCGCGTAGAGTCGCTCGGCGTGGGGCGAGGCGGCCACGATCTGTACGCCGCGGTTCCGGAGCCAGTCGCGGGTCTCCTCTGCGTCGGTCTCGACCACCGGCCGGGTGAAGAGCGTGCCGATGCTCGCGCGGACCACGTTGGGGTTGAAGAGATCCGTCTTCCGGTCGCAGACCAGCACCGCATCGCAGCCGGTGGCATCCGCGGTGCGCAGCATGGTGCCGAGATTGCCCGGTTTCTCGATGTGCTCCGCGACCAGGTAGAGCGGCGGCGCGGTCCCCGGCTCGATATCGGCCAGGGCATAGCGCCTGGGGCGGGCCAGTCCCAGCACGCCGTCGGGCCGGTCGCGATACGCCATCTTGCGAAAGGGGGCCTCCGCCACCTCGACGGGGCGGGCCCCGGCGCTGCGACAGGCCTCCAGCAGGGCCGGCTCGTTTTCCCCGAGAAACAGCGGCGGGCAGAAGAACACCTCTCCCAGAGAGACGCCGCACTCCACCGCGCGGCGCAGTTCCCGATAGCCTTCGACCACCACCTCCTCGTCCCGGTTGCGGGCGGACCGCCGGCGCAACCGAACCACGCGCTTCACCGCAGGGTTCTGCAGGCTGGTAATGACAGGGGTCGATTGGTTCACAGGCCCTCCGGGGCGGCGCCGCGGTGGGGGCGGTTCAGGCGGAGGCCGGCTTGGGCGCGATTTCCTTCACCGCTTCCAGGATGTCTTCCGGGTACAGCGGCTTGTGAAACAACTTTTTGACGTTCGGAAACTGTTTCATCTCCTCCTCGTCAAAATCGGGGAACCCGGCGATCACGATGACGGGGATCTTGATCTTTTCCGCCGCCATCACCATCAGCAGTTCCGCGCCGTTCACACCCGGCATCCGGATATCCAGCAGCATCGCCTTGCACTTCGGATCCTGCACGTGCCGATACGCCTCTTCGCCGTCGTTGGCGACGCGCACTTCGTACCCTGCATCCTCCAGGAGCTGACGGATAAGCTGCGTCAGCACCTTGTCATCATCGGCGACTACAATCATGAAGATCCCATCCGCTTCGGGCGCCGGGCGCCCGGATCAGGAAGAAGCCTTCCCTGAGGAAGCGGCCTCTTCGTTCTTGCGCTGCTTCAATCGCTTTTGCCGGCGCTTGCGCGCCTTCTCTTTTACTCGTCTGCGTAGTTTTTGTCCCATAGCGGCGGCATGATAGAGGACAGGCGGGGGGAGAAGTCAATCGAAAGTTCGGCTTTTGGCGATTTGCGTTTGATTCCTTCTTGTCCCCGTCAGAGTGTGTACTACACTGCCCACTTCATTTCCGACATGGTGAAACCGGAACTTCTCCGCCCCGGGCAGCGGCGGAAACCCTTAACCCAGGAGACAACAGCATGACATATATCTCGGACAGCAAACTGGTCATTCTCGGCGCCGCCGGGGCCATCGGATCCAATATGACCCAGGCCGCCCTCACGCTCGGCCTCACCCCGAACGTCGTCATGTACGATCCGTTCGAGCAGGGCCTCGAAGGGGCCGCGGAAGAAATCTACCACAGCGCCTTTCCCGGGGCCCGGGTCACCTGGACCACGGACATCGCGGAAGCGCTCGACGGCGCCGAATACCTCATCTCCTCGGGCGGGGCGCCCCGCAAGGAAGGGATGACCCGCGAAGACCTCCTCAAGGGCAATGCCCAGATCGCGGCCCAGCTCGGCGCGGACATCAAGCAGCACGCGCCCGGGCTGCGCTTCGGCGTCATCATCTTCAACCCCGCCGACATCACCGGCCTCACCACCATGGTTCACTCCGGCCTCGAGCCCGGCCGCATCGCGACCCTCGCCGCGCTGGACAGCACCCGCCTGCAGTCCGCCCTGGCCCAGCACTTCGGCGTGCCGCAGGACGAGGTCACCGGCTGTCGCACCTATGGCGGCCACGGCGAAATGATGGCCGTATTTGCCGGCACCGCGAAGGTGTCCGGCACCCCGCTCCCCGACCTCATCGGCACCGACCAGCTCTCCCGGGAAGACTGGGAGGCCATCAAGAAAAAGACCAGCGGCGGCGGCAAGCGCATCATCCAGCTCCGCGGCCGCAGCTCCTTCCAGAGCCCGGCCCACCAGTCCGTCCTCATGGTCAAAGCCGCCATGGACGGGCACGGCTATCCGTGGCCCAGCGGCACCTACATCAAGGGCGAAGGATTCGACCGGATCATGATGGCCATGGAGACCGAGATCACCCCCGACGGCGTCACCTGGAAACTGCCGGAGGGCACGGAAGACGAAATGGCCGCCCTCCAGGCCTCCTACGAGCACCTCGGCAAGCTGCGCGACGAAGTCGTGGAGATGGGCGTCCTGCCGCCGCTCGACCAGTGGACGGACGTCAACCCCAACCTCGCCTGAGGGTGGAATCCGGCCCGC
>CAZCOO010000113.1:0-9169 GCA_964500395.1 uncultured Verrucomicrobiota bacterium
TTCGCTCATCGATCACCGCCCCTCTTCTACCCTGCGGAAGGGGCTTTGTCGACCGGATTGCGGCCGCATTCGAAATGCGGTACGCTCCGCGCATGACACAGACGCCCGGAGCCCTCCTATGGTTATTGGTTTATTGGAAGCGGAACTGAGCATCCCCGAGAGCCGGTCTCTCAAAGACAAGCGCATGGTGATCCGCAGCCTCAAGGATCGCCTGGTGGCCCGCATGAACGTGAGCGTCGCCGAGGTCGGCCGTCAGGATGAGTGGCGGCGGGCGGAGATGGCCTTTGTCACCGTGGCCGCCCGAAAAGAGGTGGCGGAGAAACGAATTGCGGAGGTGCGGAATTTCCTGGAACTGAACCCGCGCCACGTACTCCTCGATGTCCACACGGAATTCCTGTAGCCCCGGCCGACATTTTTCCCGCCTCCCCCACTGGACATGCCGGGGAGTCGCCCTATAGTGATACCGCCCAATCGGGGCACTCAACTCTGAACATGAACTCAAGACAAGGAGGGACTGTCATGGCTCATGAATTGCCATCTCTTCCATATGCCTTCGATGCGCTCGAACCGCACATCGATGCCAGAACCATGGAAATCCATCACGACAAACACCACGGCACATACGTCAAAAAGCTCAATGCGGCCCTTGAGGGGAATGCCGAGCTCGAAGCCAAGTCGCTGCACGACTTGATCGGCGATCTGAACAGTGTGCCCGGCGACATCCGCACGGCCGTGCGCAACAACGGCGGCGGACACGCCAACCACTCCCTGTTCTGGGACATCATGTCGCCGGATGGCGGCGGGGAACCCTCCGGGGAGCTGGCGGATGCCATTCAGTCAACCTTCGGCGGATTCGACGCCTTCAAGGAACAGTTCTCGGCCGCTGCGGCCGGCCGGTTCGGATCCGGATGGGCCTGGCTGGTCGTGGACGGCGGACAACTCAAGATCGGCTCCACCCCGAACCAGGACAGTCCGCTCATGACGGGCGTCTCCGAGTTCACCGGAACCCCGATCCTGGGGCTCGATGTGTGGGAGCACGCCTACTACCTCAACTACCAGAACCGGCGTCCCGACTACATCGCCGCCTGGTTCAATGTCGTGAACTGGAACAAGGTCGGCGAAAACCTGGCCGCGGCCCAGTCGTAATCGACAACGGAATTCCGTGCTTGCGAGCGCCGGCCTGTCCCCGACAGGCCGGCGTTCTTTTTGACGGCCCCGGACGGCAACCCGGGCGCCCCACCCCGCCGCGGGCGAGCGGGCTACCCCAGGCGGGCTACGACTTCCTCCTGGATGGATTCGATTTCGTCGAGGTGGAGCTGGGGATCGGGGATGAGAAAGGTTTCGTTGGTCTTTTTGTGTTCGTAGACGCGGATCTTGCCGCCGTCTTCCTGCTTGCGGACATCCTTTTCCTCAAATATCCGTTTCCGTTCGAGCATGAGGGCGAGGATGTAAATGGTATTGCGGTTCTCGGGGTCTTCGGTCTCCATGAGCTTTCGCAGCAGACCTTCGGCCGTCTCTTTCTGTACGGGCTCCTTCTCGTCCGGCGGAGGGGGGGATTCGTATTCGCTGCGCCACACGCTCACGGACCGGCCGTCGTCGACCTTCGCCCAGGCCCCGAGGCTGTAGTCTTCCCGCCGGTACCCCTCCTCTTCCTCGAACACCAGGCGGGAGACGACGACATCGCCGTCCTGAAAGGGCTCCCCTGTTTGTTCGCACTGGTGGGCTCGCTTGCGAATCTGCCATTCCTGGGCCGTGCTCATGAGTCGGTAGGATCCTTTTCGCCGGATGGGCCGGACTGTGCCCGGGCCGCCCATTCACTCTCCGGGTAGCGCGACCGCAATTCCTCCAGGGCGCTTTGCCTGCGCTCCGGCCTGTTCAAGCTGTCAAAGGCCCGGGCCGCACGGTACAGGGCCTCGGGCGAGAGTTCCGGATCGTCGTACAGCACGGCCACACTCATCCATGTGCGGGCCGCGGCATCGAGGTCATCGCCGGCGGCGTGCCGGCGGGCCAGCAGCATGAGACCGCGCGCCCGCAGGCCGGACCCCTCATCGTCTGCAGCCGCTTCGACGGCGGCTTCGATGTGCCGGCCGGCGGCCTCGCTCTGCCCCCGGGCCAGGAGCAGCTCGCCCAGGGCGAGTCGGGCTTCCAGCGTTTCCCGTGTCGGGGGGGTCTCGGCTTGCACCGCCTGCCGGTAGGCCTCGATGGCGTCTTCATTCCGGCCCTGTGCCTGCAGGCTTTGCCCGAGCAACCAGCCGGCGATGGGGGTCCAGGCGGCCTCGTCGGCATTGGCGAGCAGGGCCGCGGCGGCTCGTTCCGCCGAGGCCGGGGCGCCCTTCTCCAGGCGGTTGCGGGCGAGCCAGGCCAGCAGGTTGGGCGGCATGTCTTCGGTGCGGCCGCTGTCCACGAGCGCCTGGACGATATCGGCGGCCGCTTCGCGTTCGCCGCGGCGCAGCAGCACGGCGCTGAGCCGGTACTGGATCCGGGCGGCGAGATCGGGCGCGGGATCGTGATCGAGGGCCTCCCGCAGAAGGCGGGTGGATTTCACGGTCTGCCCCTGCTGGTCGGCGAGCACGCCCTGCCAGTAGAGGATTTCCGCCCCCAGGGGGGCGCCGGCCGCCTCTTCGCGAATGGCCTCCAGGGCGCGATCGGCCTGCCCGGGTTTTTCGAGTCGAATGAGCGTGAGGGCCCGCTGCAGACCGGCTTCCAGGCGGCCCTCGGCTTCGGGGTATCGCTCCAGGAAGGTTTGCCAGGCATCGGCCGCGGCCGCCAGGGCGCCGGCCTCGCGGTAGAGTGACGCGGAACGGCGGAGGGCCGCGGGGGCCTGATCGTGGTCGGGATACCGGCCGGCAAATTCGATGTAGAGATCGGCCGCCGCCCGGGGGTCCCCATCCGCGAGCAGGCGGGCGAGCCGCAAGCCGGCGGCCGGGGCCCGGGTGGACTCGGCGCTCTCGCGCCAGATAGCCCGGTAGTGGTCCCGGGCGGTCTGCAACCGGTCGAGGGCGCGGGCGGCCTCGGCCTGGAGCCAGTGGGCATCCGCCCGAACGGCCGGGTCGACCGGCACGCCGTCGAGACGCTCGAGCACATCGGCGTGTTCGCCGCGCTCCGTGGCCACAAGGGCGGCCTCATAGGCGGCGGCCGGAGCGAGTTCGTGATCGGCGGCGTCGGAGAGAAGGTCATCATAGGCCTCGGCCGCCGAGTACCATTCTTCCTGCAGGCGGTGGGCATTGGCTTTCAGGTACAGCCAGGCGGGGCGGTCTTCGGGCGCGGCGTCCGGCAGGCGTTCTTCGGCGAGGGCCTGGGCGCGCACCGGTCGCGTCTCCGCCTTGATCAGACTCCACGCGGCCTGGAGCCCGGCTTCCCCGGCCCGGAAATCGCCGGGGAACTCGTCCAGCAGCCGGAGGTACGCCTCGGCGGCGTCGCCAAAATGGCTCTGCGCATAGGCGAGTTCCGCCCGCTGAAAGAGCGCTTCCGCCTTCACCCGCGGGGTCGGGGCGAGTTCTTCGGCCCGGTCCAGCAACGCGGCCGCTTGCGCGAGGGCCGGCTCCTCGGCGCTCCGCAGCATGTCCGCGAGCTCGATGGCGGCATAGGCCGCAAACGGGGAATCCGGATAGTCCTGGAGAACGGCCCGGAGCTGCTTTCGGGCGTCGTCCCGGATCTGGAGGCGCTTGAGACTGTAGCCGAGGTAGTACCGGGCCGGGGCCGCATAATCCGCGGGGGGGTCGTCCTCCAGAAACGCGCGCAGGCGGTTGACCGCCTCGAGAAGATTTCCATCCCGGACTTTCAACTCGGCTCGCCGGTAGGCGGCCCGGTCGCGCAGCGGGCTGTCGGGATACTCCGACAGGCACCGCCGATAGAACGCATCCGCGGCAGGGTACTGGCCGAGTTGCCGGTAGCACTCGGCCACGCGGAAATACACGGTGTCGCGCTTCTCATACCCGGGGGCTTCCCGCACCAGTACGAGGTACTCGCGAACGGCCAGCTCGTACATTTCCCGGCTGTAGAGGCCGTCGGCAAACCGCATCTGGGCCGCGGGGTCGAGCGCCCAGGCGGCCGTGCCCCAGGCGATAAGACATCCGATGATGGCGGGCCCGCGGACGCTTCGCATGCCTACTCCTCGGGAACCCCGGTAGCAAAGCTGATATTCCAGATACCCGCCTCGCGGCAGGCGTCGAGCACGCCGATCACATGCCGGTAGGCGGTGGCTTCGTCCGCGCGCAGCAGCACGGGTTGATCTTCGAACAACTCGGCCAGCCGGGACAGCATGCGCTCCAGCTCCGGGTCGGTCAGGTCCTGCCCGTTGACCACCACGTCTCCCGTCGGCCGGAGGTTCAGAATCACCTCCCCGGGCATGCGGCGCGGCATTTCGCCGGTTTTGGCCGTGGGCAGGGTGATCCCGATCTCGGTCTCCCACTGGGCAAAGATCTGGCTGGTGACGAAAAACGTCAGCAGCAGAAAGACCACGTCGATCATCGGCGCGATCTGAAACCCGACGGATTCGGGCCGGTTCTGTTTGCGGAAATTCATGATTCCGGTTCGCGGCGTTTATGCGTGAGGAGGCTCAGCAGATCGGCGGAGGTCGCTTCGAACTGGGCAATCAGTTTGGAGGACCGCCCGCGGAAATAGGCGTAGAACATCATGGCCGGGATGCCGACAATGAGGCCGGCGGCGGTGGTGATCAGCGCCTGGGAGACGCCCGCCGCCAGAAGCATGGGGCGGGCCTTGGCGATATCGAGCGCGACGGTATTGAAGGCGCTCAGCATACCGATCACCGTTCCCAGCAGCCCGACCATCGGGGCGATGACCGCGATATCCAGCAGGTACTGGGTCTGATTCTGGATGAGAGAGGCCTGGCGCCCCCCTTCCCCCTCCATCACATCCTTGAGCAAGTAGGGGTCGCGGTCGCCGGTGCGGCGCAGATGTTCGAGCCCGGCCCCCACCACGGAGGCGAGCGGCGCCTTGCTGCCGGCACAGGTCTTCCGGGCGGCGTCCAGGTCATCCGCGCCGAGCTGGCTGCGAAGCCGGTCGGCCAGGGCCCGGGGGGCGACCTGCTCCGCCCGGAGCACGACAAAGAAATAGATGATAAAGGCCACGGCAGCGACGGACATGGCCGCCAGCACATACATGGGCCAGCCACCGGTCTGCACGATCTGGCCCAGCGTCATGCTGGTTTGTTCCACGGCGTCTGCTTCACCCGGCTCCCGGGCCGCGGCCACCGAGGCGACGGCCGGCAAAACCGGGAGTGCGAAACGAAATTGGCGAATCAACGGAATCATAGAGAGTCTCTCCTTCTTCATCAGCCCGCGGACCGTCGGCGACGGCCCCGCCCCCGGACCACCTCCTGGTGCTCCAGGAAGTACATAGCTCCCGAGGCCAGGGTGATCACCACCACGGCCAGGGTGACCGCAAGGGCGATATACCCCAATGCAAAATCAAAGTCCTTCGCGAGTTCGGCATTCTGCAGGCGCGGCAGGATATCCTCGCGAATGGCCAGCCCCAGGAGGATAACGACAATCGCCACGATCTGCCAGACGGTTTTATGTTTTCCCCACACCCCGGCGGAGATGACGTCCCCCTTATTGGCGGCAATCAGCCGAAGGCCGGTCACGGCAAACTCCCGGGAAATAATCAGCACCACCATCCAGGCGGGCACCAGCGCCGTGGTTCCCAGCCGGCCCTGGTTGACCTCCAGCTCGACAAAGCTGACAAAGGCCGCGCACACGACCACCTTGTCTGTCAGGGGATCCATGAATTGACCAAAGGTCGTAACCCCGTACCGGTTCCGGGCCAGGGTCCCGTCGAGGTAGTCGGTAATGCCCGCAATGATAAATACGGCGAGGGCCGCACTCTTCGCCAGCGGAAAGGACACCGCCAGCAACCCCATCAGGATGATGGCGAGGCCCAGACGGCTCATGGTCAACAGGTTGGGAACATTCATGCTCATGCAGAAAACGGCCTTTCCGGAAAATCGGGCAAGGTATACGACACGCGACCCCGGGCCGACAAGCCCGGAAGCCCCAATCCCCCGGATCTCTCCCTGCGCGAGCCCCCTCCCCCGCCCCTGCCGGCGCCCCGCCGCACGCCGCGCTCAGTCTCCGCCGAGATAGGGCGGCGGGGGGACGGCCAGGAGATCGCGATCGCCGGACTCCCTCAACGCCAGGGTCTCCGGCGGCGGGGCGGTTGCGGATTCGGAACCGGCCGGCTCAGACCCCGTGCATTGGGAAATTCCGATGACCACCACCAGCAGCACCAGCACCCCGCCGGCCCACGGGGCCGCCCGCCGCAGCACGTCCGGCGGCGGCAGCATCTGGCGGAATCGTCCCCAGTCGAGCTTGATTTCACTCGGTTTGGGGGGCGTCGTGGGTTGATCGAGCTTTTCGCTCGGCAGAAGGGAGGCCTGCTCGCGGGTCATGTGGGCGTCCAGGTATTCCTGGATCAGCGGGTCCGGATCCAGCCCGAGGTACTCCGCGTAGAGCTTGATAAACCCCTTGGCGTAGGCGGGAGCGGCAATGCCCGAAAAATCCGTCCGCTCCATGGCCTCGATATGCTGGACCTTGATCCGCGTGGACGCCGCGGCTTGCGATGTCGTGGCGCCTTTGGCCTCGCGGGCCTCTCTGAGTGTTTCTCCTAGCGTGCTCATGATCGAGTCCGCCTCCTTTCCCGGCGGGCCTTTATGTCGGCGGCAGGACCGAACACGGGGGGGACGCGTTCGGCATGCCGGCGGGGGTCCGGCTCAGGCGTCTGGTTGCGGTTCCTGGTCGTCATTCTGGGGAATATCCCCATCCAGGTCGATGAGAATTTCGCGGGGGTCGGCGCCGTTGGGCGGCCCGATGATGCCCCGCTCTTCGAGGATATCCATGATCCGGGCGGCGCGGGTGTAGCCGATGCGGAGGCGGCGCTGCAGGGAGGACGTCGAGGCCCGGCGCGTCTGCCGGATGATCTCGACCGCTTTTTCGATCATGTCGTCCTCATCCCCCTCGTCGGCATCCGGCACGGCCGGCGCCTTGCTTTCGATCTTCTCTTTCACTTCCGTTTCGTACTCCGGCGTGCCCTGTTTCTTGAGAAACTCTACGATCCGGTTGATCTCCTGGTCGGTGGTAAAGGTCCCCTGGGAGCGGACCAGCTTGCTGCTGCCGGGCGGGAGGAAGAGCATGTCGCCCTTGCCCAGCAGCTTGTCCGCGCCGGAGGCGTCCAGGATGGTCCGGCTGTCCACCTTCTGGGCGACCTGGAAGGCCAGGCGGGCGGGGAAGTTGGCCTTGATCGTGCCGGTGATGACGTTGACCGAGGGGCGCTGGGTGGCCAGGATCATGTGAATCCCCACCGCCCGGGAGAGCTGGGCCAGGCGGGCGATGGCATTCTCCACGTCGGCCTGGGCCACCATCATCAGGTCGGCCAGCTCATCCACGATGATGATGATGTAGGGCAGGCGGTCCGGGACCGCATTCTTGTCTTCTTTGGGCTCGGCCGGGTCTTCATTTTCGTCGGCAAACAGTTCCTCCTGCTTGACGATGGGGCGGCTGTTGAAGCCCTTGATATTCCGGACCCCGACCTTGGCCAGCAGCTTGTACCGGCGTTCCATCTCGTTGATCGCCCAGCGCAGCCCCAGGGCCACCTTTTTGGGATCGGTAATGACCGGCACCACCAGGTGCGGCAAGTGGTTGTACCCGGAAAACTCCACGATCTTCGGGTCGATCAGCATCAGCCGCATCTCCTCCGGCGTACGGGACATGAGGAGCCCGGCGAGGATGCTGTTCATGCATACCGTCTTGCCCGAGCCGGTCGCCCCGGCGATCAGCATGTGCGGCATGTCGGCGAGGTCGGCGACCAGCTCGCGCCCCCCTACGTCCTGCCCCAGGGCCAGGGGAAGGGCCGCCTTGGAATTGCGCCATGAATCGCTTTCCAGGATCTGGCGGATGGAGACGAGGTGCGCCTTGGAATTGGGCACCTCAATGCCGACCACGCCCTTCCCGGGAATGGGGGCCTGCACCCGGACACTCTCCGCCTTCATGGCCAGGGCGATATTGTTGCTGAGCCCGGTGATCCGTTCCAGGCGGACGCCGGGCGCCGGCAGGAGTTCGTAGCGGGTCACCACCGGGCCGCGCTCCACGTTGGTGACCCGCGCTTCGATGCCGAACTCCCCGAGGGTATCCTCCAGGACCTGCCCCTCGGCCTGCTGTTGAGCGGCAAAATCGCCCTTGGGCGCGGGCGGTGTCTCCTCCAGCATGGAGAGGGGCGGGAGGCTGAAATCGCCTTCCGGGGCCTTTGCCGCAAAATCGGGCTCGGGCTCCGGAGCCGGTTCGGGCGCCGGCTTTTTCTGCGGCTTGGGTTTCTTTTTTTCCGGCGGCGGGGCGGCGGGTTCGGGGGCCGGCTCGGGCTGGGCGGGCGCCGGGGGCGATGCGGAGGGGCTCGGCTCCGCGTCCGTCGCCTGGCGGGCCATGGCTTTTTCCAGCCGGCGGCGGCGACCCGCCTCGTCCACCTTTTCCCGGCGCCGGTCGTCGCGCTTGTCTTTCTGACGGGCCAGGGCCTCCCGTCCTTTGCCGCCGAGCAGGACCGCCAGCGACCGGAGGCCGGCGAGGACAGACCGCGGATGGACGTTGGCCAGGAGCACGATGCCCGCCAGAAGCAGGGCCGTGGCGAGAATCGCCGTCCCGATCTTCCCCAGGAGTCCGATGAAAATATGGTCCGCCAGCAAAAGCCCCAGCGCCCCGCCGGCGCTGCCCAGACTCAATCCCTCGACCATCGGCCGCCACATGGGCTCCTGGATTTCCGCCAGGCACACCAGGCCGATGAGAATCATGCCCATCCAGCACGCCTTGGGCCAGACCCGCCCCTCCCGCTGAAAGACCATGTACAGGCTCAGCACGGCGACCGCCACGGGGAGCAGGAATCCGGCCACGCCGAAGGTCATGAGCACCAGAAACGCAATCCACGCGCCCGCGGTTCCGATAAAGTTGCCCGGCGGATGGCGGGCCGGCACCTGGATGAGGGGAATGTCTTCGGGGTGATAGGAAATAAAACTGAGAAGGAGGAGAACGCACACGGCCAGGAAAAGGATCCCGCCCGCCTCGCGCCAGCCCGTTCGTGCTTGTGTCTGTCTCTGTACCGCCATCGGGCGAGACTACCCAACCGACTTTGGCGAATCAAGCCCCCGGAAATCAGGCCCCGCCAAAAG
>CAZCOO010000114.1:0-9168 GCA_964500395.1 uncultured Verrucomicrobiota bacterium
GGTGAAAAGAACGAGGGTGAGGAGTGGGAGCGATTGGGATATCTTCATGGTGCGGCCCCGGGGGGTGGTGGTTGTTGGTTACTGGTTATTGGTTATTGGTTACTGGTGGAAATTGGTGTGGGAGAGGGCTCGAGGAGGAGGAGGCGGCCGAGTTGGGTGCGGTCGAGCTGGGGCTGCCAGTGCCATTCGAATTTACGGAGTTTATCGTGTGACTGGCGGTCGATCACGGTGGGGCAGAGGCCGAGGAGGCGGCCCGGCTCGGGGGACACGCCGAGGGTGGTCCAGGGGATGCGGGCGCGGAAGGTGGTGGTTTCGGCCTCCCGGCTGGTGGTGAGGGTGACCCCGCGGGTGCGGCGGCCGAACCATTCCCGCGGCGGGCGGCCGGGGGCGAACCCGAATTGAAAGTCGTTTGTGGACCCCCAGACGAGGCCGTCGGCGTCGGGATCGAGAAAGAGTTCGATGCTGTCGCCTTCGTAGAGGGGTGTTTCCGCCGCGGCGGGGCGTGGGGTTGTGTCGCGGACGGTGGCGGCCAGGTGGAGGGCGCCGGTGGTCCAGAAGAAGGCCACGGTAGACGCGCCGTCTTCGGTTTTGATGCGGGCCGCGTGGTGGGGCTCGGGGGTGTTGCCGTAGGGGGCGGAAAGGGTCGGGGGGACGGGGTTGCGAATGTTTTTGGGCTGGGTGGAGAGGCGGAGGTCGGCCCGCAGGGCGTCGTAGCGGCGGGGGCGGAACTCTGCGAGGGCCTCCGCCGCCCGCTGCGCGAGGGGATGCTGGTGGAAGAGGGTGCGGAGGACCCCGTCCCGCCGGGCGTTGGCGATGGCGCCGAGGATCATGGCCTGGTCGAGCACGAGGAAATTGGTGGCGACGGCGCCGCTGTGGAGGTCGAGGCTGTCGTAGAAGCCGAGGGAGGGATGTCGTGCGCCGCGGGCCTGCATGGCGCGAAGGCTGTCGACGGCCTGCCGGGGGAAGAAGGGCAGGGCCTGGGCGGCGGCGTAGGGGGTGACGATGGAGTCCTCCAGGGCCCCCCATCCGAGGTAGCGGCCGTCGGGGGCTTCGCAGGCGGACCAGCCCCAGGCGGGGAGATCGAGATTGCGGCCGTGGCGGATCTGGGCATAGGTGAAATTGGCGGCGGACTGCCAGGCGGGGGTGTGGCGCTCGTCGATCCACATGGCGGGGAGGGTCTGCATGAAGAGCCCGCCGCCCTGCCAGCCGGGCTTGTAGTACTCGGCCCGGTAGCGGGTTTCCAGGGAGCGGTCGAGGCCCTGCCAGAGGCGGGCGGGAACGCGGCCGGAGCCGACGGCGAGGAATTGCGCGGTGCGGGCATCGGTGCCGACATGGCGCAGGGTCCAGGTGGCGGGGCGTTCGCCGGTGGCGGTGTTGTAGCCGCCGAGGAGGGCGTTGGTGCCGGCGTGGTAAAAGGCGGACCAGTCCATGGCGTCGAGGAGGGCGTCGGCGTCGTTACGAAGCTCGGGGAATCGGACGCCGGCGAGGACGAGGCCGGCGGCGAGGTTTCCGCTGTCCAGGACGGAGACCCAGGGGTCGTTGGTGGCGGGGGTGCGGGTGGCGAGGCGGGTCCAGCACTGGCGGAAGCCGTCATGGGTGGGGAGATCGGCCAGGGTGGCGAGGGTGCGGCGGCCGAGGGCGGTGGCGTCGGATTCGGGCAGGAGGTCGAGTTCCACGGCGGCGACGAGGGAGGCGAGCCAGAGGCCGATGTTGC
The DNA here is from genome assembly GCA_964500395.1 of uncultured Verrucomicrobiota bacterium. GTDB lineage: Bacteria > Verrucomicrobiota > Kiritimatiellia > CAZCOO01 > CAZCOO01 > CAZCOO01. The sequence goes on from CAZCOO010000114.1 coordinate 1,715, forward strand.
TGACGGAGGTGATGTCGCGGTGGTTGGCGTTGTCCCAGGGGAGGCCGGAGGGTTCGTGGAGGAGCGCGCGGATGGAGCGCCAGGTGTCGGCGGCCAGGGCGTCGAGGTAGTCCCGGTCGGCTTTGGGCAGGGAGGGCGTGGTGGAGACGAACCCGGCGCGGCGGAGGCCGCGGCGGAGGTCCGGGTCGTCGGCCACGGCCTTCCAGATGGAGCCGTCGAGGAGGTTATGGGCCATGAGGAGCGTGATGCCGACGTCGATGCCGAGGACGTCGTCGGCGGTCCAGCCGGTCGCGGGGTTGAAGGCGTCGATCAATCCGTAGTGGGTCCAGGTGCGGTCGCCGTAGCCCTCTTTGATGTGGTGGAGCGTGTCGAGGCAGATGCGCGGGGCGAAGGGGAGGGACCCGCCGGGGGCACAGGGGACCACCGTGCCGTCGATCGGCGGATCGAGCGTGGGCGGGGGTGCGCCCCAGGGTTTGTAGCCGTCGGGTCCGAGGGAGCTGGTGATGCCCCAGAGGGTGGGGCCGTAGTGGGGAAAGCGATCGGCGATATCCATACAGAAGAGGCGCTGAGCGCGGGTGGCGAGTTCGGAGTTGCGGCCGTAGTCGGCGACGGCATCGCGCCGGTCGCGGAAGTCGATCCAGGCGTGGGCGTACTGGTGGGTGAAGAGCGGGGGGCAGGCGAGGAAGGTGTAGGGGCCGTAGGCGACCAGCGGCTTGCGGGCCCAGGCCTGCCACGCGTTGTCGGGCAGGGGATGGGTGGGGGAGCCGAGGCCGAGCAGGACGAGGATCATGAGCTCGCTGTAGCTGTCCCACCGGGCGTCGAGAAAGCCTTCTTCGGGGGTCCAGCCCATGGAGAGGGTTTGACCGCCGTCGAGCATCCAGGGCCAGTTGACACGTTCGTAGAGGGCGGTGGCGAGGCGGCGGATTTCGGGGTCGTCAAACACGGCGCGGGCGTGGAGGGCGCCGGCGAGGAGGAGGGCGGTGTCGATGGAGGAGAGCTCGCTTTCCCAGCGGCGTTCGCCGGTGGCGGCGTCGACAAAGTGATAGTAGAAGCCGCGGTGGTGGGGCATGTCATCGAGCAGAAAGCGCAGGGTGGCGCGGACCCGGTCGCGGGTCGGGTCGGCGGGGAGGCGGCCGTCCTCGAAGGCCAGGGCGAAGGCGGAGAGGCCGAACCCGGTGGCGGCGATGCTGGCCACCGGCCCGGGGGCGGAGCCGTCGGCCCGGGCGGCATCGGCGACGAGTCCGGTGCCGGGGTGGGTCTGTTCATCGAAGAAGCGGAGGCTGGTTGTGATGATGTCGTCCAGCAGGGCGGTGTCGCGGGGCGAGAGGGCGGCGCCGGAGGCGGTGTGGGCCAGGAGGAGGGCCAGGGCGAGGGCGGCCGATCGGGCGCGGCGCAGGGGGCCGGAATGGGGGGGGCAGTCGTTCATGGGGGCACTGTTCAAGGTTGGGCGCGTTGGCCCCAGTTGTACCAGGGGCTGTTGCCGTTGGGATCTTCGGCGCCGGCGCCGCGGTAGTCTTCTTCTTTCTTCCATTCCACGTGGCCGTCCAGGAAGACGAGGTTCTGGCCCTCTCCGTGCCGTTGCCGGGCAGACCAGTCGATATCGACGGCGAGCACGACCCAGGCGGGAAGGGCGAAGCTGTTGATGGGGGTGGCGATGATGGCGCCTTCGTCCGCCAGTTTGTAGTCCGTGCAGCGGTTGGTGGGGGCGCTGCCGGTGCAGTAGACCTCGGGCCAGGTGGCCCCGCTGTCGCCGGTGCGCGCGGCGGGGCATTGAAAGATATCGGCCTCCCCGAGGTAGGGGGAGAGCAGGGAAAACTGGCGGTACTGGGTGTCCCAGGTGACGTCGGGGAGGCGGTCGTTGTGATCCATGGCGTACTGGCGGGAGGCCATGCCGATCTGGCGGAGATTGGAGGAGCAGGCGGCCGTCCGCGCGCGGGAGAGGGCCTTGCCGACGGTCGGCAGGAGGATGGCGGCCAGGAGGGCGATGATGGCGATGACGACGAGCAATTCGACGAGGGTGAAGCCGGACGGAGCCGGGCCCCGGGCGAACGGTGCGTTGTGGCGGGCGCGCTTCATGAAGGGACTACTTCCGGGGCGGCTCGGCGGCAGACCACCGGACGGCATCGAGCCGGAGGGCGGCCCCGGGGCCCGGGCGCCTCGGGTCGGTGAGGTGGACGATGCCGCGGATGCTCGCGGACGCGGTTCCCGGCGGGGCGGGCAGGTTGCGGAGGTCGGCTTTGAGGAGACCGCTTCGGGGGATCGGGCGGCTCTGGTACTGGGTCAGGACCGTCCCGTCCGCATCCAGGAACTGGACTTCGAGAAAGGCGGTGGCACCGCCGTTCAGCTCCGTGGCGCGCAGACAGGCGGCGGCGTGATAGCGCATCCCGGGGGAGGCGGCGACGGACTGGACGAGGCCGCGATACTCGCTGTCCGAGGTGCCGAGGGCGTGGAGGGCCGAGGCCGCGCCGTCGCACGCCCGGTCATCGGCGACCGCCCGCCACTCGCCGCCAAAGGATTGCCAGCCGGTCAGTCCGTCATTCTCAAATCCCGGGTTCCGGACGGAGGCGCCGGCGGGCAGCGACAGGCTCGCGGCAAACAGGACAAAAAGGGCGTGGCGGGGGATGTGGGAGAAGAATGGGTTCATGAGGGGCCGGTGGATTCTGGATTCAGGCAGGGGGTCGGGAGACGGTTACGCGGCGGAGGGCCACGAGGGAGATCGCGGCCATGCCGAGCATGGCCATGGTTGTGGGCTCGGGTACATTGCGGCCGAACTCGAAATCGTCGAAGGTGACGAAGTCGATATCCGGCGAGGACTGGAGCGAGGTGATCTCGATGATGCCCCGGACGCTGGCCTGGACGGCGCCGGCGGGGGCCTCCATCATGGTGAGGGTCTGCCGCTGGTAGGTGAGTTGCTCGCCGATCACCCGGGGGGTGGACTGGTCCTGGCGGATCACCCCGCTGCCGGAATCGAGCCATTGAACTTCCAGCCACGACTCGACCGCGTTGTCTTCCATGGCGACGGCGCGGAGGAAGACGCCGGCGTTGTAGAAGGTGCCGGGGGTGACGTCGACCTCCTGGAAGATCCCCTTGAACCCTGAATCGTCCTGGATGTCGTTGACGGCGCCATAGGTTCCGCTGTTGGCATCGCCTACGGTCCCGATGCGCCACCCGTCGCCGAAGGTGCTCCATCCGGAGAGGTCGCCGGTCTCGAAGCCCGGGTTGGCCAGGGTGGCCGCCCTCAGGGCGGGCCCTGCGGCCAGCACCGGGACAAGGAGGCAGGCGATGGTGAAGACGCGTGGAGTGAGGTTCATGGCTGTCGCGCTCCTGTTCTCCTGCGCAGCCCGGCGGCGCCCATCAACGCGGCCAGCCCGACCAGGGCGCCGGTGGACGGTTCCGGGATCTGCTGAAAGGAAAAATCATCCCAGGTGACAAAATCGCTGTCGGTCTGGTCGACCGTGACGTGGATGATGCCGCGGACGCTTGCGGTCACGGCATTGACGGGGGCGGTGATCGCGCTGAGGGACGCCTGCGTGTAGGGCTGGTCGCTGCTGATGTGGGGGAGGGTTTCGTCCTGGCTGATGAGGCCGCTGGAGGAATCGAACCACTGAATCTCGAGCCAGGCTTCGACCTCGTCGTTTTCCAGCGAGACGGTCCGGAGCGCGACGGAGGCATCGTAGGCGGCCCCGCCCGTCACGGCGACCTCCTGGTTGACGCCTTTGAAGCCGGCGCTGTCGCTGAGGATGTCATTGACCAGTCCGTTGGTGCCGGAGTTGACGTCGTCGCCGAAGGTCGAGATGCGCCAGCCGGTGCCGAAGGTGCTCCATCCGGAGAGGTCGCCGGTCTCGAACCCGGGGTTGGTGAGAAGGTTGGACAAACCCGGGGAGACCGTTCCCAGGAGGATGCCGACGGCGAGCAGCAGGGCGCCGGGGGTTCTGTAGGGGGTCGCGTTCATGATGTCTCTCCTGGTTGGTTGAGGGCGGAACGGGAAACGTCGCGCAAAGAGGGGGGGGAGGCCCCGCATGTGGAGCGAACGACGAGGGAGGTCGGCAGGACCTGGTGGCCGTGTTCCGGGGGATCTTCGCGCCGGAGGACGCGGCGGATGGCGATCCGCCCGAGCTCTTCGAGCGGAACAGAAATGGTGGTGAGGCCGAAGTAGCGGCTCATGGCGATGTTGTCGAAGCCCATGAGGGCGACGTCCTCCGGCACCCGCAGGCCGAGTTCGCGGAGCGCCAGGTGGGCGCCGAAGGCCATGGCGTCGTTAAAGGACAGAATGACATCCGGTTGCGGGGCGCCTTCGGTGAGGGCATGGCGAACGGCGCGGTAGCCGCCCCGCTCGGTGAAATCTCCCGCCCAGAACCCGGCCGCCGCCGGGTCGAGGCCGAGGGCGGGGGCCTGCTCGCGGAAACAGCGCAGGCGCTGGTCGGCGTCGTAGGTGCCGCTGGGGCCGGTGAGGACGGCGAACCGCCGATGCCCGCAGGTGTTCACGAGGTGTTCGAGCGCCAGGCGAATGCCGGTTTGGTTGTCGATGGAGAGCGAATCGATGAAGGGTTGTTCGCAGGGGCGGTCGAGGACCACGAGGGGGACCTGCCGGCGTGTGAGCTGGTCGAGCACATGCGGGGAGAGCTTGACGTTCATCACAATGATCCCGTCGGTGCGCCGGCCGCTGAGCATGTTCACCAACAGGGTGGCGCCGTGATCATCGCCCCGGGCGAAGGCGGTCATGAGGACATTGTTGTAGAAGCCGGCCTCGTGGTCCATGGCGCTGAGGATTTCGGCGTAAAAGCCGCTTTCGGCAGTGGGGAAGATCACCCCGATGGTGTCGGTCTGTTGCCGGGCCAGGGCGCGGGCGGCGTGGCTGGGCTGGTAGTTGAGTTCGCGGATGGCGGCCTCGACCGAGGCGGTCGTCTCGGCCGTCACGAGGGGACTTCGGTTGATCACACGGGACACCGTCGCCGTGGACACGCCGGCCCTGCGGGCTATGTCGGATAGCGTAGCCATGATGAATGTAAGCGATTACATACAGGATGTAAGCGGTTTCAGTCAAGAGGAAAAGTTGGGGGAATGCCGGGGGAATGCCGGGCCGCGGGGTCCGAGCGGAAAGGACCCCGGTGCGGGGCCGGGGCCTGTTCCGAAGGAGGCCTCAGCGGAGGGGGGTGAGGAGGCGGTCGAGGTCGGTCTGCGGGGGTTCGTCCCCGTGGCGGCCGTTGCAGTAATTGCAGATGTGCCCGGCATCCACCCCCTGGCAACAGAGTCGCTCGCGGACGGCGGGAGGGGCGTTCAGGAGGCGGATGGCGGTCGTGTAGAGGTCTGTTTCCGCATCCTTCTTTGTGTCGACGGCGATGCCGGTGCAGGAGACGTGTTCGGAATCGCCGTTATTTCCCTGAATGCGAAACGTGAGTTCGACGGGTTTGTAGGAGTCGAACGGCTCGGGGGTAAAGACCTGGAGCCCGAACGAACAGAACACGAATCCCTTCGGCTGGCGTGTTTCTTCACCGTTTAGGGTACAGATCGTGATGCCGCGGTTGTTGTCGTTGTCGGATGCTGTCTCTGCCATGATGCGTCTTCCTGCGAATCGCCTCTTCACTCGCGGGTTAAAACACAATACGCCGGGTAGAGGGGGGCAGCAAGTACGGTTTTGGAAAAGGATTCAGGAGGGACCACGATAGTTGCTGTTGGGGAGACGGCCTGATATTCTGCCCGCGAATCTGCAGACTGCAGAAGGAAAGGATGGGATCGTATGGGACTGCTCGCAACGGCGGACTGGCTGGTCATCGGGCTTTATTTCATTCTCGTCTTTGGCGCGGCCTTCTGGGCGACCTCGCGGGAGAAATCGACGCGCAAGACGTCGGCGGGGTACTTCCTGGCCGGACGCAATGTGGGGTGGTTTATCATCGGGGCCTCGCTCTTTGCCTCGAACATCGGGTCGGAGCACCTGGTGGGACTGGCCGGAACCGGCGCGGACAGCGGCGTGGCGGTGGGGCAGTTCGAGATTCTCGCCTCCGTGATCCTGCTGGGGCTGGGCTGGATCTTTGTCCCCTTCTACGTCAAGAGCGGGGTCTACACCATGCCGGAGTTCCTGGAGCGGCGCTATTCGCCCGCATCCCGCTGGTACCTGGCGGGGATTTCCGTCCTGGGATATGTCCTGACCAAGATCTCCGTCACGATTGCCGCGGGGGGCATTGTATTTGAAAGCCTGATGGGCATCGATTTCTGGACGGGGGCGCTGGTGGTGGTGATTGCCACGGGCATCTACACGGTCTTCGGGGGATTGCGGGCGGTTCTCTACACGGACCTGCTGCAGATGTTTGTGCTGGTGGGCGGGTCCATGCTGGTGACGGGGATCGGCCTGCACGCCCTGGGCGGGTGGGGCGAGCTGCGGGGGACGCTGGACAGCAGCTACTTCAACATGTGGCGGCCCATGGATGACCCGGACTTCCCCTGGACGGGGATCGTGTTCGGCGCACCGATTCTCGGGGTCTGGTACTGGTGCACCGACCAGTTCATTGTGCAGCGGGTGCTTTCGGCCAACGGCATCGACCAGGCGCGGCGGGGGAGCCTGTTCGGCGCATTGTTGAAAGTGCTGCCCCTGTTTATCTTTGTGCTGCCGGGGGTGGTGGCCGCGGCCCTGGCCCAAAAGGGGCAACTGGAGCTGGGGGCCTCGGACGAGGCGCTGCCCACCCTGATCGGGGTGCTGTTGCCGGTGGGGCTGCGCGGGGTTGTGGTCGCCGGGCTGCTGGCGGCGCTGATGAGTTCCCTCTCCTCGGTCTTCAACTCCTGCTCGACGCTGATCACGTGGGATCTCTACCGGAAGTGGCAGCCGAACGCATCGGAGCAGCACCTGGTGCGGGTGGGGCAGGTTGCCACGGTAGTCCTGGTGATCTGCGGGTTGCTGTGGATCCCGCTCATGGCGCACATCTCGGACCAGCTCTACAAATACCTGCAGAGTGTCCAGGCCTATATCTCCCCGCCCATCGCGGCGGTGTTTCTGCTGGGGGTCCTCGTGAAGCGCGTCAACGCCCGGGGGGCGATCACGAGCCTGCTGGCGGGGTTTTTATTGGGCATGCTGCGCCTCGCCGCGGAACTGGGCAAGGCCCAGCTCGACGGGTTCGCCTACTGGTACGCCACGGTGAACTTCCTGCACTTCGCCGTCGGGCTGTTCCTGGTGTGTGCGGCGATCCTGCTGGTGGTGAGTTTTCTCACCCGCGAGCCGACGCGGGAGAAGCTGGCCGGGCTCACCTTCGCCACGGCGGAAGAGGGCGGGGAAGGGCTGGATATTGCGCCCTCCGATCCCCTGTGGCGGCGGCGGGATATCGGGTTGAGCATCCTGGTGGCCGCGCTGGTGGCGGCCGTGTGGCTGTTCTTCACCGGTTGAGGCGACGCGGTCCGCGGCCTACAGGGGGCGGCCCTCCTCGGCGATGCGGGTGGGGATGCCGGATTGGGACTCCAGGGAGCGG
>CAZCOO010000115.1:0-9009 GCA_964500395.1 uncultured Verrucomicrobiota bacterium
GCGCCGGGAGAAAGCACGATCCGGCGTCCCCCTCCGGCCTCGTGCCGGAGGAGACGAAGTTCATCCGCCAGGCGGCGCGGGACAAACACGTCCAGGCGCGCAGAGTGTGCGGAAGGGGCGGAGGCCGCGGGCCCCGCGCGAGACCGCGCGCAGGGCGGGGGCCGCTTTTGGGCCCCACCCTCCCCCTCCGTGTCTATCCGTTCATTCGCTGTTTCTCTTCCGCCTGCCCCGTCCTCGACCTGCGGAGAAACCGGAGCCACCGTCAGTTCTCTCCCTGAGTTCCGAACCGGGGAAAAAATCGGGGACAGCACGTTCCCCTGCTTGACGCCCCCCCTCTCCCGGAATACTGTACGTATGTACAGCAACCGGAGAATGGCATCATGGATACATTGACACCCCGTCAGCGGGACGTTCTGGATTTCATCGAATCGACCGAACGGGAGACCGGCCAGGCGCCGAGCCTGCGGGAAATCGCGGCCTTCTTTGGCTACCGCAGTGTCAATGCCGCGCGCGACCACGTGCGGGCCCTCACCCGCAAGGGAGCGCTGGATCAGACCCCCCGGCGCCCCCGGGCCCTCCGCCCCCGCCGCCCCGACGGCAGTCGCCGGCGCCCCCTGGCCGATGTCCCCCTCTACGGGGCCATTCCCGCCGGTTTTGCCGACACCCGGCAACAGGACCCCATCGGCTGCGTATCCGTCGATGTGGACACCCTCGGAATCCGCCCCACCCCGCGAACATTCGCCCTGCAGGTGACGGGCGATTCGATGGAGGGGCGCCACATTCTCGATGGTGATGTCGTCGTCTGTGAACACGGCGTCGATCCGCGGCCGGGCGATGTGGTGGCCGCGCTCATCGACAGCGAGAGCACCCTCAAAACCTTTGTACGCCGCCGGGGCAAGACCTACCTCAAGGCGGAAAATCCCCGATACCCGGAACTGGTTCCGGCGGAAGAACTGGTGATTCAGGGCGTGGTGGTGGCGGTTCTTCGCCGGGTCCGGGCCGTATGAGCCGGAGCCCGCCATGCCCCCCGCCATTGTGCACCTCGATGCCGACGCCTTTTTTGCTTCCGTCGAGCAGGCCGCCGATCCGCGGCTTCGCGGACGGCCCATTGCCGTAGGAGGCGAACGGCGCGGGATCATCGCCGCCGCGTCCTACGAGGCGCGACGCTACGGCGTCTACACCTCCATGCCGACGAGCCGCGCCCGCCGTCTCTGCCCGTCCCTCACCATTCTCCCGGGCAATTACGAAACGTATGAACAATTTTCCCGATGGATGTTTTCGTACGCGTACGACTTTACTCCCTGGGTGGAAATCGCCTCCATCGACGAAGGGTACTTCGACTTCACCCGCTGCCGGACCCCGGCCCTTGAGGCGGCGGAGACACTGCGGCGGGCCATCACCACGTCCCTGAAAATATCCGTGAGCGAAGGCATCGCCACCTGCAAGGTCGTCAGCCAGATCGCCTCCAAGCTCCGGAAACCGGGTGTCTTCCGGCACATCCCGCCCGGGCACGAGGCCGCCTTTCTCGCCCCCCTCTGCAACCGGGCCCTGCCGGGCATCGGTCCCGTCACCGGCCGCCGCATGGATGCGGCCGGCCTTCGCCGCCTCGGGCAAATCGCCTGCACCCCGGAGGAGGCCCTCGCCCTCCTGGTCGGGAACGCCGCCCGGCAAATCAAGGCCTTCGCCGGCGGCATCGACCCCCGGCCCGTCACCCCGGTCCCCCCGCCTGCCAAATCTTACAGCCGGCAGGAAACCTTTCCCGAGGATGTCACCGATCCCGCCCATATCGAAACCGTCCTCCGCACCCTCGCCACCCGCCTCATGGAACGGGTGCGGGCCGAGGGAAAAGCCGTTCGCACCGTGACCCTGCGAATCCGGTACAACGACTTTGACGAGGACCGTCACAGCGAAAGCCTTCCGGAACCGACCGATATGGAGACCGATCTGTTCGGGCGCCTCCGCCCCATGCTCCGCCGGGCCTGGCGGCGGCGGGTCAGCCTGCGCATGGTCGCCCTCCGCCTCTCCCAGGTCTACCGGGCGCCGGCCGTACGCGAGCTGGCGCTCGATCCCCGCGCCCGCCGGCGGGAGTCCGGCCGCCGGGCGGCAGACGTGATGGACGAGCTGCACCGGGACCGGGGGCGGCGGGTCCTCATTCGGGGCTGCGAACTGCCCGCCCGCGCGACGGGGCGCCGCCATGGCCCGACTTCCCCGACCCCCTCCCCCCGCCTCTCGCCTCCCGCCTCCCGCGCCGCCGCCGCATCGCACACCCTGCCCTCCGCTCCGCTTCTCCACGTCCACAGCGCCTACTCGTTTCTCGACTCCACCCTCGACATCCCGCGCCTCGTGGAAGAAGCCCGCAATCGCGGCTGGTCCTCGCTCGCCCTCACCGACTTCGGCAATCTCCACGGAGCCGTTCCCTTCTGCCTGGCCTGCCGGGCCGCGGGGATTCGCCCCATCCTCGGGGCGGAACTCCAGCTCGATGACCGCCCCCTTCTTCTCTACGTGGAAACCCGCGCCGGCTACCGGAATCTCTGCCGGCTTCTGACCCGGGGATGCCGCTTCACCTCGAATGCATTCCCGCTGGAACCCGCGGGGCTGATCGCCGTCGGCGCCGATCCCGCTGCCGCTCCCTGGTTCGCCCGCGATGCCTTCTTTCTCGGCGCCGCCACCCCCGCCGCCGCGCGCCGGGCGGCGGTTCATGGATATCCGGTCGCCGCCGTTCCCGCCGTTCACTACGCTTCGCCGGCGGACCGGGCACGCTATGCCATCCTCCAGAGCATCCGCACCCGCACCCTGCTGGACCACCCTCACCCGGACAAGCAATCTCTCCGGCGGACCGCCTGGCTGCTCTCCCCCCAGGAAATGACCCGGCGTTTTGCCGATACACCGGATGCCCTCGCCGCCGCCCGGGATATCGCGGACCGCTGCCGCTTCAGCCTCGCATCCGCCCCGCCGCAGTTCCCCCTGTTTTCCCCGCCGGACGGCGCCACCACCGCCGCGTTCCTCCGCTCGCTCGTCCTCAAGGGCCTGCGCCGCCGCTACGGCCGGCACGCCGACACCATCCGTCCGCAGGTGGAGGAGGAACTGGCCATCATCCACGAGGTCGGCTACGAATCCTATTTCCTCACCGTCTGGGATCTGCTTCGCGACTGCCGCGCCGCGGGGATCCCCTGGCTCACTCGGGGCAGCGCCGCCGACTCCCTGGTCTGCTACTGCCTCGGCATCAGCAGCGTGTGCCCGAAGCGGTTCGGCCTCTACTTCCAGCGATTCCTGAATCCGGAACGAATGAAGATGAGCAAACTCCCCGACATCGATATCGACTTTCCCCACGATGCCCGCCAGTGGGTGCTGGACCACATTTTCGAGAAGTACGGGCCGGACCACGCCGCCGTGGTAGGCGGATTCTCCACCTACCGGGCCCGCAGCGCCCTCGGCGATGCCGCAAAGGTCCTCGGCCTTTCCGAAGAACAGATCCGCCGCTGCACCCGGCGTCTGCCCCGAACGGGCGCCGGCCGCCTCCGGCACATCCTGGACCAACGCCCGGAAACCGCCGACCTGCCGCTCGACGAGGAACCCTACGCCACGGCCGTGCGCATGGCCGAACATCTCGACGGCTTTCCCCGCCACCCCAAGATGCACCCCTGCGGTGTGGTCCTGTCGCGGGACCCCATCACCGACCTCACCCCCTGCTTCACATCCGCCTCCGGCTACCCCGCCACCCATTTTGATATGGATGCCGTCGAGGCTATCGGCCTCGTGAAGTTCGACATTCTCGGGCAGGGCGGCCTGTCCGTCATCCGGGATGCCGAGGCCGCGCTCCGCGCCCGCGGCATGTCCCCGCCGCCGCGCGACGGCGCCCCCTGGCGCGACCCGGCCGTCTGGGACATGATCGCAACCGGAAACGCCCGCGCGGTCCACCACATCGAGAGTCCGGCCATGGTCGGGCTCGCCCGCATGTGCGATGTCCGGGATATCGACACCCTCATCGCGCTCGTCAGCGTCATCCGCCCCGGCGCCGCCAACCAGCAGAAGAAACAGTCTTTCACCCGCCGGCACCAGGGCCTGGAATCCCCCGTCTATCCCCATCCCAGCCTCATCCCCTGTCTGCGCGGCACCTACGGCCTCATCATCTACGAAGAGCAGGTCCTGCAGGTGTGCGAGGCATTCGCCGGGCTCGGCCTCGGCCCCTCCGACCGCCTCCGCCGCGCCCTGGTCAAAAACCGGCATGCCGAGGCCGAGGCCCTCCGCCCCGCCTTCGAACAGGCCGCCCGGAACCGGGGCCGCACAGCCGGTGAAATCGAGGCGGTGTGGACCCTCCTCTGCGGATTCAGCGGCTACGCCTTCTGCAAGGCCCACTCCACCGCCTACGGCGTGGAAGCCTGGCGCGCCGCCTGGCTGAAGCGCTATCACCCCGCGGAATTCCTGGCCGCCGTTCTCACCCACGGCAAAGGATTTTACCGCCCCCTCGTCTATGTTCTGGAAGCCCTCCGCCTCGGCATCCGGATGGCGCCGCCCACCGTCCAGCAGCCGGGCCCGGCCTACATCGCCCTCCCCGGCTCACCGCCCCGCATCCGGGTCCCCGCCACTCGAGCCAAAGGGCTGCGCGACGAAACCCGCAAACGCCTTCACGCCGAAGCGGCTCGCGCCCCCTTTCAGTCCGTGGCCGATCTCGCCGACCGCACCGGCGCCTTTGCCGAGGAACTGGAAACCCTCCTTCGCATCGGGGCGCTCGATTGTTTTTCCCCCCGTCTCACCCACCTTTTCTGGGACATCCAGCAACTCCGCCGGCGGCCGCCCGCAACCGGCGGGCAGACCACCCTGGACGAGCGGGCCCGCCGGACGGGAACCCGTTGGCTCGACCCGCTGCGTTTGCCCGGCCGCCTGCTGACGGAGCCGGATGCCCTGCAACGATTGCAGTGGGAGATGGAACTGCTCGAGATTCCGGTCCGCGACCATCCCCTCGCCCTCTATCCCGACATCGCGTGGGAGACGTATTGCCCCCTCCGCGACATCGGACGCTACCGGGGCCGGCGCATCACCTGCTGCGGGATGATCGTCGAGGACCGGGTTGTGACCCAGGAGAACGGGGAGTTGATGAAGTTCATGTCCATTGCCGACTGGAGCGGGATCGTAGAGACCGAGCTTTTTGCCGCCCCCTATCGCCGGTACGGCCTCGCGACCGTCCGCTACCCCGTGCTGGAGGTGGAAGCTCGTGTCGAGCCTTTCGAAAATGGCCGGGGCGAAACCCTCCGCATTCATCGCCTCGCCCCCCCGCGAAAACGCAAAGCGGCGCGCGAATCGGCATGACCCCCCGACAGGAGGAAGGACGGCAGGAAGGAAAGACAAGAGAAATGCCGGGCGCGCCCGCAACACTCCCCCCGTCAGGGCCGCCGCTCCGCGAGCCGGTCGATGACCTCATCCGCCACCCGAAGACCGCCGAAGCCATACCCCATCGTCAGATCCGGGGTGTAGTCCCCGTGGAAATCGGTCCCGCCGGTCGCGACCAGATCGAACTTCTTCGCCAGCTTCCGGAACCGCCGGGTCCACACGGCGTTGTGACCGGAATAATTCACCTCGATTCCCTGCAACCCCGCATCACAGAGCCGCTCCACCAGGTTCAGCAACGGACGGCCGACGAGCTCGAGGGAGTAGGGATGGGCCAGGACGGGAACGCCGCCGGCCTCGCGGATCAACTCGATGGAACTCTCCGCCGTGAGCCGGCGGCGGGGCACGTAAGCCGCGCGTCCGCGGCCGAGGTATTTCCGGAAGGCCGTTTTCCGGTCGGAGACGTACCCGCGCCGGATGAGCGCTTCGGCGAAGTGCGGACGTCCGATCACATCATTGCCCGCGGTCGCGCGGATTTCCGACCAGTGAAGGGTAAGCCCGGCCTGGTTCAACCGTTTAAAGATCTCCTGGTTTCTCGCCTCCCGCCCCCGCTGCATCCATGACAGATGATCGTGAAGAATCCGGCTCGAAGGATCGACAAAATATCCCAGGACGTGGAGCGTGCCGGGTTGGTACTCAGCACTGATTTCAACCCCCGGCACCGTTTCCACGCCGAGCCGTTCGCCGGCCTCCAGGAATTCCGGAACGCCCGACACCGTGTCATGATCCGTCAGGGCAATCCCGGCCAGACCGAGGCGGGACGCTTCCTCTACCAGCTCTCCGGGCGTCAAAGACCCGTCTGAACAGAGGGAATGCAGGTGCAAATCGATCACAATCAGGCCTTACAGGCTTTCCACCGCCTTTTGCAGGGCCTCTGCGGTGAGTCCAAAATGACTCCACGTCTCTTCGAAGCCCTCGGACGGGGCAATGCGGGGATCGACTATCCCCAGGTGCCGAAGCGGGAGCGGCCGCCCTTGTGCGGCGGCTCTCACCAGGCCGGCAAATCCTCGCAGGCCGTCACTGAACGAGCCGATGATCCCGTCTTCGATTGTGACCATGCCCTCGGGGTAGCGGCCGAGTTGCTCATCGAGCCAACCCTCGGCCAGCGGGAACCCGTTTACGACATGGACATCCACCGGCGTTCCGTTTTCCGCCAGGGCGTCCGCTGCCTCTCCGGCAAGAAACGCCGTCGCCCCGACCGCCACAATGGCTCGGGATGCATTCGGATATGTCCGGTAGGCGGTGACAGGGTCCCAGTCCGCCGTGGTCTCCCAGAGGGGGGCGTCGGAATCCTGCCGGCTCAGCACGGGCAGTTTGTCGCGGGGGATCCCGATGATATGCCCGCCCCGGTGGGCCGCCAGGTCCTTGACCGCGAGCAGGGCCGCGCGGGTATCCGCCGGGGTGTAAAACCGGTGCAGGTAGGGAAGATAGCCCAGGCCGAGGTTGATCCAGTCCAGGGCCCATCCCGAGAAATGGTCCCGCCCGGTGCAGGCCCCGACATGCGAGACGTGGAACGTGACGTTTAGCCCCTCATTGATGCCATTGAGGTTTCGCTGGTAGCGCCACATTTCAAACCCTTCCCGGGCGATGCCCTCAAAGAAGGCGCCAAAGGTGCTGAATACATTGAGCTGGGGGTCCCGACTGCTCATGGACAGGCCGTCGGTCAAAAGCGACGCCGCCTGTTCCTCAATGCTCATCTCGAACTGGTGGTCCGCGGCCAATTTCGCCTTGGCGGCGTTCAGCTTGGTCGAGACATCGAGATCGCAGGACACCAGAAAGAAGCGATCGGCGTGGTGCTCCGCGATGACTTCGTAGGCCTTCGAAGCACCGCTGCGGGGCGAATCCACATCGCCCGGGTTCGGAAGATCGATTTTGCTCCAGGCCTCGTCATCCACCGTGAGGTTGGGCGTGCCGACCGCGGGTCGAGCCCGGGTGACCACCTCTTCACAATTGTCGGCGAAGGCAGCGTCGACGGCCTGCTGCTCTTCCGCGGTCAATTGCAGCATCGGGTTCGCCAGCACCGCCTCCAGGTCGCGGCCCTTCATATGCCCGTCATGGTGCGCGGCCCCGCCCGGCAGGTCGTTGACCAGAAACAGGCACTCGAGCATCGGAATCACATCCCGGTAGCTCATAAGCGACCCCGGGATCCAGATGTCCGTCTCCATGGACACATCGCGGTCGGCGGCAAAGGATGCGGTGATGTCTTCAATTCCATGCTGCTGGGCAAACGTGTGCAGGGTCACAGTCCCCTCATCCCCCGAACGGTAGCCCACCGGCAGAATGACCGACGGCCGACCGCGTTTGGCCCGCTCGCGGCCTTCGCGATAGGCCTGGAACAGAGCGCCCGGCTCCATCAGGGTCGGCACCTCCAGGATGTCCAGGCCAATCCCCTCCAGGATGGGGCGCGGATCTTTATCCATAATGGTGTGGGTGGCCCCGGAGAGCTGGATGCCATTGCGGTGCATGACAAAGGTAATCGGAGCCCCGTGCAGATCCGCGCCATTGAAGCCGTTCAGGGCCTGGCCGCTGATATACCCCGCATCCCCACAGTGGCACACCGTCCAGGCATCGTCCCCGTGATGGGCCCGCAACCCGAGCGAGTTGCCGACCGCGACCGGGATCATAACCCCCAGGCGTCCCCCGTTCATTTCCGTCCCCCCGGGCACCCACGATACATGGCCGGCAATATCCAGGCCGCGGCGAAAGCCCTCGATCACCACGTCTTCATCCAGGAACCCGTACGCGGCCAAGGCACTGTAGTAGCCGATGCTGGTGTGCGCATGCTCGATGGTGTAGGTCCGCGAGTCCGAGGCCGAAGTGGCCAGGGTGAGACAGAGCGAAGGGATCAGCTCAAGCCCGCCGCCGAGGTGATCCAATTCGTTGATCTTCGCGAGTGAGGCGAGGCTGGACAGGGCCGTACGGGCCGCCTGCTTCTGCAGGCCCAGCAATAGATTGATCTGGTCCCGGCCCAGGCGGTCATCCGAATCGATATCGATCGAGGGGCGGATGGCCCGGGACACGACCTCGTCCCGCATATACCGCGAATTGACCAGTATCTCCTGATTGCGCTGCTGCTGTCCGTCCCAATCGATTGCCATGATGGATGGTCCTTCCAATAGAGTAGTGTTTCCGCGGGCCCGAAAAAGATCCGCCCTCATACAGCCGCTGTGCGGGGGCGGACGCGCGAATTCCGAAAGATTCTTAACAAAACCTGCGGAGGTGTAAAGGGGATATTCTGCCGGCAGAAAAGAATCTCGGGCAGATCGACTGAGGGGGGGATGGCCGGGGCTCAGCTATCCTGGCGATGGCGCATCATTTTCCGCCGGTAGGCCATCAGACAGACGAACCCTGAGGCCAGCATCGCCATGGTCGTGGGCTCGGGCACGGAACCGGCTTGGAGAAACGCAAATTGCCAGTCGGTGCTGAATTCGGTCGTAGCGTCGACTTGGAAACTGATTTTGTCGATATCCGAAATATTGACCAAACTAAAGTCATCAGTGAGATTAAAGATAAGAAGGCCTGTTTCATCTTTATCGCGGAACAGGATTGCCGTTACCGTGACCTCATTTACTGTTCCAATTACGCTCGACAGCTCCAGCGTCAAGGACCACCCATTATGATCCA
>CAZCOO010000116.1:0-3173 GCA_964500395.1 uncultured Verrucomicrobiota bacterium
CTTCACCGGCCGGGCGAGCCGGCCGGGGTGCGCACGCGGCGGATGCGTTCGATGAGCCGCTTGTAATGTGTCCCCTTCCAATACAGCTTGCCGCATTGGTCGCACCGGGCGAAGGACCGGCCGTACCTCCGGGTGAGGGGCGGCAGTTCTTCCAGCACCGTGTCGCGGTCCACCGGCGTCAATCGCCCGTTGCACCGCGTGCAGCGGGTAAAGGGGGCAATGGCATCGGCCAGGTCGAGCCGCCGCACCACCTCGCACGCCTGCTCCACAGGCTCGGTATGATGGATGTAGCACCCGTGGGTCACGGCGCGCCGGCGCAGGAGGCCGCGGTCCCGGGTCAGAATGATGCGATGCTCCGCGCGGGCCCGGTCTACGATTTCGCGGTCGGCCAAGTCATTACGGTACATGACATCGAAGCCCAAAAGGCGCAGGAGCCGGGCGAGCTTGCCCAGGTGTACATCGAGGATGAACGACGTCCGGCGGAGCGGGGCCTCCCGCACCCGCACCAGCGGTCGTATGTCGAGGGCCTCAAAGGCGGGATACACCGCCACCCGGTCGCCATGGCGAAGGGGATGCTCGAATCCCACGGAGTCCCCGTTCACCACAATCAGCTCCACCTCGGTATGCGGCACGCCGAGCGCCTCGATGGAGTCCTTCACCGCCGGGTGACCGTTGAACGCATAGTCGATCTCCCGCTTGCGCCGGGCCGGCGGCAGGAATGCATTCAGCTCTTCGTAGAATCGAAATGTGGCGGCGTGTTCCATGCGGGTTTTGCGTCCCCCATACCCTACCACGGGTCGATGATCCCGCCAGGGCGGGAGATCCCGGCCTGTCCGCGCAAGAACAACCATCGGCGCCCCATCACGCCCGCCCCATGCTCCTCCCTGTCTCGGCACGGGCGGGCCCGGTGTGGTAAGGTCCTCGTATGATCGCGCACCTGCACATGTGCCTGAATCACGGTAGACGAGTACAGGGCGGGCGGACCCTGACCTTCCGGGAGGGCCTGAATGTATTGGTCGGGCCGAACGGGTCGGGCAAGAGTACGGTTCTGCGCTCCATCGCCCACTGCCCGGACTGCCGGCGCGAAGAGGACGGGCCGTGCCGGTACCGGCTCTTCAACTCCGAAACGATGAACCCCCACACCGGCGACCCCGGGGTGCGCGGACCCATCGCTTCCGTGTACAAAACGCGGGCGATGTTTTCCTCCCACGGCCAGATCCTTCAGACGGTGATCGGGCACCTCGGGTGTGAACCCGGGGATGTGCTGTTGATTGACGAACCGGAGGCCGGGCAGGACCTGGAGAATGTCCGGCGCATCCGCCGGGTTCTGGACTACGCCGCAGAGATCGGCGCGCAGGTCATCGCGGCTTCGCATCACCCCGTCATGTGGGCCGAGGCGCACATCCTGGAGCCGGCCCGCCCCGGCTACGCCGCCAAGGCCCTTCGCGCCTATCAAAATATTCAACCGCCAAACGAACCTCTTTGACTGCCGGGGCCCCGTCACCCCGACGGGGCGCCTTCCCCCCCAAGGGAAGCACCGGAAGAGAACAGAGGCGGACTCGACGGATGAGACCGGCCCGTCCACGCCGTGCCGCCCATCGCCTGAGCTTTCTATCGGGGAAATGCTGAAATCCTCAGGATCCCGTCTTTCTGCTTGCTTGCAGCACCTCTTAGTTCTCATAATCCCGTCAGCGTTCAAAAGGGAGTGTGAACACATGGTTTGGGCGCTGCAAAAAACCGCTTCATGATGTGCTCATGCTCCTGTCGGGATCTTCACAAGGCAGGAAGAGGGGTGGATGATGAAGCGCTTGGGCCTCGTTCCGTTTCTGATGGCGGGAGCCGTCGGGTTTGCACTCGTCCCCTCCGGGGGTGCCTCGGAATGGCGTGTTTCCGGGGGCCTCCTGCGCATCCACTCCCCCGTGCAGGCCCACCGCATCACTATCGGTTCGTCGGCCGGTCTCGCAGGAAGCGGCCCGGCTCGAGCCGCCCTGGACATCGCCGGCGACCTCGCCCCGGCGGGACCGGCGATCGGCGCCATGACGGTCTCCTCTTCGATTCTTTTCCGGGCCGGCAGCACCTACCAGTGCCAGGCGGCGACCCATACCTCCATCGACCGGATCGAGTGCGCGGACTGGATTCGCGGCACCTGCACCGTACAATTCGCCGCCCAGCCGGGTGCGATCCCCATCCATCAGCTCATCGGATCGGGCAGCGCGGCATGTGAATTCAGCGCCTTTACCCCGGCCGGGCCGGGCGCCGCGCCCTGGACCCTCGAAACCGGTGCGCCGGGCGAGCTCCGGGTGTCCGATACAAAAGGGGATTCAGACAACGACCGGCTGACCGATTTCTGGGAATGGACCTATTTTGCCAATCGCACGGGCGGGACCTGGGACGGTGATGAAGATGAAGACGGGTTTATCAACCTTCACGAACAGGCCGCGGGCACGAACCCGGGGGATGACGGCTCCCTGCTCTTGGTCACCCGGGTGCGGATGCCGGCCTCCACGAATCTCCTGCTCTCCTGGAGCAGTGAAAGCAACCGCACCTACCGCGTGGTGAAACATACCAACATCTGCTCCGCCGCCGGACAGGTGGTGGTCTCCGGGATCCCGGCCACCCCGCCCCGCAATACGTGGCAGATCGCCCCGAGCCTATCGACGGAAATTTTCTGTATCGAGGTAGAGCCCTGACCCTCGAAGCGGATCAACGAGACATGAACAGAACGGAATCGCCGACAGCGGCGGCAAAGGGAAGGACAGGATCATGAAACGTCGGCACATACTTCTCATCGCATGCTTGTTCACACTCGGGGCGGGGCTGCCGGGCCCGCAGGCCGGGGACGTGGAGGTTATTCTCGACACTCAAGACGGCTCCAGCTCGTTTATTGTCTACGACGCCGGCACCACCATGCTGTTCCAGGTGAACTCGACCGGACGCGTCGGAATGGGATCGGCCGGGACCAATGCCGTCACGATAGACGGCAACATTCGGGCCCGCGCGTTTCTGGGCGACGGACTCGCCCTGTCGAATGTTGTTCACGCGGAGAGCGATCCCGTCTTTACCGCCAGTGATGTCTCCGGCGTTACCGCCGCGGATATCGCCGACTGGAACGCCGCCCACGGCTGGGGAGACCACGGCGGCGCCGGGTACGCGGAAGAAAGCGACTTCAGCGA
>CAZCOO010000116.1:3273-8879 GCA_964500395.1 uncultured Verrucomicrobiota bacterium
CGGCACACGCGCCATGACCGGCAACCTCGACATGGGGGGAAACAGCATCACCAATGTATCCACCACTTCGATTCTTTTCACGGACGGTTCGCACGCCGTAAAAAGTTCCGGCGACACCATGACCGGGGACCTCACGGTCAATGCGGATATGACGGTCACCGGCAACGTGACGGTCGGCGGCGTTGTAACGGGCGACGGATCCGGGCTCAGCAATCTTGTGGTTTATCTCCACCACGTGAGCAACATTGTCTGGGTGGCTGAGAATGGAAGCAGCAACGGGCTGGGCACGATTCACCGTCCCATGGCGACCCCTCAACAGGGATACGATATGGCCGCGGCTCGCTTCACCCGGGGCGCCGTGGTGATCGCCGGGGGCTCCTATGCCACCTCGACCGGCCTCACCATGCATGCTGCGAATATCGATGTGTTCGGCCTGGCCAACCCCGAAATACCGTCGCTTTTATATACGGCTTCGCCCTCGGCAGGCTTTACCCGAATTGAAAACGTGGTCTTCACCGATCGCTGCAGCATCGAAGGCGATCGACTCAAATGCCATCACGTCCGCTTCGAGCAGGGGTGCGAAACCATGGCCGCCAATCGCCTGGTCTTCCAGGATTGCCGATTCTATAACGACAGTTACACCGGCGCCCTGCAGCTGCGGACGGGGGAGAAGTTCAGCATCAACAATTGTTCGCTGGAGTCGGAGAGTACGCCCACCCTGATCATCATGAACATGGTCGAAGAGGTGGAGGTTATTGATTGTCAAATTGTCTCGGTAAGCGCCCCCTTTGCCATCCGGGACAACCAGATGAGCCCGCTCTCTCCACAGCATCTGTACGCGCACAATGTCATTAAAGCACCCGCGACGGCGATTTCCGCCAATGCATCCAAGGCCATTGCCTTCTTCCACAACATCTGCCAGGGCGACCTGGCCTCCCACATGGGGGTTGTCAGCAACTACTACGGGAACAACGCCGTGATGGGAACGATCCAGTGGGCACAGGCCGACCTCACGGCTGCGTCCGATCCCTATAACGATACGCTTTTCGAGGGATTTTCCCTTCCGGATTCCTGGGATGACTGACGCCGGATAATCCGCCTCGCCCGCTCCGGATTGCCGGGCCTGCGTCTACGGGAAACCACGTGCCTCTGGCCTTCGGACACACGGCGTTCGAAGGCCCACCTTGACAGGCTGCACCACTCCTTTTATGCTTTGTGCAAATTTCTATTTTGAGCATTCAAAGTCTGTTCTGTTTTCGGAGGTCCCGTATGAAATTCAATCGACGGTGGAGGTATGGTCTGTTCCCCGGGGGAGCGGCCCTGCTGTTGACCGGGCTGCTGGCGACCGGGTGTGCCGACGGCTCGGCCTCCCGGCAGGCGTCCGAGGCGCCCCCCACCCTGGAAAGCCCCTATACCATCGCGGCCACGGTCGGAATGGTCGCAGATATCGTCCGCCAGGTCGCCGGCGAGTACGCCGAGGTGGAGGGAATCATCGGGGAAGGCGTCGACCCCCACCTCTACAAGCCGACCCGCGGGGATGTGGCCAGGCTGCAGCAGGCCGATGTGATCTTTTACAACGGCCTCATGCTGGAGGGGAAAATGGGGGATGTGCTCGTTCGCATGGCGCGCGCGGGGAAGCCGGTGTATGCGGTAACGGAAAAAATCCTCGAGAGCGGCGACTACGTGCTGACCGACGCCCAAGACCATTACGACCCGCATGTGTGGATGGATGTCGACGGCTGGAGCCGCGCGGTTTCGATCGTGGCCGACAGCCTTGCCGAGGTGGACCCGGCCCATGCCGAGGCCTATCGCGCCCATGCCGCGGACTACCGGGAGACACTGGAGACCCTGGATGCGTACGTCAGCCGGGTGATCGGATCGATTCCCGAACCACAGCGGGTGCTGGTCACCGCGCACGATGCGTTCAACTACATGGGCCGGGCCTACGGCCTGGAGGTGCGCGGCATCCAGGGCCTGAGCACGGAATCCGAGGCGGGCGTACGGGATATTGAGGAGCTGGTAGACTTTCTCGCGGAGCGGGACATTCCGGCCGTGTTTGTCGAAACCTCCGTCGCGGACAAGAATGTCCGCGCCCTGGTGGAGGGGGCCCGGGCGCGGGGGCATACCCTGCGAATCGGGGGCTCGCTGTTCTCCGACGCCATGGGCCCCGCCGGCACCTACGAGGGCACCTACGTCGGTATGCTCGACCACAACGCCACCACCATTGCCCGCGCCCTCGGCGGCGACGCCCCCCCGCGCGGGATGCAGGGCAAGCTGGGCCCGGATCTTGAAGGCGGAAAGGACTCCCCATGATCGACACCCTCAGAGCTACATTCGGCATGGCGGATTCGGACGCCCGCGTGCCCACCCACCCCCCGGACGTCCCCCTGGCGATCGACGACCTGACGGTGGCCTATCACCGCAAGCCCGTCTTGTGGGATATCGATCTCGACATCCCCGAAGGGAAGCTGGTGGGCATCGTGGGCCCCAACGGGGCGGGGAAGAGCACCCTGATCAAGGCGTGCCTGGACCTCATCCCCAAGACCTCCGGACGCGTCCGCATTTACGGCCGGCCCTACAAGAAGCAGCGCTCGGCGGTGTGCTATGTCCCCCAGCGGGAAAGCGTGGACTGGGATTTCCCGGTGAGTGCCCTGGACGTGGTGGCCATGGGGGCCTACGGCCGGCTGGGGTGGGTGCGGCCGGTGAGCCGGCACGAAAAGGAGCGCGCGATGGAGGCGCTGGAGCGGGTGGGCATCGCCGATCTCGCCCGCCGCCAGATCAGCCAGCTCTCCGGCGGGCAGCAACAGCGGGTCTTCCTGGCCCGGGCGCTGGTGCAGGATGCCCGGCTGTACTTCATGGACGAACCCTTTGCCGCCGTAGACGCCGCCACGGAACGCGCCATCGTCACCCTCCTGCACGAATTGAAACAGCGCGGCAAAACCTGTCTGGTGGTCCACCACGACCTCGGCACGGTGGCGGAGTACTTCGACTGGCTGATCCTGCTCAACATGCGCGTAGTTGCATCCGGGCCGACCGGGGACATCTTTACCGGTGAGAACCTGCAGGCCACCTACGGGGGGAAGCTCACGCTCCTGGAGAAGGCCGGAGACGCACTCCAACAGGCGGGGATGTAGGCGATGGGGGCCCGCCCCTCCAATTGGACGGTTCTGCGGCTCGGGGGGGGGCTGTCGGCGGTCCCGGCCGCCGGGGCGAGCGCGGCTGTGCCGGGGGGCGGCACAGCGCCGCCGACCCTGGCGCAGGACATCCTGGAGGTGGCCTTTCTGCTGAATTACAACACCCGGCTGGTGGTCCTCAGCACCGCCCTGCTGGGAATTGCATCCGGATTGGTCGGCAGTTTCCTGCTCATGCGGAAGCGATCCCTGATGGGGGATGCCCTCTCCCACGCCTGCCTGCCGGGCATCGGTCTCGTGTTCATGATCCTGGTCGCGGCCGGCGGGGCCGGCAAAGCCCTCCCCGCCCTCCTGCTGGGGGCCCTGGTCACCGGGGTGTTCGGCGTGGCCCTGGTGCCTGCCATCCGCACTACCACGCCGCTCAAGGACGACACCGCGATGGGCATCGTCCTCAGCGTGTTCTTCGGGCTCGGGGTGGCGGTGCTGGGCATGGCCCAGACCATGCCCGCGGCCAGTGCCGCCGGCCTGGAGACCTTTATCTACGGCAAAACCGCCTCCATGATCTTTCGCGACTTCCTTTTGATCGGCGGCGTGACAGGGCTGGTGGCCGTCTTGTCCGGTCTCCTGTTCAAGGAATTCACCCTCCTCTGTTTTGACGACACCTACGCCGCCTCGCAGGGATGGCCGGTGAAACGGCTCGACCTCCTGCTCCTGTCGCTGGTCGCCATCGTCACCGTGGCAGGCCTCCAGGCGGTGGGGCTGATCCTGATCATCGCGTTTCTCATCACCCCGCCGGCCGCGGCCCGCTTCTGGACCGAACGCCTGTCCCGGCTGCTTCTTCTCTCCGCTCTCATCGGCGGGATCAGCGGCTGGCTGGGCGCTTCGTTCAGCGCCCTGCTCCCACGGCTTCCGGCAGGGGCCGTCATCGTGCTCGTGGCGGCGGGCCTTTTTCTCTTCAGCATGGTCTTTGGCCGGGCCCGCGGGGTTTTCTTTCGCCTGATCGCCCACCACCAACTCCGCCGGAAGGTCGGACGGCAGCACCTGCTCCGGGCGGTCTTCGAACTCATCGAGGCCGGGCAGACATCGGCGGCCGGCGCCGTGGAGAACCGCCCCATCCCCATGGAGGCCCTTGTGGCGCACCGGTCCTGGAGCCGCTCCCGCGTGCACCGGCTGATCCGCCGGGCCCGCCGGGAAGACCACCTCGAATACGCCGACGGCAAAACCCTCCGCCTCTCCGAATCGGGCTTCGGCGAGGCCGCCCGGATCACCCGCAACCACCGCCTGTGGGAGATGTACCTGATCCGCCACGCCGACATCGCCCCCAATCACGTCGACCGGGATGCGGACCGGGTGGAACACGTGCTGGGGTCCGAAATGGTCCGCGAGCTGGAAGCCGAATGGAACCGGCGCAGCAGCCTGCTCACCATGCCGCCCAGTCCGCATCTCGTTCGGGCCGGGGGAGCGCCCTCATGACGTGGTACGCGATGGACACCTGGATTGTGGTGACCGGCGCTCTGTGCGCGGTGGCCTGCGCCCTGCCGGGCTGTTTCCTCGTCTTGCGGCGCATGAGCATGATGGGCGATGCCATCAGCCACGCGGTCCTGCCCGGACTGGCCATCGCCTTTCTCGTGACCGGCAGCCGCACAAGCCTCGCCATGTTTATCGGCGCGGCGGCTGTCGGCATCCTCACCGCGGTGTTCACCCAGTGGGTCAGCACGTTCGGCAAGGTCGACCAGGGGGCGTCCATGGGCATTGTCTTCACCACGCTCTTCGCCGCCGGCCTGTTGCTCATCGTCCGGGCGGCCGATCACGTGGATCTGGACCCGGGCTGTGTCCTCTACGGGGCCATCGAACTCACGCCGCTGGATACGGCCTTTTCGCTCTCCCTGTTCGGGCGGACGGTCGGGGTTCCCCGCGCGGCCGCCGTGCTCACCGCGGTTCTGCTTCTGAACGCCGGCATCATTGCCCTGCTCTTCAAGGAATTCCGCATCACCGCATTCGACCCGGAGCTGGCCACGTCCCTGGGCATCCATGCCGGGTTCATGCACTACCTGCTCATGACCATGGTCGCGGTCACCACGGTGGCCTCGTTCGAGGCCGTGGGGAGCATCATCGTGATCGCCATGCTGATCGTTCCGGCGGCGACGGCCTACCTCCTGACCCGCCGGCTGGGGAGCATGCTCCTGCTCAGCGCCCTCTTCGCGGTCCTGTCAGCCGGGCTCGGCCACGTCTCCGCCCTCACCGTCCCGCGCCTCTTCGGCTTCGAAAGCACAACGACCTCCGGGATGATCGCCACGGCCGCGGGCGTGCTGTTCCTCCTGGTCTGGCTGCTCTCCCCCGGTCACGGGCTGCTCACCCGGCCGCGCTCTGTATCCTGAACGAGCATCGCCGCGTTCCCGGAGAGAGCCCGCCCGATGTGAAGCCCGGGGACGCCATCGGCCTGTAGCCACGCCGTTGCACGGCGTGCTTCCCCCC
>CAZCOO010000117.1:0-1995 GCA_964500395.1 uncultured Verrucomicrobiota bacterium
AAGACCCGTATCCCGGATGTCAAACGTCCCTCCTCGGGGCCTGTCCGGGAACCGGCCCGGTTGCGGGGCTGCGTGCAGTTCCGGTCAGGGGCCGGCCAGGAAGGATTCTCCCCGGGGCATGGGGGGGAGTCCGAATGCATGGGCAATCGACTGGGCCACGTCGAAGTATCCCTGCCGGATCCCCAGCGGCCGCGCGGGTTTTCCGGGTTCGACGACGAGGAGGGGGACGTATTCGCGCGTGTGGTCCGTGCCCGTGAAAGTGGGATCGTTCCCGTGGTCGGCTGTGATGATCAGGATATCATCCTGTTCCAGGCGGGGAATGAAATCGGCAAAGAAGGTGTCGGACTGCTGTAGACACTCGGCGTAACCGTGGGGATCCCGCCGATGCCCGTAATGCATGTCGAAGTCGATGAAGTTTGCCACGATCAGCGCATCCCCGGGACGGTCCGCGTAGGCTTGTGTCTGCTCCTGCGAGGCGCGGTTGTTGCCGGTATGCACGGACTCGGTGATGCCGCGGTGGGCATAGATGTCCTCAATCTTGCCGACGGCGTAGACATGGATGCCCGCGTCGCAGACGCGTTCGAGGATGGTGGGTTCATCGGCCTCGAAGGCGTAGTCCCGCCGGTCTTCCGTGCGCTGGAACGATCCCGGCTCGCCGGTAAAGGGTCGGGCGATGACGCGCCCCACGCGGAGCGGATTGCAGAGTTCCCGAGCGATTTCGCATCCCCGGTAGAGCTCGTCGAGCGGGATCACACCGGTATGGGCCGCGATTTGAAAGACGGAGTCGCTGCTGGTGTAGACGATCCAGGAGCCGGATTCCATGTGCTCAGGCCCCAGTTCTTCGATCACGTCCGTTCCGCTGGCGGCCTTGTTTCCGATGACCGACCGCCCGGTCTGTTGTTCGAAGGCCTGAATGAGGTCATCCGGGAAGGAGGGCCGGGCCGGGGGAAACGTGGCAAAGCCGGGGGTCATGAGCAGGCCGGCGATTTCCCAATGCCCGGTAATGGTGTCCTTCCCTTCCGACAATTCCTGCATGGCGCCGAAAGAGGCGGCGGGGCTTTCTTCCGGCGCGATGCCTTTGATGTCCATGCCGTTGGGCAGGAGCGGCGGGATATTGCCCAGGCCGAGGGACTGGAAGGTAGGCAGGGACAAACCGCCGACCGCCTCGCCGATGTGGGGCAGGGTGGCGCAGCCCGTGTCGCCGTAGTCGGCGGCATCCGGCGCCTGCCCGATGCCGACCGAATCGAGAACAATGAGAATGACTTTCATGCCGGACCTCTCTTTCCTGCAGGCGTACGGGGCGGGTCGTGCGTCACACGGTCAGGCCGCCTGTTCCTCATCCTCTTCGGGTTCCGCGGGCCGATCCTGCGACTTCGGCTCGAAACCGGCCTGTTCCAGAAGGTATTCCTGGAACGCGGTAAACATGCGGCCGATCCGGTCCCGGCGAAGGCTGCGGACGATCTGCGGGCGCACGCCGCCGAGGGAGATGTCCTCGGTGGGGACGCGATCCCGGATGTAGACCATGAAGTACCCGTTCTCGAGGGGGCGCGGTTCGCTGATGTCGCCTTCTTCGGAGGCGATGACACTCGAAATGATGGCCTCGGCATTGGGGACTTCCTCGAGGCCGCTCATCACGGAGAAGGGCTCGGGCGACGAGGTAATCAGCCCATCGAGGCCGGCCACCACATTGGAGAAGGCGGCCCCCTCGGAGACTTTTGTCTCCAGCATATCGCGGAGGCCGGCGGCGCGATCGCGCAGCGCGTCGTCTTGGGCCCGGGCCAGGGCGGCTTCCCGGACCTCGTCCGCGACTTCCTCGAACTCCGGCCGGCGCGGCGGGATCCGCTCTACGAGAGATTGCACATAGACGTAGTTCTCGCCGACGATGACATCACTGTAGGAGAGGTCGGGCGTATCCTGCAGCTCAAAGGCGGCCCTGAGAAATTCCTCCTCGGCCTCCACGTCCTGCAGAAACTCGGTCTCGGGGAAGAGCGCGGA
>CAZCOO010000117.1:2005-8851 GCA_964500395.1 uncultured Verrucomicrobiota bacterium
ACCTGATCGTCACGGCTGAGGGGGCGTGTAGTGAGGACCTCGAGATCGAATGAACGGGCCACTTCGTGGATATCCGGGGCATGGCCCCGGCGGTCGGGGGTCAGGGCGACCATGATATCGGTCGCTTTTTCCGCGGCCTGCATGCGGGCTTCCTCGCGGGTCAACTCGGCCTCGATCTCTTCGCGCACATCTTCAAAGGGGATGGTGACGGTGATGGGCTCGGACTCATCCGTTTCAAATTCGGCAAAGTCGAGACCCCCGGTCGAATCGCCCCCGTCTTCGCCGGGCAACTGGATCATGCTTTCCGCGAGGTCGGCGTCATTGGTGGGCTCGGCGGTTTCCCCGGCCTCCGGATCCTCAATGGGTTCCGTTTCCTGCGTGTAGCGGTCGATATTGGCCTCGTAAAAGGTCAGGGCATCGTCCTCGGCGATTTCGATTTCCGCGAAGAGGTTGGAAATCGGAATCCGGACATAATTCACCTGCACCTGCTCCGGAATGGTGAAGGCGTCGATGTTCTCGGTAAAAAAGTCCTGGATCTCCTGTTCGGTGAGCGTGACGTCGTTGGTCAGGGCTTCTTCGGTCACGGTGAGGGTGTGCACGGTGAATGTGTCGCTGAGGGTGCGGAATGCGCGCTGCTGTTCCATGGGGGCGACGAGAATCGACTGGGAGACCATATTCCGCATGCGGTTGAGCAGGATTTCCTGCTCGATGTGTTGTTCAAAGCCGATGGGGCTGACGCCGAACTGGCGCGCCATGACGTTCTGGATGAATCCCTGGTAGGCCCGCGGATTGAAGCGCCCGTCCTCGGTCGTAAACATGGGCTGTTGCCGGATGGCTTCCACAATCTCCCGTTCCGAGACCGTCATCCCGAGTTCGCGCGCCCGCCGGAGGGTGATGAGGCGGCGCCAGGCCTCGCGCCTGAGTTGTTCATCCAGCCGCGAGGGGCTGAATGCGCGCCCCAGCCGAATGGCCAGGGAGAGGTACGTATTCATGTAGGCATTGCGGTATTCATCGGCCGGCACGGGTTTGCCGTTGAGGGTGCCGACGGACCGGGCTTCCCGGGCGGCCTGGTTCTGCTCCGGAACCGTGGTGAACAACCCGACGAATGCGATGGAGATGATAATGCAGAAGGCTGCCCACAAGAGTCGTGAGCGGAGCAGCTTATTGAACTTGGCAAACATCATGGTCATGGATTCATGTCCTCCAAACCGGGTCAGGGAACCGGGTAGATGAAAGCGGACAACGTAGCGACAGCGGCGCGCGGGGTCAACGGCAAACCCTTCGGTGTGCGTGCCTTTCGGGCGCGGTGCGCGGAAGGGGCGGGTTAGAGAATCTTGAGCTTGGGCAGATCCTGGATATCGACGAGCCCCACGGCACGTCCGTCCTCATCCACGACGACGAGGTCGTCGATGGCGTGTTTTTCGAACAGCCCCAGGGCATCGACGGCGAGGGCATCCCGGGAGAGGGTCACGGGGTCGCGGGTCATGACCTCGGATACGGTCCGCTGGGCGATATCCACCGGATCGGTGATATGGCGGCGCAGATCGCCGTCGGTAAAGATCCCGAGCAGTCTGTGCTCGTTGTCCAGGACGGCGACCGAGCCGGCCCGGGCACTGGTCATGGCGAGAACGGCATCTTTGACTGTGGCCTCGCAGGAGACGGACGCCATCCGCGGCCCGGTTCGCATGATATCCTCGATCCGCAGGAGCAGGGCCCGTCCGATGGCGCCGCCGGGGTGGAGCGAGGCGTAGTCGTCCCGCTGAAATCCGCGGGCCTCGAGCAGTACCATGGCCAGCGCGTCGCCGAGGGCGAGCATGGCCGTGGTGCTGGTGGTCGGCGCCATGTTGAACGGGCATGCCTCCTGGTCCACGGTGGCGGGGATGATCTCCTCGCTGAACCGCGCGAGCGGGCTGTCCGGCTCGCCGGTGATGGCGACGATCAGGATTCCGCGCCGCTTGATGATGGGGACGAGGCTGAGCAGCTCCTCCGACGCCCCGGTGTAGCTGAGGGCCAGCAACACGTCGCCATCGCTCAACATGCCGAGGTCCCCGTGCATGGCCTCGGCCGGATGGAGAACAAACGAGGGCGTGCCGGTGCTGGTGAGGGTCGCGGCGATCTTGTGGCCGATATGCAGGCTTTTGCCCATGCCGGTGACGACAATTTTGCCCCCGGCGGTGATCCGTTCCAGGATGCGGTCCACGGCCCGGCTGAAGGGCTCTCCGATCTGGTCCCGGACCCGCTGAAGGCCCTGAATCTCCACGTCCAGAATTTCGCGTGCGCGCTGCACTTCATTCACAACGGCGGTCTCCTGCATGATGCGTTGTCTGTTCGGCGCCGGGGCGGCCGGCCTGTTCCGCCGACGGGCGCGGTGTTCACGAGCGAGTCTTCCCTACCGGATTGAAGCCCGGTTGGCAATGCCGGGTGTCCTCGCGGCTCACACCTCCACGCACAGGGCGCGCAGGCGTTCGGGCAACCGGCCGAGGCGCTCGGCATGGTAGTCGAAGCACACCAGACCGGTGAAGGCCCGGGCAATCTCCGTCTGATCCGACACGCGGGTGAGGCGATAGAGAAGGGTAAACCCGCACCGGCCCGGGTCGGCGGGGGCCAGGTCTGCCAGAAGACGATCCCCGATGTAGGCCTGCGCCTGGTAGGCGATCGAGGCATTGACCATCATGAGGGCGAGGCCGTCGCCGACGTCGGCCTCGGACAGGCTGAGCGACTCCAGCCATCGCACGCGGGCTTCGTGGAGCAGTCCGAGCAGGCGGTCATTGGCCAGGTGGCCGCCGTAGTTAATATCGGTGACGCGGACGGCGAGTTCGGTCTGGAATGCGACCGTATCGGGAAACGAAATGCGGACTCTATTCACGGGCGGGCTCCTCAGTGGCCGGCGGTTGACCCCCGCCAGTGGAGTTTGCGTCGCAAGACATCGAAATAGCTGTACCCGGGGAGGTGTACAAACCGGATGCCGGTGGGGTGTTTGCGGACGATCAGACGATCGCCTTCACAAAAGGATTCGAGCTGCTGCCCGTCCACGGAGAGCAGCAGGTTTTTGTCTTTGACCATATTGGCGGCGGTGATCTCGAGGGTGCTCTTGTCCGGCAGGACCATGGGGCGTGCGCTGAGGGTGTGGGGGCAGATCACGTTGACCAGCAATACCCGGGTTTCCGGGTGGAGGATGGGGCCGGAGGCCGAGAGGGAGTGGCCGGTGCTTCCGGTCGGGGTGCTGACGATGATGCCGTCGCAGGCATAGGTCGTAACCTCCTCGCCATCGATGCGGAGTTCCAGGTGGACGACCCGGGCCAGCGTGCCCCAGCCGATCACGATGTCATTCAATGCCAGGTGGGTGGAGTCGCACCGCCCGTTGCGCCAGACCTCGCACTCGGCCATGGTCCGGGTGGATGTGGCATAGGCGCCTTTGTGGAGGGCTTCCATGGCTTCTTCGAGCTGATCAATGGTGATGCTGGTCATGAATCCGAGGCTGCCCAGATTGACGCCGACTACGGGGATATCGGCGCCCTGCAGGCAGCGCGCGGCGCGGAGCATGGTCCCGTCCCCGCCGAGGGCCATCATCAGGTCGATCCGGCCGGCCGCGTCCGGTTCGGCGACGGCTTCGGCTTCGCACAGGATGTCGGCGGTTTCGCCGACGCAGACGAGGGATAGATCGAGGTCCGCCGCCTTCTCGCGGATTCGCTTCAGCACCTCGGCCGCTTCGGGCTTGGCGGGGTTGACAAATAATCCAATGCGTTTCATGGGCAATTCCAGTGGGCCAGAAACTCGAGGTTGCCGGCCGGTCCGCGGATGGGGGAGGGGGCACAGCCGCACCAGGTCCATCCCAACGACTCGGTTCCAAACGCGCGGATGCGGTCGACGACGGCCCGGTGCACGGTTTCGTCCCGCACCACGCCCCCGCGGCCGACCTCCGCGCGCCCGGCTTCAAATTGTGGTTTTATGAGGGTAATGACATCTCCCCCGGGAGTCAAAATCTGCTTTACGGCCGGGAGAATCTTCTGCAGGGAGATAAACGAGACGTCAACAGCGGCCAAAGAAGGCCGGGGCGCGAAGGAAGCGGGATCGAGGCGGCGTGCATTGATGCCTTCCATCACCCGGACCCGGGGATCCCGGCGAAGGCGCCAATGGAGTTGCCCCTTGCCCACGTCCACGGCGTAGACGAGGGACGCCCCGTGCTGGAGCAGGCAATCCGTAAAGCCCCCGGTGGAGGCCCCGATATCCGCGGCGACGCGGTCCCGTATGGAAAACTCGAAGGCCTCGATGGCCCCCGCCAGCTTGTGGCCGCCCCGGCTGACATAGGGATCGGGTCGCTTGATCTCCAGGGCGGCATCCCCCGGAACCTCGAGGCCGGGTTTTTCCAGAACCCGGTCTCCCGAACGGACCTGGCCGGCCCGGATCAACCGCTGGGCCCGTTCGCGGCTTTCCGCGAGCCCCCGCTCAACGAGCAGGCGGTCCAGTCTGATTTTTCGCGACGCATGCATGGCCCCCGGAGTGTAGGGGGCGCTCGGCGGAAAGTCCCGGAAAAACACCGGCCGCTGTGGCCAGGCGATTTTCGCCAAAAATTCGCCGATTCGGTTGACTCCCCCCCACGCCTCGTTTACTTTGCCCTGAATTCAGACATAAAAGGTCCGCTTTATGGCGGGACGCATGGGAGATCAGGCGTGCTGAAACTCAGCAAACGAGTGGAATACGGGTTAATCGCCCTCTTGTATATGGATTCGCTCGATCAGGGGTCTCTCGCCGTGTCCCGCGACATTGCGGAGCAGTTCAGGCTCCCTGCGGGGCTGCTGGGCAAGGTCCTCCAGACCCTGGCCCGGGAGGGAGTGGTGGAATCGGTGCACGGCGCCCATGGCGGCTATCGGCTGACCCGGCCTCTGGAAGAAATCTCCGTCGGCCAGGTGCTGAATGCCATCGAGGGTCCGGTGCACCTGACCCGATGCCAGGAGGATCCGGAAGCGTGCGGCCTGAGCGGGCACTGCACGATTCAAAGTCCGCTGCATCGGATACAGGTTGAAATTTCGGACTACATTCACGGATTGCGGCTTTCCGCGTTCCGGGAAGAAAGACAATCGGAACCACTGAAGGTACTGACATGACAGACGAGACCGTACAACCCGCGCCGGACCAGGACCGCGCCGAGTCTTCGACGACATCGGAGGGCAAGGCAGGGCCCGATGTAGAGACCTTGTGGGAAAGTCTTTCCCAGGTGGTCGACCCGGAACTGCACATGAATATCGTCGACCTGGGCCTGGTGTACGAGGTCAAAGCGGAGGGCGGGGATGTCAGCGTACAGATGACGCTGACCACCCCCGGCTGTCCCTACGGACCGTACCTGCTCCACGAGGTCGACCAGGCGGCCCGCCAGGTGAGCGGGGTCGACGACGTTCACCTGGAAGTGGTCTGGGATCCCCCGTGGGGCCCGGACAAGATGTCCGAAGAGGCCAAGCTTCAGCTCGGATTTGATTTATAGTCGATCATCAATACTCAACACCAGCAGACATCAGGAGATACAGCCATGGCGCACTTTCAAATTCGTGATTTGCACGCCGAAATCGAGGGGACGGAAATCCTCAAAGGCCTCTCGCTCGAAGTTGACAAAGGGGAAACGCACGCTCTCATGGGGCCCAACGGCTCGGGAAAAAGCACCCTGGCCAATGTCATCATGGGGCATCCCGCGTATGAAGTGACCGGGGGCGAAATCCTGGTCGACGGGGAGAACATACTCGAGATGGACCCTGAAGAGCGGGCGGCCGCGGGTCTCTTTCTCGCCTTTCAGTACCCGGTTGCCGTTCCGGGCGTGACGACGGCGAAGTTTCTCAAGAGCGCGCATGATGCGGTTCACGGCGCCGATCGAATCAAGCCGGCGCAGTTTCTCAAGGAACTCCGGGAAAACATGAAATTCCTGGATATCAGCGAGGAATTCATCAACCGCGGCATTAATGACGGGTTTTCGGGCGGTGAAAAAAAGCGGATGGAAATCCTGCAGATGCTCACGCTCAAGCCCTCCATGGCCGTGATGGACGAGACCGACTCGGGTCTGGATATCGATGCCCTCAAGGTCGTGTCGAAAGGCGTGAACAAGCTGCGCGGGCCGGATCTCGGCCTCCTGGTCATTACCCATTACGAACGCATCCTGCGGTATATTGAACCGGACCACCTGCACGTCCTGATCGACGGGAAAGTCGCCTTCTCCGGCGGCCCCGAAGCGGTCAAGGACCTCGAAGAGCGGGGCTATGACTGGGTCCGGGAGGAATACGGAAACGAAGTGCTGGTCAGCTAACGCAGAAGGAGCAAGGTTATGCCGAAGATGGATACAGACAGCGCGTTGGTCAGCGAAGAGTATAAGTATGGATTTCACTCCGACGT
Organism: uncultured Verrucomicrobiota bacterium; assembly: GCA_964500395.1. Taxonomy (GTDB): domain Bacteria; phylum Verrucomicrobiota; class Kiritimatiellia; order CAZCOO01; family CAZCOO01; genus CAZCOO01. The sequence goes on from CAZCOO010000117.1 coordinate 8,381, forward strand.
CGAGGCCGATGTCGCCCCGAAGGGCCTGAATGAAGATATCATCGAGTTTATCTCGAAGAAGAAAGACGAGCCCCAGTGGATGCTCGACTGGCGGCTCAAGGCCTACAAGTGGTGGTTGAAGCAGAAGGAGCCGGACTGGGCCCTGGTCCACTGGGATCCGATCGACTACCAAGGGATCCGGTACTACTCCGCCCCGAAGTCCATGGCGGACCGGATGAAGAACGAGAAGGGGGAGATCGATCCGGAGGTGAAAAAGACCTTCGAACGCCTCGGCATCCCGATCGAAGAACAGAAGCGCATCGAGGGTGTGGCCGTCGACGCGGTGTTTGACAGTGTGTCGGTCGCCACCACGCACAAGGAAATGCTCGAGGATTTGGGCATTATCTTCTGCTCCATCTCGGAGGCGGTCCGGGACCATCCCGAGCTGGTCAAGAAGTACCTCGGGACGGTGGTTCCCTACACGGACAACTT
>CAZCOO010000118.1:0-8825 GCA_964500395.1 uncultured Verrucomicrobiota bacterium
CATTGTGCGTCAATGTTGAAGATGCGGACCGGCGGCGAAAGGAGTACGTGCGCGGGGTCGATGTATTAAACCCGCTGGATCCCGTGTAACGAGCCCCGCTGGTAACCGCCCTGGCCGAGGCCTCCGAAATCGCCACCGCTTTGCCGAGTGTCGGGTTCTACGGCCGAGGCGACCCTTCGGTGAGCGATTTGCTCCGGGAGGCCCTCGAACGCAAACGCGCGGACACATCCCTGCCGGCTGCGGTCGTCTACACCGCGGAGAACCACAATCATGCCGCGGAGTGCCTGGAAGACCTGGTCTGCAGGGGCATCGGCCATCCGGCCGACCGGATGCAGATGCTCAACACGGTGATAGGGAAAATGAGTAGCGTCGTTACGGATGACCAGGCTGTCGCGGCCCTGGAACTGGCCCCGATTACGCCCGGGTCCCACGAGGCCTTTCTGGTCGAAGCCTTCAACCGCATCCTGGTGTCGAAGGTCCACCTGGCCGACTTCCGGCGCCGGATCCCGGCTTTTGAAGAGAAGGACCAACTTCTTCCGTTCGAGGAAGCCAAGCTCTACGGGCACAATGCCATTCACGCCCTGCTTGGGTTTCTTGCGGCGGAACGCGGGATTGCACAGATGTCGGAGCTGGCAGGGCATCCCGACCTGGTGGAGCTGGGGCGCCGCGCATTCCTGGAAGAATCGGGAGCCGCCCTGATTCGCAAACACCGGGGAATCGACCCGCTGTTCACACCCGGGGGGGTTCGAGACTATGCGGAGGACCTCCTCGAACGCATGCTGAACCCCTGGCTGTGCGATCCCATCGAACGCGTCACCCGCGACCCGGTGCGCAAACTGGGTTGGGACGACCGTCTCGTGGGCGCCCTGCGCCTGGCTCTGCGGTACGATATCCGGGCTGTACATCTGAAAAAGGGGATACTCTCCGCCGCCAAGACCCTGCCGGGTCCGAACCCTGCCGACCCATTGCGGGCGTATTGGCGCAAAGAGGCCGGCGACCATGACGAGATTCGCCGTGTCTGCGCCTTCCTCTGGAGTGAACAGGCCATGGTCTGAGGAGGGGCGCATCGTCCCGCGGCCGGGCGCCCGGACGATCGCGGCGAAGCACGCTCACCCCGAGGGTGCCGGCGGCGTACCGGCCGCATCGCGGTAGAACCAGTCCCGGGGCGGCTTCCGAGAAGGCGCCGGCTATGGACATATCCTGCCCAGTTCGGCGGCCTGCCGGCGCAGGTAGGCAATTCATTCCTTCTTGTAGCCCCGGGCGATGCGGTAGGCGGGGGCGTAGCTGCCCAGCGCGCCCAGGCAGCGCCCGGACGACGGATATCATCCCCAACAGCGCGACTACGACACCGGTCTGCCGTACGAAAAACGCGTACGCCCGAAGTGATCGGGTTTTGCCGGAAGGTGAACCCGCCGTATCCGGGGAGACAACCATCGGGGAGGTCCTGCATCGCCGCACGATCGTGATGATCCGCGCGGTATTCGGTTCGTGGGTGGGATTTTCGCTGCCGCTCCCTCGGCACACGGGACGCACCTCTGCACCCGGGGAAGACCGCCGCGCTTGCCGAACCGCGGCGGCGCGGCGGGAGGGCCGGTGAAAATGCTTGACGTGCAGCACCGGGTTTGCGATACAGATAACCGTGGGGTCGTTCACAGCCTCCCGTGAGGCGCCAAGAGGGAGATATGTTGGGGATACGACAGCCTGTGTCTGTGCTGTTCACGCAACAGACTGCCACAGTGCCGGACCGTTTGCGCTGCCCTCCCCCTGTTTCCGCGGTTCTTTTTCCTCCGCCTCGTCCCCGCAGCCGGGGCTCTGTTCCCGGGCAAATCCCCAAGGCCCCCGGAGCCCCGGGGGACCGAGCGTGCCCCCTTGAGCCCACACCGGCGGACGGGGGGCGTCATGATTAATTCCTACCGCAGACGGGCCGAAGCAATCCTGGCTGCGCGCAGGGAGTGTCCCGACGATCCCGAGGTCGGGAAGGAGCTGAAGGCCCTGCTGCACGATATGCAGGTGCGCCAGCTCGAACTCGAAATGCAGAATGAGGAGTTGCTCCGCGCTCAACGGGACCTGACAAAATCGCAGAACTGGTATGAAGAACTGTATGATTTTGCGCCGGTCGGCTACCTGATGCTGAATCTGGAAGGGCAGATCGTAGACGGCAATCACACGTCGGCGTCTCTGTTGGAACTGGAGCGATCGGCCCTGGCCGGGCGCACGTTTTCCGAATTTGTGCAGCCGGATTCCGAGGCGGCCTGGCGACGTCATCGCCGGGCTGTCCTGGAGAGCGATGCCGAGCACTCGACCGAGCTATCCCTGAGCGGGGCAAAGGGGACCCCGTTTTCCGCCTGGCTGCAGTGCAGCCCGAGGGCGGGGAGTACCCCCGGGGACTGGCGCTGCATGATGGTGCTGGTGGACATTACGGATAAGAAACGGGCCGAGGAGGCTCTGCGCCGAGCCAATGAAGAAATGCAACACCTCGTGCAGGAGCGGACCGTCGAACTGCATGAAAGCGAGGAAAAATACCGGCGCCTGGCGGAGAGCACCCTGGATGTCCTGTATTCGGTGGACCGGAAGGGCGTGTTCACCTACATCGGCCCCCAGGTGAACCGGTACGGCTACCGGGCGTCATCGCTCGTCGGCCGCCCGTTTCTGGACATTCTCCTGCCGGAAGACCGCCCCCCGCTGGCGGAAGCCTTTGAGCGGACCCTTCAACGCGGCCGATCCTCTCCACTGGAATTCCGGTTCCGGGCGCCGGACGGCCATACGTACTGGTTCGAGGAACGGAGTACCGTGCAGACGGGCCAGAACGGGGAGATCCAGGGCATAACCGGCGTTCTGCGCGACATCACCGAGCGCAAGGATTTCGAACGGCGGGAGAGGATCGCCCTCAACCGGCTGCAGGCCTTTGAGGAATGCGTCAACCAGGGTCCCGCGGTGATTATTCGCTGGCGAATAGAGCCGGACGAGTGGCCCATCGAGATGGTTTCGGCCAACATTCGCCAACTGGGCTACGAAGCGGAGGATTTGATTTCCGGCCGCATCGCCTGGAAGAGCCTCACCCATCCGGCGGATGACCTCCGGCTGGAAAAGGAAATGAAAGGCATTCTCGCCCGGGGGCAACGGGAATTTCACCAGGCGTACAGGTTGATAACCAAAGCCGGCTACATACGTGAAGTAGAGGACTGGAATACTGTTATCGTAAACGACGAAGGGGACCCGACACATATCCAGGGGGTGCTTCTCGACGTGACGGAACAGGCCAAACTGGAACAGCGCCGGGTGGAAAGTGAAGAGCGGTATCGCAAACTGTTCGAAGGAGAGTCCGATGCCATCCTGGTGATGGATGCCGAGACCCGGATGTTCGTGGATGTCAATGATGCGGCCCTGGCGCTCTACGGATACAGCCGGGACGAGTTCCTCGGATTGCGGCATGTCGACATCAGCGCGGAACCGGGCACCGCCGAGCGGATGGTCCAGAAAACCATGGAAGGCGCCGCCGGCGGGACGGTCATGGCCCGGTGGCACAGGAAGAAAGACGGAACCGTCTTTCCGGTGGAGATATCGCCGAGCAAATTCACGCTGGAAGGGCGAACGGTTCTGTGCGGGATGGTGCGGGACATAACGGAACGCCGCAAGGCGGAGAGAGCGCTGCTGGCCAAGCAGACGCGGCTCCGGCGCCTCGCGGCGCGGTTGGAGTCGGCCCGGGATGAAGAGCAGCGCAGCATTGCCGAAGGGCTCCATGACGACGTGGCCCAATTGCTGACGGCCGCGACGGTAAAGTTGACGGTGGCGCGCGGGTTTGACCCGGGGGACGAGGCGGAGGAGAGTTTCCGGCATGTGGAGGCGTTGCTCACCGAGGCCCATGAGAAGATCCGCTCCCTGAGCTTTGAGCTGTTTTCCTCGACCCTGGAGCGTCTCGGCCTGCGCGAAGCCATCAAGGAATTGTGCGAGGCGATTCGGGACCGATACGGGGTGGCCTTTGAGATCTCCGGAGACGGTGATCCGAATCAACTCGATCATGATTCGGCCACGGTGGTGTTTAAATCCCTCCGGGAGCTTCTGTTTAATGTGGTTAAGCATGCGGACACACAGGTGGGTTCTATTCGTATGGAATCTCGAGACGACATGCTGCTCCTGGAGGTGGAAGACCGGGGGAAGGGGGCCTACAGGCTTGAAAACCGGATGGAATCGGGGGCGGGCAGGGGCCTCGGGCTATTCGGGATCCGGGAGCGCCTGCTCGATGTGGGCGGGCACATGAAGGTCGAATCGAAGCCGGGAGACTACACCCGGGTGACGCTGAAGATTCCGGTGCAACAGGGCAAGAAAAGGAAGAATACGGGCAAGCCGAGGAAGGCAGGGGTAGCACGATGAAAAGTAAACCAATCCGCGTATTGCTGGCGGATGATCACAACATCCTCCGGGAGGGATTGCGGGTTTTGCTGGAGCAGCAACCGGATATCACGGTGGTGGATGACGTGGCCGACGGCCGGTCGGCCGTGGAAAGCTCGCGCCGGCTGACGCCCGATGTCGTGGTGATGGACATCGGGATGCCGGACCTGAACGGGATCGATGCGACCCGGCAGATCGTATCGGATCTCTTCCAGGCAAAGGTGCTCTGCCTGTCCGTCCACCGGGAAAAATCCATGGTGCGGGCGATGCTGGAGGCGGGCGCCTGCGGCTACCTTCTGAAAACGAGTGCGAGCAAGGAACTGGTGGATGCCGTTCGCACCGTGGCCCATGGGGATATGTACCTCAGTCCGCCGATCGCGGGGGATGTGATCCAGCATCACGTCCGGGGCGGAGAGGGCTGGAACCGGAGCGGCTTTACGGATCTCACCCAGCGGGAGCGGGAGGTTCTGCAACTGATCGCGGAGGGATTGCACACCAAGACGATTGCGGACCAGCTCCATGTCAGCCCGAAAACCGTGTTGACGCACCGGGAAAATATTATGAAGAAACTGGGCGTGGACTCCGTGGCGTCCCTTACCCGGTATGCGTTGCGGGAGGGGATTTCCGAGCTGTGAGCCCTCGGCACCCGCCTCCGCATCCGGTTCGCATGCCGGGACATACGATCATGCGGCGCACCCGGCCCGGCTTGCCGCCCGCCTCCGCGAGCGCCGGGTATGCGGGCGTCCCCGGATCCGTCTGCGCCGGAAATCAACGGGGAGGGGGGATCTCGCGGGTCAAGAAGGCCTCTAGGACTTTTTCCTAGAGCCATTGGGAATCTGACCAATTGTACGTTTGGCGGCGGGCTGCGATGGTGGCTCCACACGCTTCACCGGAGGAAAGGAGTCAGCAATGGACAACACGCCCCCGCGAGTACGTACCTTTACTGTTCCGGCCCTGCGCGGCCTGCATCTTCGGCCCGCGGCCATGCTGGTAAAAACGGCGTGCCGGTACGCGAGCCGAATCACCATCAGCCGGCATGGCAAAACCGTCGATGCCAAGCACATCATGAATGTCATGTTGCTGGAGGCCGTCCACGGGGCGGAAGTCACCGTCCGGGCCGAAGGGCCTGACGCCTCGGAGGCGATGGCGGCCATTACAGACCTGTTTGTAACGGCCTTCGGCGAGTTCGACCACGCCGGGTCCTGCCGCGGGGCCTGTGAGGAACACAAACACGCTCTGTGAAGCGGATGCCCATGACCACGGCGCTCCGCGGCAACGCGATATCTCCGGGCTATGCGGAGGGACGGGCCTATTTGTTCTCCCCCCCGTCACTGGAGGCGGTTCCCCGAAAGCCGGTCTGCCCGAAGGCTGTGCGGACTGAGTGCAAACGATTGCTTCGGGCCCTGCAGACGGCTTATGCAGACATCGCCGCGGTCAAACATCAGGTGGCCGCCGACATCGGGGAGCACGAGTCCCTCATATTTGATGCGCACCTTGCGTTGCTGCACGAGCCGCAGTTCAAGCGCAGTATTCAAGAGCGGATCGTGCAGGAGCGAGCGACCGCGGAACGGGCCCTGGCAGACGAAATCGATGCCTTGGCGCAGAACGTAGCCCGGGGAGGGGACGACTACCTGCGCGAGCGGGCCGTGGACATTCGGGATGTCGGGACCCGCGTCCTTCACGCCCTCATTCGGGTCGAGGGAGGGAATCCTCTCGCCGAACTGCCGGAGGACTGCATTCTGGTCGCACGCGACCTCATGCCGACCGATACGATTACGCTGGACCGCGGCAAGGTGGCGGGACTGGTCCTCCAGCGCGGGGGGGTGACGTCCCATGCCGCGATTCTGGCCCGCTCCCTGGGGATTCCGGCCGTCAGCGGCATCCCGCGGATCACCGAGCAGGCTGTGAGCGGGAGCCGGATTTTATTGGACGGCGTGAAAGGGGCCGTGGTCCTCAATCCCTCCGAGGGGCAGCGCCGGCGCCTGGCGGGCAGGCGCCGGCAATATACCAATGCCATGGCGATTCTTCGCGCGGAAGACGTAAAGGCTTGTCGACTGCGCGACGGGACCCGCATCACCCTGGCCGCAAATATCTGCCAGTCGGATGAAGTAGACCTGGCCGTGCATCACAACATGGACGGTATCGGCCTCTATCGTACCGAGATGCTGTACCTGGCCGCCCCGTGCCCGCCTCCGCCGGCGCTCCAATACAGGCAGTATTGCCAAGCCGCGAAAGCCTGCGGGAAAAAACCGCTGACGATCCGCACCTTCGACTTTGCCCCGGATAAACGCCCTGTGTTCCTGGGCCCGGCCGGTCCGGACGGAAACGGCCGCGGGCTTGCGTTTGCCATGCGCCATCATAACCTGCTGAAAACACAACTGCGGGCCATTGTGCGAAGCGCCCGGGCCTGCCCGAATATCCGCCTGACCTTTCCCATGGTGTCGGACTGCAGTACGCTTCGATTCGTTCTCACGCTCATCCGGGACCTGCAAAGCGAGGAAAAACTGGAGCATCCCATCCCCGTGGGAGCGATGATTGAAACCCCCGCCTCTCTTTTCCTTCTGCCGGAGATTATCCGCCAAGTGGATTTCATCACCATCGGCTGCAATGACCTCGCCCAGTACCTGTTGGCCCTGGACCGGGATTTCGCCCCGGGCAGTCTTCGCGACCTCACGGCCCACCCGGCCATGCTGAGGGCGTTGAAGCACATCATCGACCACGCGAGGCAGCAGCGGATCCGGGTATCGGTGTGTGGGGAAGCGGCTTCCGATCCGGTGGTGGCCGCCCTGCTTGTGGGGTTGGGATACCGGGAGTTGTCTATCAGTCCCGCCCTGGCGCCGGAGGTGCGGTATGCCCTTCGTCACCTCTCCATGAAAGATCTTCGAAACGCTGCTCGCAAGGCGTTTTCGGGGGAGAACGGGGAGGCGGCGTTTGCCATGCTCAGGGAGCTGATGCCCCCTCCGGTGCAGGAGCTCGATACCGGGTCGTAGCGCCGCGCGGGCCCGCCCCGGGTCCGGGAGCGAATCCTCCCCGGACCACAGCGCTGCCCGACTTCGTCCCTCCCCCCTCTCGCGCCGATCGGCCGGAGGTCTCTCCGGCAGACCCGAACGACCTCTCAGCCCGCCCGATTCTGATCCCCTCCCGTCAACGATCGGCGGGATTTCTCTACTCTGACCGGCACCCTACGTACTCGAAACGTGCAAAACAGAGCAAATAGCTCCGAATAATTCTTACGCGCTTTCTTTACTTTAGCCCGGAAACCTTCTCACATATAAGAATCGTAGAAAAAAGTGTGAGAGATCAACATGGAGCAGAAATCAAATATATCCTGCTATAAAAGGGTATAATGCTCCGTAAGAAGTCAGGAACGGACTCTCCGGCTCCTTAACAGCGCATTGCCTGTTTCTTATACTTGTAGGCAATTCTCAAAATCGACTGGGAATTCTATACCGGTCGACTCGGAGAAATTCGCATATGAAACCAAGAAACAGAATGATGCTCCACAGATCCTCCGGCGGCCCGCGGATCCCCCCCGGCTTATGCATGTCGTGCACGCATGGATGTCCAGGCCATCGGCATGACCTGTGAGGGTCCCTTCATTCCTCTCCCCCTCAAGTATCATGAAGCACACCGTTTCCAAACTTCCTGTCTCAATCATTCTCACGGTCCTGGTATTCGGGATCGTATCCGCCGATGGTGTGAACGCCGCGACCCTTACGTGGGAGGCGCCCGCCACGAATGAACTCGGTCAGCCCATTGAGGGCCCCCTGGGGTACAAGGTCTATTATCGCCAGGCCGGCGAATCCTTCACAGAGGTTGCCGATACGGGGACTGAGACGAGGTACGATCTGGCTGCCTTGCCTGCTGGGCCCACCTACTATTTGACTGCGACCGCGTACGACACGAACGGGACGGAAAGTGTATATGCGGACGAAGTGTCCTGGGAGTCGCAAGTGGATGAGCCGCACCCCTCGTCCCCCCCGGGGGTCTACACAGGTGCGGTGGTCATCTCCCTGAGCACGGCGACGGAGGGGGCCACCCTGCACTACACCGTCGATGGGGAGATGCCCGCCGACACCTCCCCGATGTACACCGAGCCGATCGAGTTGACGGCGGACGCGACCCTTCGGGTCATCGGGGTCAAGGCGGGGAGTGCGGACAGCCCCGTGGCCACGTTCGCCTACACGATCACAGCGGATACGTCTTCCCCGGGCGTCGCCGCCGTGCGCGCCGTGGGCGATCCCCGGCGGATTCGGGTTACATTCGACGAGTGGGTGGAGCAGGCCTCCGCCGAGGTCCGTTCCCACTACGCCCTGAGCGACGGCCTTGTGATTACAAACGCAACGCTGCAGCCGGGGGGACTCGACGTCGTCCTGGAGACATCCCCCATGACGGACGGACACGCCTACACACTGTCCGTGGAGGGGGTTGAGGAC
>CAZCOO010000119.1:0-8715 GCA_964500395.1 uncultured Verrucomicrobiota bacterium
CCGATAGCGATTTCGATTTGGATGACAATGAATCCCAACAAGAAAGTCTACTTTATCGTTGACCGCATTGTAGGACAGGCTTCCCCGGTACTCCGGGGAGCCTGTGCCCGGCGGAGTCACACGCTCCCTCTTTGAGGGAAGCGTGTCCTACAACACCTGGTTGGCCGCATTGTAGGCGTGGCTACAGGGAGGTGCGGGTTCGCTCCTGATATCGGGCGAGTCGACATCCGGGTAGGTCTACTCGGCCCCGCAAAGGGGCTTTCGCCCCAGCGGGGGCGCAGCCCCCAAGCCGCCGCAGGCATGGGCGCTGAAGGCACCACAGAAAGGCAGGGCGCGGTCCCTTCCGGGGCCGCGACACGTCCGGCAACGGGGAAACGGGCGGGAGCACGCTACTGTTGCAGTAGGGGCGGGGGAGGCGCCGGTGAATCAGCGGCGGGGGTGTTGGTGCGGGTGGAGAGGGGAAGTTCCCCCGGGCGCAGTTTTACATTCTGCTCATCATCCGCGCGGGGGGGCTGCTGTTTCCGGAACCGGCGAAGGGTACGCTCCAGGGTGCGGTTCTGTTTCTGCAGGGAGCGGATCATGTCCTCCATGCGGTCGATCCGGTCGAGTCGATTCGCATTGAAGGCGATGGTGTCGCGCAAGGCCTGGTTTTCCGCTTCCAGGCGGTCGATCTGCTCCCTCATCCCGTCCGCCGTTTTCCTTGGCGGGTCGGGGTTGGTTTGTCGAGCCGCCGCGAGCGCCTTTTCCAATTCAGCAATTTCCAAGTCCCGCGTCATGAGGTCCCCGACGGGTGGAGGCGAGGCGGGCGGCGGTGCCGGCGCATTGGTTTGGCGCAGGGCCGCCATTTGCTCAACCCGGGCGAGGGCGTTGCTCAGGCGCTGGTGGAGTCCGGTGTTTGCCTTTCGGAGTTGGTGGAGCTGCTGCTTGAGCGGCTCGATTTCCCCCGGTTTCGGGTCGACCGGTTGTTGAGGGCGGTCCGGGGCCGGCGAAGCCGCGGGCGGGGGCGATTCCTCCGCCTGCTCCAGGCGTTGGCGGAGATAGCGGTTTTCCTGCTGCAGGGACCGGTAGCGGGATTGCCAGAGCTTCAGCTCGTGCCGGGTCCGCTGCGGCGCGGCGGGCGATGGCTTTTGACCGGTGGTTTCCGATGCCGGCTGGGAAGCGGGGGAGGGCGCAGGCGACGCGGTCTCCTGTTTCTCCCGCTCGATGCGGGCGCGGCAGGTTTCGATCCGGTTCCGACAGAAAGAAATGCGGTATTCGACGATATCCGGGTTCCATTCCGGATGTGCGCGCGCCAGGTCCCGGTAGGCCGTGACGGCTTGTTGATAATGCTGCAGGGCGTCGGCAAACCGGCCGCGGGCATAGGCCTCGTCGGCCCGGGCAAGCCTGACGTACGCTTCGGTGTGGGGGTGCGGGGGATCCTGATCGGCCCCCGATGCGGTCCGGTTCAGGGGCAGAGAGACCATCAGCATCCCCGCGAGCAGGATTTTCCGTGCACATTGCCCGCGGGCTCGGCGGCAGGTGCCGGCTGGGTCCTTATCCCTCATCCAGGCCCAGGGCCTTTTCGAGTTTCGGGTCGGGCCGGCTGCCCAGACTGACGGCCTTTTCGTAATGAAAGCGCGCTTCTTCCCGGTCTTCGGGAGAGAGGACCATGAGCAGGGCCGCCAGGTTAAAATGTGCCTCGGCATGGGCCGGATTGAGCTCGACGGCTTTCTGCAACTCGGTCAGGGCCTGTTCCCGTTCATTCAGGTCGTACAAGACAATCGCATAGTAATTGTGAAGCTGGGCGTCTTCGGGGTCGAGCCGGACCGCCTGGGCGATATCGTCGCGGGCGGATTCCAGGTCGCCCTGCTTCCAGGTGATGATGCCTTTTAACCCGAGTGCCTGGGGGTTTTGAGGATCTTTTTCCAGCACGTCCTGGAGCAGGTCGATGGCGGTGAGGAGGTCGCCGAGGCTGTAGGAGCTGGCGGCGAGGCCGAGGGTGGCGCCCACGGCGGCGGGCTTTTTGAGGCGGGCCTTTTTAAAGAGGGTGCGGGCCTCTTCCACATCTCCCCGCTGCAGTGCTCGGTTCCCGTCGCGAATCAAGGCAAAGGCGGTGCGGGGGTCGGAGGAGTCCGGGGCGTCCGCGGCTTCGGAGGTTTCGGGGGCGGCGGCGTCCGGCGCTGCGGGGGTGGGGGTGTCCGGTTCGGCCTCGGGGGCCTCCTCGCGGGGGGGGGCTTCATCCTCCATCGCGGGGGCGGGTTGGGGCGCGGCGATGTCGGCGGGCTCCGGTGCGGCCGGGGCATTGGTGGCCGGGGTGTCCGGTGCGGGCGTCGGGTCCCCGGTTTCATCCGTCGGAGAGCCCATGGGGTCGGATGTGGCTCCGGTGTCCATGCCGGTCTCTTCGGCCGGTGCCGCGGGGAGGGCCTCGTCAGCCGGGGGGAGCACCGTTTCGGGCTCCGGTATCCCCTCGGGCGCCGGTGTTTCCCCGGGTTCGGGAGCCGGAGTCTCCGGCGCGGGCGCCGCGTCGGAGTCGTCCTGGACGGCCTCGGGGTCCGGGGCGGCCGGGGCTACGGTGACCTGGCCCTCCATGCGCTCCTGTTTACTTTCCTCGAGCCGGGCTTCGAGGGTGTTCACCCGCCGGCGGAGGCGCGCGTTTTCCTCGACCAGCTCAAGGTTCCGGGCTTTGCAGTCTTTGAGTTCCCCGGCGGGTTGGGGTTGTTCCTCCCCGGCGCTGCTGAACAGAGCGCGCCAGCCGGTGGGGCGCCCTTCTTTCAGCGCATCGATGGTCTCGGCCTGGTCGGCAATGACCTGATCCTGGCGGGCGATCTCGTCCCGTGCATCCTCCAGCTCGCCTTCGAGGGACCGCGCCGATTTTCGGAGGGCCTTGATATCCCGCCGCTGCCGGACAATTTCCTGCTCGAGGACCTGAATGCGGGCGCGCAACTGATCGGGGTCGTTGGACTTGTACCAGGGCGCGCGGTCTCGCGCGTCGCGGACCCCCTGCAACAGAATCGGTTCTTCGGCGCGGACCTGGGAGGCCGCCGCGAGGACCAGCAGGAGGAGTCCCGCGATCCATGAATACATTCGAGATGTCGACATGATCATCACCACCTTTCAACAGGCATCAATTCTGAATATTTCCTCCCGGTTGTGCAAGCATCGGTTGCTGGAAACGGATTTAGGGTGGATGCCGCGCGCCCCATTCGCCATAGTAGCGGATTGTGAAACGTCTCCGACAGAGTGGCCGTCCCCGCACGGCGACGGATCGAATGGCCGGCCGCAAGCGGCGGTTCCGGAAGCTGATGCTTCTGAGCGTCGTGCTGGGATGCCTGTGCCTGATGATCGCGGGGGGCATGGGCCTGTGGGCCGCGATCAGCCGCGACTCGAAGCCGCTCGTCCTCGCGGGGATATACGGCGGAGGGGCTCTTTTCTTTTTCGCGCTCCGGATCGGGCTGGGGCTGTACCGGGCGCGCCGGCGGGCGCGGCGGTCGTCGATGCCGCTCGATCTCTACCGCCGCCGGGCGAGCGGCTCCGTGCTGATTTCCGTTCTCGTCCTGGTGGCGCTGGTGGCGGGGCTGGTGGTGCAGGCCCAGTTTTCCGCCCGGCACGCCCTGCGCCGGAGCGATGCTCTCCGCACGCGGTTCAGCCTGGATACGGCCGCGCGGGATGCGCTCCGGCGGGGGATGCAGATGCTGGCCGATGATGAGACCCTGGCGGTGGATTCACTGCAGGAAGCGTGGGCCGAACCGCTGGAGTGGGAACGCCCCGAGGGAACGGCCATCCGGCTTTCCATCACCGACCTGAACCGGTACTTTGACCTGAACAACCTGTACCTGGAGACGGGCCGGGACGCCATGCGCGAGCCGGAGGCGATTCTGGCGGAGTTGTTTTCCGTCGCGGGCCAGTTCGATGCGGCGGGGCCGGTCGATGCACTGGCCGACTGGGTGGATCCCGATTCCGCGGGCTTCTACGAGGCCGACTTTTACGCGGACCTGTCGCCGGCCTATGCGCCGGCGGACCGGTTCCTGTGGAGTTGGCAGGAGCTATTTCTGGTCGAAGGATTCTCGCCGGAGCGGTTTCAACGCCGCGAGCGGTTTGAGCAGGCGGGGTTGTTCGACGCCGATCTGGTGGATTGTGTGACCCTCCTGCCGGTACGGCGGCGGGCCCCGATCCCGGTCAACATCAATACCGCTTCGGAGTACGTGCTCACGGGGGTTCTGGGGGTTTCGCGCCAGGACCTGGTCAACCGGATCCTGGCGTTTCGCGAGAGCGAGCCGATTCCGTCCATGGGGAGCCTGCGGGCCCTGCTGCAGTCCGATCCGGCCCTGCAGCCGCTCGAGCCGTGGGTGGCCACGTCGAGCCGCTTTTTTGAGATTGCAATCCGGGCCTATCACCGGGAGAGGGCCCTCACGGCCCACGCCCTTGTGGAGCGGGATGCAGAGGGAACTGTGCGGATCCACCGGTGGGTACTGTAGATCGTGATGAAACGCAGTTACGGCATTGAGCGGGACGGAGACCACGTGCGGATTGTGCGCGCCCGGCGGCGCGGGCGAAGGCTCAGCACCGAGGAGGTGTGGAGCGGGATTCCGTCGCAGGCCCGGGACGAATGGGACGCGGTCGCGGGGACCGTGCGCTGGGAAGTGGGGGAGCGGCTGGCCGCGGCGGTCGCGCACGTCGACACGCCGCAGGCTGTGTTGCGCCGGCTCCAGACGCCGATCCGTTCCCGCCGCAAGACCGCTCGCGTTCTTCCCTCGCTTCTCGATGTGCAGCTCCCCTTTCCCCTGGAGTCCTGCGGCTACGCCATGATGGACATCCGCCGAGGGGAGGACGGGTGTTCGGGGCTGGTCATGGCGGCGAGGCTCGACTCGATAGATCGCCGGGTGGAGGATCTCCGGGCGTGGGGATTGGATGCGGTCTGCGTGGAGCACGAGGCCCTGGCTCTGCACACCGCCGTGGCGGAGTGTATCGGCCCGCGCCCGGCCTGGGTCCTGTGGGCGGGAGAAACCCGCACTGTGCTGGCGTGCCTGGATGCGGCGGCCCCCCGCCTGGCTCACGGGGCGCCGGCGTTGGACGCGTCCGGGGCGCTGAGCGCGGAGGCCTCCCCCCGGGTGCGCCGGCTTCTGCACGCGGCATCCGCGGGGGCCGATGCCGCTCCTGAATCCGTCGTTCTGTGCGGCCCCCGGGCGCCCGCAGATCTGAGGGATCCGTCGTGGGAGGCGCTCCCGGAGCTGCAGGATCTGCCCGTCATCGTGCCCGATCAGCCGCAGCGCGTTCTGGCCGAGGGTCTGGCGCGTCGCGGTCTGGAGATTCCGGCATCGCCCGGGAACCTGCTGACCGGCGCCCGGGAGCATATCCTGATCGCCAAAACCAGGAGACGGGCGGATAATCGGGCGGCGGCCGTCTGGTTTGCCGGGTTGCTCCTGTGGGCGGGGCTCGCTATTGGGTGGCAGGGATTTCTCGACCACAAGCTGGACCGGACCCAGACCCGTCTCCAGGAACTCGGCTCGTCCCTGGCGGGATATCCTGTGCAGCGGGGGCAGGAAGTGCGGGAGGTACGGCTTGAACTGGAGGAGAAGGCGTCCCGACGCCGCGTGGTGCAGTCGTTTACGCAGGATCCTGTCGCCCGGCGCGTGGACCGGATCCTGGCTTTTGCCGGCCGCGCGGATCTCCGGTTTTCCTCGCTCACGGTGCAGCCGTCCGCGGTTCACATTCGAGGGACGGCCCCCGACTACAATCGCCCCGAGGCGCTCTCAGCCCTGGTGCAGAAGATGGGCCTGCAGGCAACACTGAACCGCGGCAGCGCCACCGAGGAAGGGCGGGTCCCGTTTTCGGTGCGTGCGGGAGGCGGCGATGAGTAAAGGGCTGCGGGACATCCTGATCAGCACGGGGATCCTGGCGGGGATCCTGTTGTGTCTCGTGTTGACCTGGCGGAGCGTCGGGCGGACGCAGGAGGCCGCGCGCCTGCTCGAGCGGAAGACGGATGATCTCGCGGAGCTACGGGTGATGGCGAACGACCTTGAGGCAGACCGCCGCATCCTCGAGGCGATCGGGGCCATGCCGGGCGATCGCCCCCCGTCTCTGAGCGCGCTTGCAGAAAGGGCCCTGCCCGATGTTGCGGTGGAGATCCGGGCCCTGGAGCCGCGGGCCGCGCTGGAGGGCTGGCGCCTGGAGCGCGTGGCGATTGATATCCACTCGGTGGCGTATGACCGGATTGCCCCCTTCATCGAGACCGCCCGAACGCAGCGGCCGCCCTGGCGCCTGCAGGAATGGTCCATGACGCCGACCTCCGAGGCCGGCCGCGGCGGCGTTCGCCTGGTCTTCGCGGCGCTGGTGCCCCCGTCTGCGGGGGACGAAGGCGCGACCCTCGGGGAGGCGGGGCCGTGATCCGTCGTCCTTTACAGGGGGGGGCTCATCTGCTTGGGTCTGGTTCGCCATGATTATCCGCGCGTGTTCCCATCTCATCCAGAGGCGCGAGTTGATTGCCAACCTCGTCGCCCGGGAAATGAAGAGCCGATACAAGGGATCGGTACTGGGCCTGCTGTGGAGTTTGTTGACCCCCCTGTTCATGGCGTTCATTTACGTCTTCTTTCTGCGGCTGCTGGCCAGAGGCGTGCCGGTGGAGCAGATTGTTATCGGGGTGTTTGCCTGGCAGTATACGGTGCAGTGCGTGCAGGGGGGGATGGAGAGCATCACCGGCAACAACAACCTGGTGAAAAAGGTATCCTTTCCGCGGGGGATCCTGCCCCTGGCCTCGACCCTGGCCGGGCTGGTCAATTACCTGTTGAGCCTGATCATTCAGTTCCTGCTGGTGGGGCTTCTGCTGTTGCTGAGCGACCGGGGCCTCCACCCGTGGGCCCTGGCGGTTCCCGCCGTCATCGTGCTGCATTCGGTGATGAACCTGGGGGTGGCGTATCTGCTCGCCTGTGCGAATGTCTACTTCCGCGACACGCGGCACCTCGTGGGGGTTCTGCTCTCGGCGTGGTTTTTTGTGAGCCCGGTGATGTACCACCTGGCGTTTGTGGAGCACATGGCGCGGGACCGTCCGGTGCTGCTGGACTTGTATATGCTGAACCCGGTGGCGGGTATCGTCACCGCGTACCGTGCGCTGATCCTTCCGGGGGTGAGCTTTCCCTGGTCTGCGTCGGCGGTGATCGGACTGGCCTGGCCGGTGGGCTTGCTCCTGGTGGCCGCTGCGGTGTTCCGGCGCCTTCAGAAAAACTTTGCGGATTACCTGTGATGCGATGAATGCGATTGAAGCCAGAGAATTGTCGAAGGCCTATTGGGTAAAAGGGCATGCGCCGCCGACCCTGTTCGGGACCCTGGCCGCGGCCTTCCGCCGGCAGCCGCGGAAGCGATTCTGGGCCCTCTCGGGCGTCAATTTTGATGTGCCGAAGGGCTCGACGGTCGGGGTGATCGGTCCCAACGGATCCGGCAAAAGTTCCACCCTCGGCCTGGTGGCGGGGACCATAACCCCCACCTCCGGGGTCGTTCGGACACAGGGGCGGATTTCCTCGCTGCTCGAGCTGGGGGCGGGTTTTCACCCGGACCTGAGCGGGCGGGAGAACATCTTTCTCAACGGGTCCATTCTCGGCATCGCCCGCGAAGATATCCGCAGCCGGTTTGATCACATCGTGGGGTTTGCCGGCCTGGAAGAGTTTATCGACATGCCGGTGAAGCACTACTCCAGCGGGATGTACGTGCGGCTGGGGTTTGCCGTGGCCGTCGAGATGGACCCCGAAATCCTGCTGATCGATGAAGTGCTGTCGGTGGGGGATATCGCCTTCCAGCTCAAATGCCTGGACCGCATCCGGGAGTTCCAGAAGAAGGGCAAGACACTGCTCTTTGTCTCGCATGCGCTTCAGACCGTTGAGGATTTCTGCGACCGGGCCTTTCTCAGTCACGGCGGGAAGCTGGTGGCGCAGGGGGACCCGCCGGATGTCATTCTGCAGTACATCCGCCAATACATGGGCGAAGGCGGATACCTCTACACCCAGGAATTCGGCTCCCGCGATGTGGAGATCACGGAGGTGGTCATGAAGACGGGCAGCGGGGACGAAAGCGGCGTATTCACCACCGGGCAGCCGATGCTGATCGACATTCACTACCTCGCCCACAAGCGGGTGGAGCAGCCGGTCTTCGGGTTTTCCCTGAAAACCGGAAACGGGTTTTACGTCTTCGGGTCGAATACACAGATTCAGGGTTTTGACATTCCCGCGATCGAGGGGGAGGGCCGCGTGCGGCTGCGGCTGGACCCGCTTCGCCTGATGCAGGGGAACTACTTCTTGTCCCTGTCCGTGCACTCCTCGGATCACGAGACACAGTATCACCGGCGGGAGGACTGGTATCCCTTCGGCGTAAAGAATCCGACGGAGGAGCTGGGCGTGTTTAAGCTCGATGCCTCCTGGGAGCACCCCGGCGACGGCCGGGACGCGTGACGGGGGTCCCGCTCAGGCCCGCCCCTTGCGGGATTCGACCCACTCGTGGATGGCGGCGAGGGTGGCTTTCCAGGTGGCGGGGTCAGTCCGTTCCTCGACAAACCGATCCAGCAGGCCGTACACCATGTGGTGCCACTGCTCGATAAAGCCCATCCGTTCCTGGAATCGGCCCACGGCATCGAGCGCCTCGTCCTCCGGGAGTTTCAGACTGCGAAAGCCGAAGGTGTCGGCATCGACGGTGGCCTGCCACACCTGCTCGTCCTGAACGAGGGACAGCTTCCCCTGCCGCAGCTTTTTGCCG
>CAZCOO010000120.1:0-8706 GCA_964500395.1 uncultured Verrucomicrobiota bacterium
GTAGCGCCCTGTCAATTCCGGTGCAGAGGGGCGTGCTCCGGGGGGCAAGGGATCAGATCAGCCACGATTGGTAGGGCCCGGCGCTGGTACCGGAATGTGATTATCGGCGGAATAGGTCATCAAGAAACTCACTTCCCGTAAACATGCTATAGGCGGCCAGAACGAGAAATACCATTCCTGCGAATTTGATCCATCCCTCGGGTTGAATCCTCCACTGAGCATGAGACCAGCCCCAGTAGCCCTGAAATAGAGATGCCTCGTAAGGGAAGAGACTGATGACGGTTCCCGCGAAACCGGCAAGTAGCTCCACAACGTCATTCTCCCACGTGTTGAACAACCATGCCTTCACGAGCATGGAGGCATATATGCTTATCGCAGAGATATTCAGGATCAGGTGCCAGAGTCTCATGGGCGGGTGGGGGATGGGCGATTACGGGCGCGGGGCGCCGATGCTGAGGATGTAAAACGGATCGACGTCTTCGCCGAGGAGGTCCCGGACCTCGCGGTCTGAAAAGGCGCCGATGGTGACTGCGCCGAGATCCAGGCTCTCAGCCTGCAGACACACATTCTGGGCGGCATGGCCCACTTCCATCAGCACATACCGCCGGGCCCGCGACCCGTATTTGGCGGCGGTGCGTTCGATGACCGCGGCGATCACGATGTTGGCGGCGGCCTCGGCCACGGCACGCTGCCCCAGAGCCGCTTCGGACAGGGACGGCGACAGGCTTCCTTTCTGCAGGCGCTCCAGGGCGTGGTCCTCGCGGTTTGGCCCGGGATGATAGTGATACAGCCCGGGTTCGAGATCCTCCACCCGATCCGCGATGACATAGACCTCCAAGGGGTAGAGAGCGCCCGCGGACGGGGCGGTGCGGGCGCGGCGCGGCCCCCGGCGTCCCGGGGATACTTCGCTGATTCCCTGGCAGGCCCAGAGCAGTTGGGCCAGATCCGGCAGCGACAGGTCTGCGTCGGTAAAATCCCGGACGGATCGCCGGTCGAGCAGGGCCCGTTCGAGGGCATACGAGCTGTCAAATGCCGGCGGGGGAAGCGGATGATGGTCGGGCGATGGTGTCATGGGCGTATCTCCGGCGCGGGTCGTCGGGAGCAGAAGCGAGGTGAAGATGACGAATAAGAAGGCTTTCATGTCGTTTCTCGCATTCGATCAGGGCGGAGTTATGGGCATGTCCCCCCATCATGGTGCCCGGGGCGGGACTCGAACCCGCACGCCTTGCGGCTCAGGATTTTAAGTCCTGTGTGTCTGCCAATTCCACCACCCGGGCGGATCCCATCTGCGGGGCTGTGCCGTTCTGTGTATCAGGTTCGGGCATGGAGATAAATCGTTTTTCGCCGAGGGCGCGGAGACCTGCGGGCTGGAAATGGCCGCAGTCTGTGTCATGTTGGGACGTGTGAAGCCGCACCCGAAGCCCCCGGGAGACACCCATGAGTTATGCCGTTTATCTCCACAGCCTGGACACCGCCGTGCCCGAGACCTCGTACGAGCAAAGCTACGCCGCGGAGCGCATGGCGGAGTGGACGGCGGACCCGAAGCTGCGCCGCCTGATCCGGCCGCTGTACCGCCGTTCCGGGATCGACCGGCGCTTCAGCGTGGTGCCCGATTTCGGCAGTGAGGATCCGGCCGCTCTTTTTCACGTGGACGGGGAGGGCCGGCTGGTGGAGCCGGGGACGGCGAAACGGAATGCAGTGTACGCAAAAGCAGCGCGAACCCTGGCCGCCTCCGCGGCCGGACGGGTCCTCCATAAGGGGGACGATATCGGCCCCGCCGACGTCACCCACGTAATCACGGCCTCCTGCACGGGATTTACCAACCCCGGGCTGGACTATTTCCTGGTGCGGGATCTGGACCTGGCCCCGAGTGTGGAGCGCTATCACCTGGGGTTCATGGGGTGCTATGCCGCGTTTCCCGCGCTCCGGATGGCCGCGCACGTCTGCCGGGCCGACCCCGAGGCGGTGGTGCTCGTCGTCTGCGCGGAGTGCTGCAGCCTGCACATGCGGATGAAAGCGGACCGGGATGCCATGCTGGGCAACGCCCTGTTTGCCGACGGGGCGGCCGCGGCGGTGGTGTCGGCCCGCCCCCCCGATCCGCGGCGGAGGCACCTGGAGATCGGACCGTTCTCCTCGGCCCTGGAGGTCGCGGGGGAGGAGGCGATGGCCTGGTCGATCGGCGATTTCGGGTTCGACCTGGTCCTGTCGTCCTACGTCCCCGCCATTGTAGGAGACGGGATCCGGCAGGCGCTGGATCCCTTTCTGACCCTGGCCGGGCGGGAGGCCCATGCCATCGCGCGATGGGCGATTCACCCGGGGGGGCGGGCGATTGTCGACGAGGTCGGCCGGGGGCTGGGCCTCGAGCCGCATCAGACGGCGGCCTCGTATGCGGTGTTGCGGCGCTACGGCAACATGAGCAGCCCGACGGTGTTGTTTGTGCTGAGGGACCTTCTGGAAGAGGAAGACCTGGCGGCCGGGGCGCCGGTCGGCGCCCTCGCGTTCGGGCCGGGCCTGACCATCGAGGCGGGTTTGTTTCAGGTGGCGGGTCCGGTGCCGGGACGGGCGCGGAAGGAGGCGGGTGCGGTGGAGCATGGCGCCGGGGGCGCCGGGCCGGAGGCCGCGGATTGGCCGTGAGGGGGGAGGGGTGCATTGCGGTGGTGGGCGCCGGCCCCGTGGGACTCCTGGCGGCGGCCCTGCTGTCTCGAAACGGATGGCCCGTGGCCGTGTATGAAAAGCGCCCGGAGCCGCCTCCCGCGGGGATGGCGATCGGGGTGACGGGAACGACGCTGGCCGCCCTCCGCACGATCGGCCTGGACCGGGTCGCGATCTCGCTCGGCGTTCCGGTTCGGGAAGCCGTGGTCCACGGGGATCGCGGAATCGTGGGGGCATGTTCTTTTGGGGGGCTCGACTCGGCGTATCCGTTCGTCCTCTCGCTTCCCCAGCAGCGGCTCCAGCGCCTGCTGGAGGAGTTTCTGTCCTCGCAGCCGGGCGTGGACCTGGTGCGCGGCGCGACGCTGAGGGGGCTGGTGCAGGATGAGGCGGGCCTGACTCTCGACCTGGACCGGCCGGGGCGGGTCCGGGCGGGCCTGGTTCTCGGCTGCGATGGGGCGCGCAGCCGGGTGCGGGAATGCCTGGGCATCTCTTCGCGGGAGCGGACATACGGCGCCCGCTTTTGCATGGTCGACCTGGACGCCTCCAGCGGGATGGACGACCGCGCGCACTTGTATTTCACCCGCGGGGGGTCTGTCGAGTCGTTCCCCTTGCCGGAGGGCGGCCGGCGATGGGTGGTGTCGGAAGTGGACGCCCCTCCCTCCCGCGCAGGCATTGCCGACCGGGTGCACGAGCGGACCGGGATCGCCGTGCAAGGGGACCCGCTGTCGCCCGCCTCGTCTTTTGTCCCCCGGCGGGCCCTTGCGCAATTGTATGGCAGGGACCGCGCCGGCCTCCTGGGGGATGCGGCTCACATCATGACGCCGATCGGCGGCCACGGCATGAACGTGGGGGCGGGGGACGTCGCGGACCTGGTGTCCCGGATCGGCGAAAAGGGGGCCGCCGGCCGTATTCCGCGTATCGACTGGGCGGCATTCAGCCGGGGCCGCCAACGCGTCTTTCGCCGGGAGTCCGCCCTGATGGCCGCGGGGATGCGGCTGGGGGTGCAGACCGGCCGGGTTCGGTCAGCGCTCAGAGAGCGGTTGTTGCGAGCGGTCCTGGGTCGGGCGCTGATTCAGCGGCGCGTGGCGGAGACATTTGCCATGGTGGATAAACGCAAGCCGGTGTGGTAGAAACGACTCTTCAATCAACCAACTTCTATCGGGAGGGTGTGTACGATGGCGTTTCTGACCTGCCATTTTTTCGCCGAGTCGCTCGGCATGTGTACGTCCATGAATGTCCTGTTGCCGGAACCGGCCGGCGGCCAGATCGGCATGGGCGGGGCGAAGACGGACCGCCCCCCGCCGGTCCTGTATCTGCTGCACGGCCTGTCGGATGATCATACCATCTGGATGCGGCGGACCTCCATCGAGCGATACTGTGCGGAGCTGGGGCTCGCGGTGGTCATGCCGAATGTCCATCGGAGTTTCTACCGCGATATGGCGTACGGCTATCCGTACTGGACCTTTCTCCACGAGGAGCTTCCCCGCCGGGTCGCTTCCTTTTTTTGCGTCTCGGACCGGCGGGAGGACACGTTTGTCGCCGGGTTGTCGATGGGTGGATACGGCGCATTCCGCTGGGCGCTGAATGAGCCCGGCCGGTTTGCCGCGGCCGCGAGTCTTTCCGGGGCCCTCGACATCCGGACCCGGCTGCACGAGTCCGATTCCGCCGACGATCTGGAATCGATCTCCTGGTTCGGCGATCCGCCGGCATTGCAGGACGGCGATGACCTCTTTGAGCAGGTTGAGCAGCGGGCCGCGGCCGGGGAGGCCCTGCCCGCGCTGTACGTGGCGTGCGGGACCGAGGATTTTCTGTACGACGAGAACACGCGCTTCAAGGAGTGCCTGGAGGCACACGATGTGCCCTTCGTCTGGGACACGGGGGACGGGGCCCACGATTGGGCGTACTGGGACGACGCGATTCAGCGGGTTCTGAAGTGGCTGCCGCTCGGCGGGCCGGCGTAACCCGCAGGCCCCGGCAAATGGAGGGGGGCGCTGGATTTTTCAGGCTGGGTGTGTAGAGTGGCAAGCAGTGACAGACAGGAACGCAAGGAGAACGTTCATGAACCAGTATCGGACCGCATTGGTTTCTCTCATTCTGATAGGAGCAGGTATGGCACACGCATTGGAAATCGGCGATCAGGCGCCCACGTTCACCGCCCGGGCTACGGGCGGCGAGACCGTGTCCCTGGAAGACCTCAAGGGGCAGTGGGTGGCGCTCTACTTTTATCCGAAGGCCGGGACCCCCGGCTGCACGAAACAGGGATGCTCCCTGCGGGACGGGTTCGAGACGCTCGAGGAGTCCGGCATCGCGATCTACGGGGTCAGCGTGGACAACCTGGAGAAGCAGAAGGAATTCAAGGAGAAGTACAATTTCCCGTTTAATCTCGTGGCCGACGACGACAAGTCTATTTCCAAGGCCTACGGGGTGCTGGCGCCGCTGGGGCTGTTCTCCAAGCGCAATACCTTCATCATCAACCCGGACGGCGAGGTGGCCGACATCATCACCGATATCGATGTGGACGATCATGCCGCCCAGATCAAAAAGCGGGTGGCAGAATTGCGCGGCGAAGAGGAGTGAGCCGCAGCCCCTTCAGGTGATTTCGATGAGGGTGAGGTCCGGGCGGCAGTTGAACCGGATGCCCCGGATCGAGCCGATCCCCCGGGAGATGTGCAGGGTGCGGCCTTCCCAGGTGTGCAGCCCGGACACGAACCGCTTGTCCTCGACCGGAGCCAGCGGGGCGCCCAGCAGCGGCAGGACGATCTGGCCCCCGTGGGTGTGGCCGCTCAGCATCAGGTCCCAGCGGTAGGGCCGGAGAAGGGTCTTGGCGTCGGGATTGTGATTGAGGACGACGGTCGGTGCGCCCGCTGTCGGGTCCCAATCCGCAACCCGATCGGGATTGCATTCGCCCGCCCAGAGGTCCCCGAGGCCGACCAGGGTGAGGGCGGCGCCATGCACGGAAAGATCCTGCCGCTCATTGTGCAGCCACCGGATGCCGGCCTCCTCCAGGAAGGCCTGCACGACACTCGTGTCCGCGTATCCCCCGTGCGGGGCCACCCACAAGCCGCCGTCGTGATTGCCCGGGCAGGCGTAGGTCGGGGCGGTTTGAGCGATACGGGTCAGAATGTCGAGATAAGACGCCCGGTCGGTCAGGCTTTTTGTGATGAAGTCCCCCGTGATGCAGATCACGTCGGGTGCGAGGTCCCGGGCGAGTGCGGCGGCCTGCTCGACCAGCGCGGCCGGGACCGATTCCGACCAGTGGATGTCCGAGAGATGCAGGAGGCGCAGCGGACGGGCCGGCGGATCGGAGAAGAGCCGGAGCCGAACGTGCCGCTGCTCCAGCCAGCGGGGCTCGATCCAGAAGGGATACGCCAGGCCGAGGGAGCCGGTGGCGAGCGTCCCCAGGAAGGCGCGGCGCGTCCAGGGTCGCGTATTCTGCACGGGAGAGCGCATGGGGGAATAGACCCCGTACGCCGGATGATGTTCAAATTCCTGCCGGGGAGACGAGGCAAGGGGGGGCGGGCGCCGGCGGGGGGGCGCGGAATCCCTGTCGAATTCGCGAGGTTTTCCTTTCCTTCCTGCACCGGGTTGGGATAAGGAACGGCATGCACCGGACCCTGAGTACCATCGCCGCGAGCGCATGCCTGTTGCTGTTGGTGTCCGCGCGGGAGGGCGCGGCGGCCTCGCCCGGGACGGTGTGGACGGATACGGGGGTCACATTCCGGGTCTGGGCGCCGCAGGTCGACTCGGTGGCGGTGATCGGCGATTTCAATAGCTGGCAGGATTTTTCCCAACACCAGTTGGCGCCCCGGGGGGACGGCGTCTGGACGCTGCACCTCGACGGGGTGCGGGAGGGGGAGCGGTACCAGTTTCTCTTTGACGGGGAACTCCGGCGGCGGGATCCCTATGCCCGGCGGGTCTCGCCCGACCAGACCCACTCCGTTTTGCTCGACCCGGACGGGTACGACTGGGACGGGGACCGGTCCCTGACCGTCGAGCCGAGGGACCTCGTGTTGTACGAACTGCACATCGGGAGTTTTCACGATCCGAATGAGCGGGACGGCCGGCCGGGGACGTTCGAGGATGCGATTCGGCGCCTGGACCATCTCGAAGAGCTGGGGGTGAACGGGGTCTGCGTGTTGCCGGTGCATGAATTCAACGGGTCGCAGAGTTGGGGGTACAATCCGTGCGATCTGTTTGCGGTTGAGCAGGCCTACGGCGGGCCGGAGGGGTTCAAGGACTTTGTAAAAGCGTGTCACGAACGGGGCATCGCCGTGCACCTGGATATTGTGCATAACCACTACGGCCCGGAAAACGTCGACCTCCTGGACTGGAACGGAACGGGAAAAGGCCTCTGGTTTTATACCGATCCCGGCCGGGATATGACGCCGTGGGGACCGCGCGTGAACTTTGATGAGCCCATGGTGCGCAACTACATCCGTGACAATGCCGTGATGTGGATGGAGGAGTATCACGTGGACGGATTCCGGTGGGATTCGACCCGCAACATCCGGGCGTACGACGAGGGGCGCTCGCCCATCCCCGAGGGGGCGGCGATGCTCGAGGAGATCAACCGCACGCTGCGGGCGCGCTTTCCGGGCCGCCTGAGCATCGCGGAGGATTCGCTCGATATCGGGAATTTTCACGGATCGTGGGATTACGACTTTCATCACAGCGTGATGCCGCAGATCGCCGCGGAGACGGATGCGGACCGGGATATCCATGCCCTGGCATCGGCGATCGGGTCGGTGCCGACGATGTGGCGGGTCATCTACACCGACAACCACGATGAGGCGGGCAAGATCAACGGGCAGGTGCGAATTGCGTCCGACATCGATCCGGAGGATCCGGACAGTGACAAGGCGCGCCGGTTGTCCGGCCTCGCCTCCCTCATCACGCTGACGGCCCCGGGGATCCCGCTGCTGTTCATGGGGAATGAGTTCCAGGAAAGCGGCACATGGCACGACGACCGGCCCCTGAACTGGGGGAAGCGGACCCGGCACCGGGGCCTGCTGCGACTCCACCGGGATCTGATCCGGTTGCGGCGCAATCTGGACGGGGTGAGTCCCGGCCTGCAGGGGCGGGGCGTGGATATCGCCGGCCGGGACGACGAGGCCGGGACCATGACGTATTGGCGCTGGCGGCGGGACCGGCCCGCGGACCGGGCGGTGGTGGCCATCAACCTGTCCGGGGAGGAGCAAACCCCGGTCGTGCGGTTTCCCTCCTCCGGGACGTGGCGACTGCGGCTGGATTCCAACTGGGCCCGCTACGATGGCGAGGACCGCCTGGGGCGGGAGAAGACCGTGGACCTGCCGAACGGCGTGACGAAAGGCCGCATGCGGCTCGCGCCCTACAGCGGGGCCATCTTTACGCTCCGGGACCGGCCCGCGGCGGGCCGGCCCGGGCCCGACCGGTCTGCCCGGGACGAGCGGGATGAGCGGGACGAGAAGCTGACGATGTACATGTCCGTCAACCTGGCGGGCACATTCAACGACTGGGATCCGGCGGCCTGGCCCATGCGCCTGGTGTCGGACTACGTCTGGGAGCGCCATGTGGAATTCGACGGGGAGGGCGATGTCGAGTTCAAGATTGCCGCCAACGGGGCCTGGAGCATCAACTGGGGCGGGGCCGGCGGAGCGGCGACGGCCCCCTTCAGCCGGGACCTGACGCGCGGCGGGGGCAATGTGAAGATGGCCGGGCCGCTCCGGGGGGTGTACACCGTCCGCTTTGACGAACAGTCGTTCCGCGTCTCCGTGACGCCCGCGGCGGCGGGCACGGAGCCGGCGCGGGCGGAACGGGAACCGGGGTTGCGGACCTGGACCAAGCGCGATGGGCAGACGGTGCGGGCCCGCTTTGTGAAGATATCGGGGGACCGGTGGGTGATTCTGGAAACGCAGCATGGCTCGCTCATCCGCACGCTCCTGGAGGAGCTGACGGCGGCGGACCGGCGGTACGTCAGGCGGGTTCGGTAGTCGGGGCGGGGGGCAGCGGATAGGCGGTCAGCCCGCGGGCGCGAAGGGCCTCCAGGGTCGAAGGACCCACGGCGAGCCAGTCGCG
>CAZCOO010000121.1:0-8658 GCA_964500395.1 uncultured Verrucomicrobiota bacterium
CCCCCGAAATGCTCCCCCCCCTGCACTGTTGCAGTTTTTATAAACTCTGCACCGGCGTAAAGACTTCCCCGGAAGCCATCGGGAGGGGCTTCACGGCCTCACTACCCGGTTCCCGAAACCGATATTTACTCACTGTTTCGTTCGTTGCAGTGTTTATAAACTGTGCAACGCGGCGGAGGCACCAGGGCGCGGCGGCAAGGGGGCCGAGCGGATCCGGAGCGCCATACTGCTTATAATCTAGATAGTTGCAGTTTTTATAAACTCTGCACCAGCGCCGGCCGGTTGATCCTGGTCATGGTTCCGGTATGATGCCCCCATGACCGATATCCCGCTGACCATAATCGGAGCCGGACTCGCCGGCAGCGAAGCCGCCTGGCAGGCCGCCCAGCGCGGAGTACCCGTCCGCCTGCTCGAAATGCGCCCCGCCCGGTCAACCGGCGCCCATCAGAGTGACCAGTGCGCCGAACTCGTATGCTCCAATTCCCTGGGCTCCGCCCTGGCGGACCGGCCGTCCGGCCTCCTCAAGGATGAGAGTCGCCGCATGGGGTCCCTCCTCGTGCGTGTGGCGGAGGAAACCGCCGTTCCCGCCGGGGGCGCCCTGGCCGTGGACCGGGACCAGTTTGCGGCCACCGTGACCCGCTGCCTGGAGGCGCATCCGGCGATCGACCTGGTGCGAACGGAGGCAGATGAGATCCCCGCAGGACCGGCCCTGATCGCCTCCGGCCCCCTGACCTCTCCCGCCCTTTCCGAATCGCTCGCCCGGATGACCGGCAACGATCATCTGTATTTTTTTGACGCCATCTCGCCGATTGTCGAGGCGGACTCCATCGACATGTCGCGCGCCTACCGGGCCTCCCGGTACGACCGGGGCGAGCAGGCCGGCGGCGATTACATCAACTGCCCGTTCGAACGGGACGAGTACGAGGCCTTTCTGGAAGCCCTCCTGGGCGCGGAGCGGATCCGCCTGCACAGCTTTGAAGCGATGATCGATGAGGGCGTCAAAGCAGGATGGCATCGCTATTTTGAAGGGTGCCTGCCCGTCGAGGTAATGGCGGCGCGCGGCCCCCGAACGCTCGCGTTCGGCCCCCTGCGGCCCGTCGGCCTGCGAAACCCTCACACCGGCCGCCGGCCCTATGCCGTTTTACAATTGCGGCAGGACAATATCGCGGGTTCGCTCTACAACCTCGTCGGCTTCCAGACCAACCTCACCTTCCGGGAACAGGACCGGGTGTTCCGGCTGATTCCGGGCCTGGAACATGCCGAGTTTGTCCGGTATGGACAGATGCACCGCAACACGTTCCTCGCCGCCCCTTCGCTGCTGGCCCCAACCCTGCAGTTCAGGACCCGGCCCGACCTGCTCTGCGCAGGCCAGCTCACCGGGGTCGAAGGATATGCGGGAAATATCGCCACCGGCCTCCTCGCCGGCATCAACGCCGCCCGCCTGCCGGCGGGCCGCCCGCCCCTGACCCTGCCCCCCACGACCATGCTCGGCGCCCTGTGCCACTATGTATCCTCCGCCCGCCTGGAAGATTTCCAGCCCATGAAGGCCAACATGGGCCTTCTTCCCCTGCCGGCGGGCCTGCCGGAAAAAGCCGGAAAACGCGAGCGCGCGGCCGCCCGCGCTGAGCAAGCCCTGCGGGATCTCGCCGCCTCCCTCCGCGAAGCCGGAGAGGAGCCGGTCTCCCGGCATCCGGCGGCGTCCCCCGCCGGGTAGGGACCTCCCCCCCACCGGGCCGCGGCCATCGATTCCCCTGCTCCACGGCCCTTCGACACTTGCCGCCGCGCACGGCTATGCGTATGTTTGCCGCTATGTACACTCTTCTCGTGAAAGCTACGTTCGCCGCCGCGCACCGCATCCCCGGCCACCAGGGGGATTGCCGTCACCTCCACGGCCACACCTACCGGGTCGAGGCCGAGTTCCAGCACGGCGAACTGGACGAACTCGGCATGGGAATGGATTTCGCGGTCCTTAAAAAGGAACTGGAGGCGATCCTTCCGGACCACACCTACCTGAATGACGAACTGGACGGCCCGACTACCGCAGAAGGGCTTTCCAAATGGATATTCGATCAGCTCCGCGCCCGGGAACTGCCCGTTTCAGCGGTTACGGTGTGGGAGTCGGACCGGTGCGGCTGCCGCTACACGGACGAAGCCCCTACCGGATCATGACGGCGACGCGCACCCGACAGGCCATCCTCTCGGAGCTGTTTTCCTCGATCCAGGGAGAAGGCCCCCTGGTCGGCGTCCCCCAGGTTTTTGTCCGCTTTTACGGCTGTCACCGGAATTGTTCCTTTTGCGACACCCCGGAAACCATCACCGCCCGGCATCCGAAGGGGCATCGCCCGGCCGGATTCAGCCGGGAGCGGGTGCCCGGAGACCCGGCCCCGGCGCAGGAAGAAAACCCCGTTACGGGTGAGCAGCTCCTTCAACACATCCTGGACCTCGACTCCCCCCGGGGCCGCCACCATTCCATTGCCCTCACGGGCGGCGAGCCGCTGGTCCACACCCCGTTTCTCGAAGAATGGCTGCCGGAGGCGCGACCCAAAGGACTCCGGTTCTACCTGGAAACCGCCGGCGATCTGCCCAAGCCCCTCGCCCGGCTCCTGCCGTGGCTCGACTGGCTGGCCCTGGACCTGAAACTTCCGAGTGTAACCGGAGAGCCAACCCGCTGGGAGGCGCACCGGGACTGCCTGGCGGCAGGGATCGAGTCCTCCGCGTCCGTTTTCGTAAAAGCCATCGTCAGTGCCGAGACCGACCGGCAAGACCTCGAGACCGCGGCCGGCCTCCTCTCCCCCTGGCCGTCAGAGGTCACGATGGTCCTCCAGCCGCTCACACCGGTCCCCGGCTCGCCCCCCCCGCCCTCGCCGGCCCAGTGCTTTGACTGGCAGACCCACCTTCGCCACTCCATCCCCGACGTCCGGGTCATCCCCCAGTGCCACAAGGCCATGGCCGCCCGGTAACCCTTGCGGCGGTCCCGGTCCCCGCCGCGCCCCGGAGAGGTCTCGACTCTGCCCGCGCAGATATTCACGGGGCAAAGGGTCTCGCCTTGCAGACCCTTTGCAAACCCGGTAAGAAACCCCCATGAAACCCAGCTTTGACCTCCACAAACTCCTTCGCGACGTATTTCAGCCTCAACCCGGCGAGCGCGTCCTGGTGCTCACCGACCGTCCGCCGGACGGCGTCGCGCTTCCCGCGGACTGGGCGGACCGCCAGACCATGGCCCGCGAATGGCGCCAGGCCTTCATTGATCTCGGCCTCCGGGCCCACCCCCTGTTCACCACCCTCGCCACCGGAGCGAACAACGCAGACCTTCCCCCCACCGGCGTCCTGTCCGACGGATCGGAAGCCGGCCTGGAAGATCTTTTGCGGGACAGCGAGATCGTCGTGGCCATGACCGAGTACTCTGCCACGGCCCCGCTTTCCGGGTTCATGACGTCCTGCGCGCCGCTGCGGGTCGCCAGCATGCCCGGCGTCCTTCGGCGGATGGAACAATCGGCCCTGGCCGCGGATTATCCCGCGGTGGCCCGGATGACCCATCACCTCGCCGACCTCCTCACCCGCGCCGACTCCGCCCGGGTCGTCTTCGATACAGGACACGAACTCCATCTCGACCTCCGCTACCGCCGGGGCATTGCCGACGACGGCCTGTGCCGGCCGGACAAGGAGTTTCCCCTGATCAACCTCCCGAGCGGCGAGGCCTTCATCGTCCCTTACGAGGGGGAGCGGGCGGGCGAACCCAGCCACACCCAGGGCGAGATCCCGGTCGGCGAGCCCGGTGACCGCTGCATCTTTCAAGTCGAGGCCAACCGGATCACGGACGTCCGAGGCAGCGGTCCCGGCGCGGCCGGGTACCGCGAACTCTTTGCCGCGGACCCCGCGCGAGCCAATGTGGCGGAACTCGGCCTCGGGTGCAACGAAGCGGCCGTCGTGCAGGGCAACGTCCTCGAAGACGAAAAGGCCGGGTTCCACTGGGCCTACGGCCGCAGCGAGCACCTCGGCGGGACCGTGGGGCCGGACGCCTTCGCCGCGCCCCGCAACGTCCTCCACGTGGATATCGTGTACGCGCGCGGGTGTCCCATCGGCATCCGCGAGTTGACGCTCACCGGCGGCGACGCCGACCCGGCCCTCCTCATCCGTGACGGGGCGTACCAGACAGCTCCCGGGAAGGGCCGCACATGACCGCCTCTCCGCCGCCTTCACCCCCTCCTCCCTCCCCCCTCGTCACATGGACCATCGCCGGATCCGACAGCGGCGGCGGGGCCGGAATCCAGGCCGACCTCCGCGTCTTCCACGCGCTCGGACTGCACGGATGCTCCGCCATTACCGCCCTCACCGCCCAGAACTCCCGGGGAGTCGAACACACCGAGGTTCCGGAGGCGACCGTGCTCACCGCACAACTGGAGGCCCTCTGCTCCGACCTGCCGCCGGCCGCCGTCAAAATCGGACTCAGCGGAAATGCCGACACCATCCGCGCGATCGCCCGCGTTCTGGATCGCCTGCCGGATATCCCGGTCGTCATCGATCCGGTGCTCCGCCCGACCCGCGGGCGCCGGTTTCTGGATGACCCGGCCGTGGCCGCCTGGGTGGACCATCTCCTGCCGCGCGCCGACCTCATCACGCCCAACCTGCCGGAGGCCGAGGCCCTGGCCGGGCGCACGGCAAGCGGTTTGGAGGACCTGCCCGACCTGGCCGGTGCCCTGCGGGCGCGGGGCGCGAAGGCCGTACTCCTGAAGGGCGGCCATGCAGAGGACCATGCCGGCCTGCCGCGCATGCACGATTATGTGGCGACGCCTCATGCCGCCGGATGGATCTCCACCCCTCGCGTGGACACCCCGCACACGCACGGGACCGGCTGCGTCCTCTCCGCCGGCATCACAGCGTTTCTGGCGCAGGGCTACCCCCTGCCCGATGCCGTCGTCCTGGGGCGGGCCCTTCTCTACCAGGGGCTGAGCGCGGCCTACCCCACCGGCCGGGGCGCCGGAACCCTCGGCATCGCCGGCTGGCCGGAACAACCCCATGCGCTGCCGTGGTGGACGTCGAGCCCCGTCACCGAGCCGCCCGACGCATTCGCGGAGGAAGCGCCCCGGTCGATCGGCCTGTACCCCATCGTCGACCGCGCGGCCTGGCTGGAGCGTCTCCCGGCCATGGGGGTGACGACCATCCAACTCCGCGCCAAGGATCTGCAGGGGGAGGCCCTGGAAGCCGAGGTCGAACGCGCCGCGCGCCTCGCCCGCGCCGCCCGCGTGCGCCTGTACATCAACGACGCCTGGGACTTGGC
Organism: uncultured Verrucomicrobiota bacterium; assembly: GCA_964500395.1. Lineage (GTDB taxonomy): Bacteria > Verrucomicrobiota > Kiritimatiellia > CAZCOO01 > CAZCOO01 > CAZCOO01. The sequence continues at coordinate 5,279 of CAZCOO010000121.1, forward strand.
CCTCAAATACGGAGCCTACGGTGTACACCTCGGGCAGGACGACATGGCCACCGCGGACCGCGACGCCCTTCTCAAGGCCGGGGTTCGCCTCGGCCTGAGCACTCACGGCCCGGCCGAAATGGCGCGGGCCGCCGCCTGGCGCCCTTCCTACATCGCCCTCGGCACCGTCTACACCTCCCCGTCCAAGACGTTTGAGCACATCCCGCTCGGCCCGGAGCGGTTCCGTCGACTCCGCCCCCTCTGCCCCGTGCCCTGCGTGGCGATCGGCGGGATCACCGTGGAGAACGCCCCCCCGCTGCTCGCCGCCGGCGCGGATGGGGTCGCCGTCATCTCGGAGGTTACGAAAGCCCCGCGCCTGCCCGAACGACTCCGCGCCTGGCGCGCGCTGCTGAACGAGCATTCCACACGATAACGCGGGGATCGGCGGCAACGGCGCAGGCGCTGTATCGAGAGGCCTTGACGGCGGCCGGATAGTATCGCAAACACCCTCGGACGCCCCGTACAGATAAGGACGTGCACCATGCCCTCAGACCGGATCAAACAACAACTCGGATTCCTGCTGGAAATCGACAAGCTCAAGGAGATCCGCCGCCAAAGCCTGGTGACCGGCAGTGAGCGCCGCGAGAACAGCGCCGAGCACTCCTGGCACCTGGCCATGTTCATCATGGTGTTGGCCGATCATGCCACCCGCCCCGACATCGACTGGCTGCGGGTCTTTCAGATGGCCCTCATCCACGACATCGTGGAAATCGATGCCGGGGACACCTACTGCTACGACGAAGACGCCCATCGCGACAAGGCCGAGCGCGAGCAGGCCGCCGCCGACCGGCTCTTCAGCCTCCTCCCGGACGACCAGGCCGAGCAGTTCCACGCCCTCTGGCGGGAGTTCGAGGCGCGCGAAACGCCCGAATCGGTATTCGCCAACGCCGCCGACCGGTTTCAGCCCATGATGCTCAACTACAACACGGCCGGACGATCCTGGCGCGCGCACGGCATTCGCCGCGATCAGGTCCTGGAGCGAAACGGCATCATTGCCGAGGGCATTCCCGACCTGTGGCAGGAAGCCCTGGCATTGATCGACGACGCCGTGCAGCGGGGAGACCTGCTCCCGTGAGCCGGTCCCGCGCGGCCCTCCCCGGCCCGGCCGGGCGCGGGCGGCTGATGGTCGAAGCCGGCGTTCTCTTCGCCGTGCTTCCGCTGCTCGTGGCGCTGCTGGATCGCCGGGGATCGATCTTTCCCGTTCTGTGGGTCATGACGGGTCTGGTCGCCGTCGTGCTCACGCGGGACCCCTCGTTCTCCTGGCGCAGGATGTGGGGGGCGGGGGCGGTGCGCCGCGCGCTGCCCGGGATCCTGCTGCGCTTCCTGCCCCTGGCCGCCGGTCTGCTCGGCCTCACGGCGTGGCTGTCGCCCGACTCCCTCTTCCTGCTGGTACGGGAGCGCACCGGACTCTGGCTGATGATCCTCTGCCTCTATCCGCTCCTGTCCGTCCTCCCCCAGGGCATCGTATTTCGCAGCTTTTTTCTTCACCGCTACCGAGGCCTCATTCCCGACCCCCGGCTTCGCATGGGGGCGGCGGCGGCGGCCTTTGCCCTGGCTCATATCGTGTTTCAGAACGCCGTGGCCATCGCCCTCACCTTTCTCGGCGGGCTGATGTTTCTCCACACCTACCGCCGCTGTGAATCGGGACTGGCCGCCTCGCTCGAGCATGCCCTCTACGGCTGCTGGGTATACACGATCGGGTTGGGCGCCTACTTCTACCGGGGCTGATTATTTCGCGGGATCCACGCGTCCTCATAAAACCTGAATACCGGCATGGTTCCCTTTGCGCCAAATCGATTGTCTGCAAAGGAGTGAACGACATGCCCGCACGGCCCTGGTCCCGCACCCCCAGCCCCCTTGTTCGCCCCGCGTTGGCCGTCCTGGCCCTCGCGGCCTCCAGCGCCGTCGCGCAGGACCCCCGGCCGCCAGAGTCCGCTCCCCGCACCGGCAGCGTGATCTTTATTCATCCCGACGGCACCTCCGCGTCCACCTGGGCCGCGGCCCGGGCCCTCTACTACGGCCCCGACGGAATGCTGAACTGGGACCGCCTGCCGGACATGGCCCTGTACCGCGGCCACATGGCCGACAGCCTGACCGCCACCAGCAACGGAGGCGGAACCACCCACGCCTACGGACGGAAGGTCGGCTCCGGCGCCTACGGCCTGTCCGAGGGGGGCGAGCGGGGCGAACCGATTGTCGACGGCAACGGCGAATCCCTCAGCGTGGCCCGGCAGGCCGTCGCCGCGGGCCTCCCCGTCGCCCTCGTGCAGAGCGGCTCCGCGACCGAACCCGGCACCGGCTGTTTCCTGGCCTCGGTCCCGAACCGGGAGATGCACGACGCCATCGCCGCTCAATTGCTGGAGAGCGGCGCCGAGATCCTGCTGGGGGGCGGGGAACAATACTTCCTGCCGAAAGGCACATTCGGCGTGCACGGCGAAGGGGTCCGGACGGATGGGCGCAACCTCATTGAAGAAGCGCAGGAGGACGGGTTTGTCGTGGTGCGGACCCGGCGCGAGCTGCTCGAGCTGCCCGTCGACACGAGCCGTGTGCTGGGCCTGTTTGCCCGCCACCACACCTTTACCGACAAATCGGAAGAGATCCTGGCCGCTACCGGTCGCCCCCCTTTCGACCCCGGCGCTCCCACGATTGGAGAGATGACCCGGAAAGCGCTCCAACTCCTGGACGGGCGGGGGACCCCCTTCCTCCTCATTGCCGAGGAGGAGGCCACCGACAACTTCGGCAATCACAACAACGCCTCCGGCATGCTGGAAGCCATGCGGCGGGCGGATGACGCCATCGGCATCGCCTACCGCTATGTCAACGAACACCCGGACACCCTGCTCCTCACCGCGTCGGACAGCGATGCCGGCGGCATGCGCATGATCGGCCGCCCCACCCCCTCGCTCCGGGAGCCCAACATGCACCCGCTGCCCGCCTGGTCGCACAACGGCGCCCCGATCGACGGGGCCAACGGGACCGGCACAAAACCCTTTCTGGCCCAACCCGACCGGGCGGGCCGCCGCCTCCCGTTTTTCGTGAGCTGGTCGGCACACCGGGATGTCTCCGGCGGCATTCTGGTCCGCGCATACGGCCTGCACAGCGAGCGCGTCCGCGGCTCCTTTGACAACACCGGGATCACGGACCTCATCCGCCTCACCCTGTTCGGACCGGCCGGACGCCCCTGACCCCGCGGTACGGAGAGCGCGGCATCCCCCGGACGGACCTCCCGCGCCCGCGCGACCCGGACCGGCCTTTGAGCGTCATACCGATCCTGCTGCGCCCCGGCTCGTATCCGGCGGATGCGAGGGCTGGGGGATCCACCTCGCTTTCGCAGTTCGGCC
>CAZCOO010000122.1:0-4428 GCA_964500395.1 uncultured Verrucomicrobiota bacterium
TCTCGACGCTGGACGAAGCCGGCGAGGCCACCCCGCTGGCCACGACCACCAACAACATCCTGGGCGACCCGGCGGGGGCCTTTTCCGTCGGCAACAGCGACTGGGAACTCACCATCCGCGACGCCGCCGGCGGGCGGGTGTTCGGCCCCATCGGAGAGGCGTTCGGAGGCTGGGGCGGCGGAGGCGTCGGGTCCGAGGAGTTCGGCCGACTGGAAGACGATCCGGCGGCGGACGAAGATTTCGGCGATTACGACGACGGCACCAATTTCTCCACCTTCGGCTCCGCGAACATCTGGAACGAAAACCAGGATCGCCAGTCCTTCTCCCAGCTCCGGGCCTGGTCGGTCTTTGCCGATGACGCGGACGGCCTGATCATCAACGAGTACAACGCCGTCGGCACCAACCAGTACCTGGGCGACAGCACCTACGGCGGCGCCACGGACAAGGTCGACACCGCCTTCGGGCGCATCGCCGGCAACGGCGGGGACTGGATCGAACTCGTCGTCACCGAGGACTTCCTCGATATCCGCGGACGGCAGCTCCGCTGGGCGGAGACCGGCAATACCAACACCACCGGCGCCGACGTCTGGTTCGGGGATGGGACCGTCGCCCAGGGAACCCTCACCTTCGCCACCAACGCCGCGCTCTGGAGCAACCTCCGCATCGGCACGGTGATCACCATCAGCGAAGACATCCTGCTGACCAACGAGGCGGGCGCCGTCATCGCCGACGGGAGCGATCCGGCCGCCGACCCGCAGGCGGGCGACTGGCGGATCCATATCAGCACCCGGGACGAAGCCGGGGCGGCCACCGCGCGGGTGGAAGCCGCGCACAACCTCAGCGGCGCCCCGGCCGGCGCCTTTGACGTCGGGCCCGATGACTGGCAGGTCTCCATTGTCGATGCCACCGGCACCAATACGCTCCTCGGTCCCGTCAGCGAAATCTACTTCAACGGCGGCGTGAGCGACCAGGAGGTCGGCCGCCTGGAGGAGGACCCCGATGCCGGCCTGAACGCCGACGAATGGGACGATGCCGACGACAGCACGTTCGGCGGCCCCAACGAATGGGGCGGCACGCTGCAGGACTGGAATGCCCTCCGTGCCTGGACGAGCTTCGTCAACCGAACGCCCCCGTTCGTGATCAACGAATTCAACGCCGTGGGACCGTCCAAATTCCTCGACGGCGACGCCTTCGGAGACAGCACGGACAGCGATGCGACCCTGGGCCGCATCCAGGGCAACGGCGGGGACTGGATCGAGCTGGTCGTGGTGGACGATCACGCCGACCTCCGGGGCTGGAGCCTTCGCTGGGCCGAACCCGGCGAAAACACCACCACCGGCGCCGACGTCTGGTTCGGCGATCCCGCGGTCGAACAGGGCATCCTCACCTTTGCCACCAACGCCCTCTGGGCCGACCTCCGCGGGGGCACCCTCATCACCATCGGCGAGGACATCGGCGTCACCAACGAAAGCGGAGCCGTCGTGGTCGACGGCACCGATGCGACGGCCATGCCGACCAACGGGGACTGGTGGATCCACATCAGTACCCGGGCGGAGGCCGGGGAAGCCGCGCCTCGCGTGCTGTCCGTCCACAACCTGGCCGGGGCCCAGCCGGGGGACTTCAGCGTGGGCAACAACCAGTGGGAGATCCGGGCGATCGACCCGGGCGGCACCAACCGCTTCGGGCCCGTCGGCGAAGGGTACGTCTGGGGGGGCGGCAACCTGAAGGCCGATGAGATCGGCCGCCTGGAAGCCGACCCGCAGGAGGCCGTCTCGATCAGCGACTACGACGACGACACCGACAGCAGCTTCGCCGCGCCCAACGTCTGGGGCGGCGTCACCCAGTCCTTTGAGGCCGTGCGCGCCTGGACCAATGATGTCGACAGCGACGGCCTCCCCGACGAATGGGAACGCGCGCAATTCAACGGCAGCACCACCAATGGGGCCGCCGGAGACTGGGACGGGGACGGATCGGACAACCGGACCGAGTACATCGCCGGCACCCAGCCGACAAATGCGCAGAGCCTCTTCCGCGCCGAGACCGGCAGAGATGCGTCGGCCGGGCCGGCCGTGCGGTTCTATGCCGTGAGCGGACGGGTATACGAAATTTACGTCGCCGATTCACTGACCGGCCCCGCCGACTGGAGCCCGATGGAATCCGGCGTGATCGGCTCGAACGACTGGCGGGAGATCGCCGACCCCGCGGTTCGCACCCAGAGTTTTTACCGCATCGACGTCTCACTGCCGTAACCAATCAGGACCAAAGGGATGGGGACGGAAACCGAACGAAAATTTCTCGTGAGGGGCGACTGGCCGCGCGAGCAACCGGTGCACATCCGGCAGGGATATCTCAGCCGCACGCCGGAGCGCACCGTGCGCATACGCCGGGCCGGGGATCGGGCCTTCCTCACCATCAAGGGCATGTCCCGCGGTGCGAGCCGGGCCGAGTTTGAATACCCCATCCCCGTCGGCGAGGCCGACCAGATGCTCGACGAACTCTGCGAAGCACCCCTCATCGACAAGCATCGCTACCGCACCACCGAGAACGGCGTGACCTGGGAGATCGATGAATTCCACGGGGCGAATGACGGCCTCGTCATAGCCGAGGTCGAATTGCACTCCGAGGACCAGCCCCTCACCCTCCCCTCCTGGGTCGGTGCGGAAGTCACCGGCGATGCGCGGTTTTTTAATGCCAACCTGGTGGCTTCGCCCTATTCGCAATGGCGCGGGGAAGAAGGCTGATGCGGATCCAAGCGGGAACGGGGTTGCCGGGAATCGCCGCGGCCTGTCTGTGCCTGGCCCTGTGTGCCTGCGACAGCCGGGACGGGAACCCGGTCGACGCCTTCCCCCGCAAACCCGTCAAACTGGTCGTCTACACCGGGCCGGGCGGGCTGATCGATATTACGGCCCGGAAATTCCGGGAGATCGCCGAGCGCCACACCGAGGCCACCTTCGTCGTGGAAAACAAGCCCGGCGCCGGCGGCATCGTGGCGATAAAGAAAGTCCTGGAGCAGCCGGCGGACGGCTACACGGTGCTCGCCTGCACCAAGTCCACCATCTCCAAGATTGTCTCCTCCGGGGGCGACTCCTATCTCGATGCCCTGGACTGGGTCGGGTACCTGATGTCGGATCCCGAATGCGTCATCACCCGGGCGAGCGGGTCCGTCCGCGACTGGCCCTCGCTGGTCCGCGACGCGCAGTCCCGCGGGGAGCCCCAGGTATGGGTCGGCCCGGCCGTCGGCGGGCTCGACCACGTCACCGCGCTCCAGATCTGGGAGCGCGCCGGCATTGAGGCCAAGTGGGTCCCGTTTAAAAGCGGGGGCAAGGCAAAGGCCGCGCTGCTGGGCAAGCAGGGGGCCGCCTACGTGGGCAATCCGCGCGACGTGCTGGGCAACAGCAACCTCGCTATCGCCGCGGTGTCCTCGCCCGCCCGGCTCGACGCCTTCCCGGCTGCGCCCACCTTCAGCGAATTCGGCCTCGAAGGGCTCGACGACCTGGTCATGTGGCGGGGCCTCGCCGTCAAGCAGGGGACGCCGGAGCCGATCGTCGAGTGGCTGGAGGACCTGGTGCAAACCGTGGCAGAGGATCCCGACTGGCGCACCTACTGGGAGAGAGGAGGCATCGACCTCACCGCCCGGGACCGCGGGGAATTTACACAAATCGTCCGCCGCGACGCGGAAGAGTTCCGACACTACCTGGGCAGGATCGGTGTACTGCAGAGCGGAGGGGCCCGGTGGATCCGCGCCCTGGACAGTCCTGCGGGCCCCCTCAGCCTGCTCGCCCTGCTGGTCGTGTCCGCGGTCGCGGTATCGCTGTGGACCCGTCGGGACGGGGTCGACGCTACCGTCGGGGGGGTCATGATCCCCCTGGGCCTTCTCGTGGCGGGCGGGTTGCTCTGGCTGCTCTCCACCATCCTGCCCTCGCGCGGGGCCGTGGGTCCCGCGGTGGTCCCCCGCCTCTGGCTGGTTTTGTTGGTCCCGCTTTGTCTCTTGGCCCTGTGCGCAGCGCTCCGGGGACGGTCCGCGCGAAGAGGCGCCGACCTGCCCGGCCGGGTATACGCGGGCGCCGCGCTGCTCGCGATCTATGCCCTGGGCATCGAGTGGCTGGGCTACTACCCCAGCACGGCGGTCTTCCTGCTGCTGGCCATGGCCGCCCTCGGCGTACGAAGGCCGGTCCCGCTGCTGTCCGTAACGGGCGGCTGGCTTCTTTTCTCCTGGATTGTCTTCGACCGCATCCTCTTTGTGCCCCTGCCGGCGGGCCGGGTATTCGCCGTATGGGCGGGGAGTGGAGCATGACCCGCCCCGCCTCCATCCCGCGCGTCCTCGCGCAGGCCGCCGCGCCGGAGTTCCCCGGGCCGGCCGACCCGCCGCCATTTAAAAGCTCCCCTTCCTCACTCCCGGCGCGTCCCCGCGCCGGGCTCGTGTGCCGC
>CAZCOO010000122.1:4528-8623 GCA_964500395.1 uncultured Verrucomicrobiota bacterium
GCCGCAGCGGCCGATACCTGCGGAGGGCAGCCTGACCATGGAACTGCTGTCCAATCTCGGCGCCGGGCTGAGCATGGTCCTCGGCGGCAGCACCCTGCTGGTCGTCGTCATCGGCGTCGTCCTCGGCATCCTGGTCGGCGCCATGCCCGGCCTCTCCCCCTCCATGGGCGTCGCCCTGCTCGTCCCCTTCACCTACGCCATGGACCCCACCACCGCCATCATCCTCCTCGTGGCCATCTACATCGCCTCCAACTACGGCGGCTCCATCACCGCCGTCACCATCAATGCCCCGGGCACCCCCTCTTCCTCCGTCACCTGCTTCGACGGCTACCCCCTCACCCTGCAGGGCAAGCCCGGCATGGGCCTCGGCGTCTCCCTCTTCGCCTCCACCATCGGCGGCTTCCTCGGCTCGTTGATCCTCATCTTCTTCTCCGTGCCCCTCGCCCGCATCGCCCTGAACTTCCACCCCGCCGAATACTTCGCACTGGCCGTCTTCGGCCTCGCCACGGTGGCCTCCCTCGCCGGCCGAAACTGGATCAAGGCCTTCATCGCCACACTGATCGGCCTGCTCATCAACACCATCGGCATCGACCCCATCTCCGGGGTCAGCCGCTTCACCTTCGGCCTCTCCTCCCTGTACGACGGCTTCTCACTCATCCCCATGCTCATCGGGCTCTTCGCCGTCAGCGAAATCCTGACCCAGATCGAAACCTCCGCACAGACCGGCCGGGCGGGGGGCTGGAAAGGCAAGACCCCCTGGCCGCGTTGGCGGGACTACTGGAAGCTGAAATTCACCGTCCTTCGGTCCTCCACCCTCGGCACCGTCATCGGAATCTTCCCCGGCGCCGGGGCCACCATCGCCTCCTTCCTCTCCTACGACCTCGCCAAACGAATGAGCCGCCGGCCCGATGAATTCGGCAAGGGCAGCCTCGAGGGAGTGGCCGCCGCCGAGGCCGCGGACAGCAGCTCCGTCGGCGGCGCCCTCCTCCCCCTGCTGACCCTCGGCATCCCGGGCAGCGCCACCGACGCCGTCCTCATCGGCGCCCTGATGATTCACGACATCGTCCCCGGTCCGCAGCTCTTCGAGACCAACGGCGACATGATCTACGGCCTGTTCGCCGGCCTCCTCGTGGCCAACCTGGTATTGTTCGGCCTCGGCCTGTTCGGCAGCAAACTCTGGGTCAAGGTGACCTCGGTCCCCAAAGCGATCCTGTACCCTCTGATCCTCGCCGTCTCCATCATCGGCAGCTTTGCCGTGCGCTATGCCATGTTCGATGTCCTCTCCTGCATCGGCTTCGGCATCTTCGGCTGGGTCCTGCGCCGCCACCACTACCCGGTCGCCCCCGTCATCCTGGGCATGGTCCTCGGGCAAATCGCCGAGTTGAACTTCCGTCAGGCCGTCATGATGAGCGGCTATGGCGTTTTCTGGGAGCGCCCGGTCAGCCTGATCATCCTCCTCCTCGCCCTCGCCTCCTTCGGCCTTCCCTTTATGCAGCAGATTCGAAAAGCGGAGAAAGTCAATGAACCGGATGCTGACGCCTGAGATCCTTATGCTCTGCCTCACGGTCATGGTCCATCCCGCCGCAGCCGGGGAGGTCGCCTTCGGGTTCCGCACCGAAACCGGCGGGGGCGCCGGCATCGTCGAGGTGGACGAAGAGGCCGGCGCGTTCGGTCCCCTTCGCACCGTGTTCACCGATCCCGACTGCAACGAGCCCAAGAAGGTCCGGTACTGCCCGGCCACCGACCGGGTTGTCCTGGCCAATGCCGAAGAAGACGGGTTCAACCTCTACACCGCCCCGGCCCGCGGCACCGGCGCCGTCGTGCGCCTCCACGCACCCGGAGAGCCCGACGAAGTCCGCATCGCCGGCCGGTACGCCGTGGTTACCTGCGGCAGCGACTGGGTGCTGTGCTTTGACACCCGGTCGGGGGAGGTTCTCGCTCAATGGAACGCGGAGGAAACGCTCGCCCCCACCGCCAACGCGCCCGAGGACATTTTCGTCTTCCCCGACGAGCAACGCGTCGCCATCAGCTTTCAGAAGGACAGCCGAACCGGCAATCACAAAGGCAACCGCATCGCCTTCTTCACCGTGCCCGCCCTCGACTTCATCGCCCAGGTCCCCCTGCCCCGCACCCGGCCCGACCTGCACATCCCCGGCAACCTCAAGGAACAGGGGCCCGGACCGGAAATCGTCATCGCCTCCGAGGCCACCGACACCCTCTTTGCCTCCCTCGACCTCTACGGTGCTGTCGCTGTGCTCGATCTCTCCGCCGCGCTGACCGGCCGCATCGCAAACCGCCGCTACCTGTCCGCCGCGCCGGACGGCGGCTGGGGAACCGCCTTCCCGGACCGCCTCTGTCATTTCACCCGCAATGACCGCGAATACGTCCTCGTCTGCAACGCCGGACCGGACGGCGGCGCGGTTCTTCTCGACCTCGAATCGCGCTCCATCATCAACCGCTGGTCCGTCCCCCACGGCCTGACCCACCCCGTCTACCTGCCCTCCATCCAGGCCGCCGTCACCGTCCGACCCGGCAAACTCAAGCGCCGCGGGGATTACGAGACTCACAAGGCGTACGCGCCCGGACCGGAATTCGTCGTCTTTGATCTCTCCACCGGCGACCTCGCAGACACCCCGGTCCGGATGACCCCTCTCCGCGCGCCCGGCCTCCACCTCGCCGCCCCCAGCCCCGAATCCAGCCCCCTCGTCGTAGTGGCCGGCGGCGGTCCCCCGGCCCGTGAACTCTGGCTGGTAGATGCGGAAACGGCCGAAATTCTCGACACCCGCCCCGCCCCCGGTCCCCTCAGCCGGCTCTACGGCCTTCCCTGAAGCCCAAACATTTTTCTAACAATAATCTAACTTTTCTCTTTACACTCCCCCCCGCCGGCGATACAAAGGCGACATCCTGCAATAGGAACAGCCAACGCCAAAGGGGACAACCATGAAGGCATACAGCACGCTCACGATCGCCCTGATCGCCGCCGCATCCATTTTCAGCTACACCGCCCCCGCCACCGCGGACGTCCTGTCCGGATGGGATTTAGCCGGTGTCGATGTGGCCGACGGCACCGGGATCGATTCCGGATCCTCGCCCTACCCGTTCACCTCCACAAATACCGGCGCCAACGTGGGCAGTGCCGTGCTGAGCCTTTCCGCATCGGTCAACCCCAGCACATCGAATGATAAATACGGCTTCAAAGTATCAGCCGGGGATGAAGAAACCACCCTGTCCGGGGCCATCTCGGCCGGGCACTACTTCGAATTCACCATTTCCGCCGCCAGCGGCTATCTGCTGAACCTCACGGATATCGAGATGAACGGCGAAGCCACCAGCACCGGTGCGGACGACGCCGCGATCTTCAGCAACATCGACGGATTCACGGCCGGCAACGAACTCGACTCCGTCACCGGCATCGCGGGCGCGACCGGCGGACTCGACACGGACAGCTCCGGATGGGGCTCTCCCATCGACCTCTCCGGCGCCCAGTACCAGGGCATCACCGGCGCCACCTTCCGGGTCTACGGGTACAACACCACCAGCGGATCCGGGTCCACCCGGATGCGCTCCCTGAGCGGGGATGACCTCATCATCAACGGCACCACCAGCGTGATTCCCGAACCCGCCTCCATGGCCCTGTTCCTGATCGGCCTCGGCACCTTCTTCGGGATCCGACGTCACGTACGATCCTGAGCCCTTCGCTTCTCAACAGCGAGAGCCCCCGACCATCGATGATGATCGGGGGCTTTTGTTTCCGGGGCCCGGTGGGGCCGGGACCCCCGGGAGGGCCGGGGCCTGCCCCGGTTATAGCGGCGCGCCCTACCAGGACGCAGATCGCGAATCTCGCTGTAGCCTCGCCGTTGTACGGTCTGCTCCCCCGGAAGCCGGCCGTTCCCCACGTCCCGGAGGGACGAACACACCATGACGGTTTTTCACGACTTCTAACATTCATCTAACACTTTTCCTGTTCTGTTCAAACAGAAGGTTGTTCAACTGGGAACTCAATCGAACCGAACTGCACCGCACCAACCTCATCAAAGGAGGAAGACAATGAAGAAGTGGATGACAATTCTCGCAGCGGCCGGCATGGCCTTCAGC
>CAZCOO010000123.1:0-8522 GCA_964500395.1 uncultured Verrucomicrobiota bacterium
GGCCCCCCGCCCGCTCGCCGGGCGGGAGCCGGAGTTCATTGGCTACCGCGCCGCGTCCCCCCGCCCTGCGTGTGGGGGAGACGGGGAAAATGTTACAATGTACGGACTGACCCCTCCGCCCCAAAGCCGAAAATGGCCGCTTCGCTGGTCAGCCAGTTAGCGGGCGGGTTCGGCGAGTTGTTCCGCGTGCTCGCGCAGGCGAACCGAGACCAGCTTGGAAATCCCGCGGGTTTCCATCGTAACCCCGTAGAGGGTGTCCGCGGCTTCGATCGTCTTCTGATTGTGGGTGATGACGATGTACTGAGACCGGTCGAGAAAGCCGGTGACCATCGACACAAACCGGCCGATATTGGCGTCGTCGAGCGCGGCATCCAACTCGTCGAGGATGCAGAACGGACTGGGTTTGACCATGTAGAGAGCAAACAGCAGGGCCACGGCCGTCATGGTGCGCTCGCCCCCGGACAGCAACGACACAGTCTGGAGCTTTTTCCCCGGGGGGCGGGCGATGATTTCAATGCCGGATTCGAGAACATCCTCCTCGTCGACCAGGACGAGTTTGGCGCTGCCGCCGCCGAAGAGCTGCTTGAAGGTCTGCTGGAAGTTTTCGTTCACGGCCTCAAAGGTTTTGGAGAACAGTTCGGTGGTGGTCTTGTTGATGTGGCGAATCATGTCCAGCAATTGCTGCTTGGCTTTGACGAGGTCGTCCTGCTGCTGGGTGAGAAAGGCAAACCGCTCTTCCAGTTCCTGGTGTTCTTCGATGGCCACGAGGTTGACCGGCCCCATGGACTCGAGTTTGGCCCGCATGGAGGCGATCTCGGTCTCCAGCGTTTCGGTGTCGGGCCGGACTCCATCGTCCCATTCGGGTTCTTCCGCGTCATCGAGGTCGGCTTCGCTGATTTTGTATTCCCCGGTGACGCGCTCGACCTGGCTGGTGAGCCGCATTCGCTGTTCGGCCAGTTCGACATCCATCTTGCCCTTGTCGGCCTGAATGGTGTCGAGCTCCGAGCGTTTATGGCGGAGTTCTTCATCGGCGTCGCGCAGGGTCTGGCCTTTCTCCGCACGCTGCCGCCGCAGTGTCTCCAGTTCGGAATTCGTATGGTTGATCTTCTCTTCCAGCGGAGGGATCTGTTCTGAGGCCTGTGTGATATTCTGTTCCAGCTCCCCGATGCGGTGTTGATAGCCCTGTACGCCGTCACTTCGGGTCCGGATGAGTGACTCGAGTTCGTGTACCCGCTCCTGAAGGTCTCGCTGCTCGGCCCGGGCCTGGTCGGCGGCCTGCCTGGCTTCCGAGAGCCGGACCCGGCGTTCGGCGACTTCGCCGTGACAGGCGGAGCGCTTGTCCTCCAGGGCCTGGAGATCCTCGGTCCGGCGGTGAATGCTGTCGCGCAGTTCCTGGTAGCGTTGGCGGGCTTCATCGAGTTCCCGGTGGACCTGGTCCCGCCTGGCGCCGCCGGAGTCGTCCTGCTCGAGCAGGGCGTTGAGCTCGAACTCCACGACCTCGGCCCGTTCGCGGGCCTGGCCGACCTCCTGCTCCGCCATCTGGTATTCCCCCTCGTGCAGGGCCTGGTTTCGCCGGGCCTCATCGAGCTGGGTGCCGGTGTTGTGAATGGCCTGTTCGGCATTGTCCTTTTCCTGCCGAAGGGCCTCCAGAGACGCCAGGGTGTTTTCCCGGGTTGTCTCCAGGTGGGCGATTTCCCGGGTGAGGGCATCCATTCGCTGGCGGCGGGCCACCGGATTGGTGTCCTGCGAGTCAGGATCGAAAAACTCCATCGCCCCGTTGGGCCGGATCACGCCGCCATCCCGGCTCACGTACAGCGCGCCGGGCGGACAGTGCCGGGGCATGTCCTCGAGCCGGTCGAACACGCGGACCCCCCGCAGGAGCCGCACGGCCGTTTCCCCGGCCCGGTCATCGACGTGGAGGTGATCGATCAGCGGGGTGCCGGCCGCCTCGGCGGGGGCGTCCGGCCCATCGAAGCCGGTCGCCGAGAGGATGCGGGCGGAGCCTGCTTTGCGGTCGCGCAATTGCTGCATCCAGCGTTGTGCGGCGTCCGGATCGGCGAGGACCACCGCATCGATCAGGCTTCCCAGGGCGGCCTGCAGCACCGGGCCGTATTCGGGGGACGTCCGCACGAGATCCGCCAGCGCGCCGCGGATGGCGCCGCGATCGAGGTCCGGCGCCTGATCGGAATCCAGGACAAACCGGGCCCCGGCGGAGAATCCCTCGCCCTCCGCGGCATGGGCGTTCAACAAGTCGAGCTGAGCGCGTTTGCCCGACAGGTCCTTGTCCATGTCCCCGAGTTCTTTCTCCAACTCGGCCATGCGTCCGGCGAATTCGGACTGCTTGCCGGAGAGCTCGGTGCGGGCCTGTTCCCGCCGTGCGGTTTCGGCGCGAAGCGTTTCCAGCTCCTCCGCCATGCGGCCGAGGCGTTCCCGTCTCTGTTCCAGGGTGCGCTGGAGTTCGGATTGCTCGGCGGCGAGGCGTTCGCGGCGAACCTGGGCGCTCCGTTCTTTGGCGTCGATGTCGGACAATTCATTCTGCAGACGGGTCTGCCGCCGTTCCTGCTCGACCGATTCGGACCGGAGACCCTGCAGAGAGGAGCGCGTGGATTCCACCTGCTCCTCGATATCGGCGAGCTGGGCCAGGATTTCGTCGAGTTCCGCCTGCCGGGCATCCCGGTGTGCCGCGGTCTCGGTCAGGCGTTCCTGCATTCCGTCCAGGCGGGTCCTGTATTCGGCCAGGCGGGTTTCCGCGGCCTCGGCGTCTTTGCTGTCGCGCTCGGCGAGCGATTTCAGCTCTTCAATCCGATCGCGGTTCACCCGGATGGCCTGCTCCGTGCGGTCGCGTTCGGCCTGCGCCTCCACGACGGCGTCCATGGCCTTGGATAGCTGCTCCTCCATTTCGGACAGTTCTCCGCGGGTCGCGGAGGAGAGGTCTTCCAGCCGGGTCAGTTCCTTCCGGACTTCTTCTTCCCGGGCGGCCACCGCGCTGTGCTTGTTTTCGAGTGCTTCGATGGCCTTGCGCAGGTCCCGGACCCGCCGGCGGGTGGCAAACAGATCCCAGGCCTTCAGTTTATCCTGGATGGTCTTGTAGCGACGGGCCTTGCCGGCCTGGCGCTGCAGGGAAATGATCTGGCGCTTGACCTCCCGGATGATGTCTTCCAGCCGCAGGAGGTTGGCTTCGGTGTGCTCGAGTTTGCGAAGGGCTTCCTTTTTGTCCGCTTTGTACTTGGTGATGCCGCTGGCTTCTTCGAACACGGCCCGCCGATCTTCGGGGCGGGAGCTGAGGATCTGGTCGATTTTGCCCTGCTCCATAATGGAGTAGGAATTGGTCCCGACGCCGGTGTCCATGAACAGGCGCTGGATATCTTTGAGACGGCAGGGCGTCTTATTGATGAAGTACTGCCCCTCGCCGGACCGGAGAACGCGGCGCGTGACCGTGACCTGGTTGTACTCGGTTCCCAGCGTTTCCTCGCAGTCATCGAGGGTGAGGCTGACCTCCGCCATGGAGAGGGCCTTCTGGGCATCGGTGCCGTTAAAAATGACATCCTGCATTTTGCCGCCGCGAAGGGCCTTTGCGCTCTGCTCGCCGAGAACCCAGCGCACGGCGTCGGAGACGTTGCTCTTGCCGCAGCCGTTCGGGCCCACGATGGCCGTCATGCCGGGTTCGAATTCCAGCGTCGTCTTGTTTGCAAAGCTTTTAAAGCCAACCAGTTCGAGGCGCTTCAAATACACGGTTCAATCACTCCGGAAAAGGGTCCCCCGCGGGCCGGTCCGGCCCGGAACAAAAAGAAAAAACCTAGCACGGCCGCCCCGGAGGCTTCAACGGTTTTTGACCCGGGCGGCGATTCGAAAAAGGGCTGTGAAGGGCCGGGGCTCTCGCGTAAGGTACGCAGACGCTTTTGAGCAGGGGGTGTCATGACTCGCGCGGATCCCGTGGACATACTGAAAGACCTGATTTCGATTCCCAGCGTCAATCCGGAGGACGGGGATGACCCCGACGTCGTGGGAGAGGGGCGGATGCTATCGTATTTGTCGAAATTTCTGGGGGACCGGGGGTTTCGCCTGGAGCAGCGCGGCGCCATCCCGGACCGCCGGAACCTGATTGCCCGGTTCGGATCCGGGCACGCACGCACCTCCCTCTTGATCGAGGCGCATATGGATACGGTGAGCGTGCGGAATATGACGCGCCCGCCGTTTGAGCCGGAGGTGTCGCAGGGACGAATGTACGGCCGCGGCGCGTGCGATACAAAAGGCCCCATGGCGGCGGCCCTGGCGGCGTTTACCCCGGAATGCCTGGAAAGACTGGACGGGGCGGGGGTGGAACTGATTTTTGTCGGTGCGATGGGCGAAGAGAAAGGAAACCAGGGGGCGGACGAACTCGTTTCCGGCGGGCTCGGGGCCGATGAGGCGCTGATCCTGGAGCCGACGGAGTTGGCCGTGGTCCATGCCCACAAGGGGGCGCTTTGGCTGGCTGTGGAGTTGGAGGGAAAATCCGGACACGGGAGCGATCCGGAGGGGGCCGTGAGCGCCATTGCGGCCGCGGCGTCGTTTATTGAGTGGTTGCGCGACGACACGCAGCAGGCGGCGGAACAAGAAGAGGATGGTCTCCTGGGGTCGCCGACGGTAAACGTCGGCAAGATCGAGGGAGGGCAGGCGCTGAATATCGTGCCCGCGCGATGCCGGATCGAGATCGACCGCCGATCCCTGCCGCGGGAATCGCACGATCAAATCGTGGCCCGCATCCGACGGCATCTGGACGACCTGAAGGCGGCGGGGCGGATCCTCCAGGGCCGTGTGGAGATCCTGAAGGATGCCCGGCCTTTTCGAACAGCCAGTGAGTCTCCGGCAGTGCAGAGGCTTCTCCAGGCCTGCGAAGAAGAGGGCCTTGCCCCCCGTCATCTGGGCTCGTCGTGGTTCAGTGATGCCGGGCCCTTCAGTCGGACGTGCGGGGATGTCCTCGTCTTCGGGCCGGGCAGCATCCAGCAGGCCCATACCGCGGACGAGTATATTGACTTGGAAAACCTGCGCCGGGGGCGTCACATTATCGAGCGGTACCTGATGCAACTGGCAGACGACATCAAATCGAGGAGATCGGCATGAGTCCAAAGGCATGGCCCTTATTCCTGACTGTCCTGGCACTGGCCGCCGGCGGCCTGCTGGGGGCTGCGAATTTGTATTACGGAGACTTGAACCAGGATGAGGGGTGGTATCTGTACGCGGCCGGTCAGGTGGCGGACGGGGCCCTCCCGTATCGCGATTTTGCCTTCACGCAGGGGCCGGTTCTCCCCCTGGCGTATTCCCTCGGGGAATCCGTGGTGACCGAGTGCGGAGTTGCCGGCGGCCGGATGATTACGGCCGGCCTGGGTCTGCTCGCGGCGATTCTCGCGGCATGCGTCGCAGTACGCGCTGCGCCTCCGGGGTGGGGCGCCTTTGCGTTTGCCGCCACGCTCGTGCTGCTTCTGGTGAATGTGTATCACACCTACTTCACAACCATCGTAAAGACCTACTCGCTCTCCGCCTTGTTTTTGACCGCGGGCTTCCTGGCAGTCTCTTTTGTCCGAAAAGGGAAGCGGGGCATCGTACTCGCCTGTGTCGCGGCCGTCATCCTGGTGTTGGCTTCGGGCACGCGCCTGTCGGCGGGCCTGGCCCTGCCCGTCACGGGGCTGGTCCTTCTCTTCCAGCGGAGGAAACTCGGGGATGGGCCCTGGATCGGGTTCGGCCTGGCGGGGGCAGCGGCATTGGCCCTGGTCTTCGGCACATTCTGGTTTCTCGCTCCGGAGGCGTCCCGCTTCTTCCTGCTCGACTATCATACGGCCCGCGCCGCGGGGGAGGGCCTGCTCGACGGCCTGATCTACAAGGCCGGATTTCTCTCCCGCTTTGCGGGGGGGTACTTTATGCCGGTCCTGGCCCTCCTGGGGCTCCTTCTGGCGGGGTTGTTCCGGGTCCTTCCGGGGCGGGCCCCGGGTCGCGGCGGGGGCATGCCGGGCCTGCTGACCCTGTTGTGGCTTACTTTCATCGCGGTCACTCTTCTGCATGCGTCCGCCCCTTTCCCCTACGATGATTACCAGGTGATGATTGCCCCGCTCCTCGTCGCGGCGGTTTCCGCCGGCTGGGCGCGGATGCTCGCCCGGGAGGAAGAGGACGCCGAAGACCATGTAGATGAGGCCTATCTTCGCCGCGCCCGCCGAAAGCGGGCCGCCTCCTGGGGGTTGGCCCTGCTCTTCCTGGGGTCTGTCGGCGCCATCGGGGCATCGACCATCCCCCAGGACTGGTTTGTTCGCGGGCGAACTGCGATCTGGTGGGAGATGAAAGATAAACCCGCCCTGGTCAAGCTGCGGGATGCCGCGGATCTGGTTCAAAAACACGTGAACCCGGACGAGATCCTCTTGACCCAGGATACCTACCTGGCGGTTGAGGCCAATCGCGCCGTGCCCCAAGGTCTGGAGATGGGGCCGTTTTCCTATTACCCGGATCTCGAAAGGGAGCGAGCCGAGACGCTGCACGTGATGAATCGCGAGATGCTGACCAATCTGTTCGCAGCATCCGACGCGCCCCTGGCCGCGTTCAGCGGATACGGACTGACCATTGCCGGGCCGGGGGTCGAGCGCCTGGCAGCCGGCCACACCGAAGCCCTTGAACTGGCGCTCCTTCAGCATTATGACCTGATGACCAATGTCCATTGGTTCGGACAGGCGTTGACCACGCTTTCGATTTACCGGAAGACAGGCCCCCCTCCGGCGCCCGAGCCTTCCGCAGCGGACCCGACCCCCCCGGACATTGCGCCCGAAGCACCAAGCGAAGCGTCAGCCGGGCCAGATCCGGAGGACGACCCCCAGCCGCCTCCCACCGCAGACGAGCCGGAGAACGAAATGCCGCCGGAAGAAACCGCTGTGCGGTCGCCCCGCCCGCCGTCCAGCCCGGGCCCAACCACGAATGCGCCGGGCACCGGCTCGGAAGCACTCCCTCCCGATGCCGAAAACACGAACGAAACCGCCTCCGCCGAGTCTCCAGACCCTTCATGAAGCTGTCCATCATCATCCCGGCCTACAATGAATCGAAGCGGATACGCCCGACCCTGGACGTGTACCTCGATTATTTCGAGCGGCGTTTTGGGGACCAGGTGGAGTTCATCATTGTGGTGAACGGATCCCGGGATGATACGGAGGATGTTGCGCGATCCTACCAGGATCGGCATGCCTGTCTTCAAGTACTGGTGGAGCCCCGCGCCATTGGCAAGGGGGGGGCGCTCATGATGGGGATGCGGGAAGCGCGGGGCGAGGCCATCGGGTTTATTGACGCCGATGGTTCGACTCCGCCGCATGCCTTCGACTCGCTGGTGGCCCAGATGGGGGACGCCGGGGCTGTGATCGCCTCCCGCTGGTTTCCGGAATCGATTATCGATCCGCCGCAGACGCTGCGCCGGCGGGCGGCCTCGCGCATCTTCAACTTTCTGGTCCGGACGCTGTTCGGGCTTCCCATTACGGACACCCAGTGCGGGGCCAAGATTATCCGCCGGGAGGCCGTTCAGGATATTTTGCCCCGCCTCGGGCTGACGCGATGGGCCTTTGACGTGGATTTGCTCTTTCAACTCCGGCGGGCGGGGTATCGCATCGTGGAGGCCCCCACGGAGTGGCACGACGTGGGCGGGTCTCAGCTCCGCATCGGCAAAGCATCCCTGGAGATGTTTCTGGCCATTGTGCGTCTTCGGCTGCTTCACAGCCCGTTTGCGTGGGTGGTGTCCACCTACGACAAGAGTCTGGGTCGATTCATCAAACTGCGGACTCGATGACCTCATCAGCCCCCAGAGCGCGGGACTCACGCGGGATCCGGGATTTTGTCCACCGGTATGACCGGGACGGCCTGTTCCGGCACAGTGTTCTGGTCATGATCTTTACGCACGCCGGGAGTGTCGCCAACGTCCTCTTTCATGTCGTCATGGGGCGGGCACTCGGCGACGTCCAGTACGGCATTCTGGCCGCCATGTTGAGTCTCGCCCTGATTGTCGCGACCCCCATGATGGCCGTCCAGAATACGATGGCGTACTTTTCCGCCCGGTACCTGAAGCTGGGCCAGGCGGCGGCCATTCCCGGGTTGATCGTGCGCTGGTATGGGAAGATGGCGGTGGTGGCGACGCCGGCCCTCATCGCAGGGCTCATCCTGGTGCGGCCCATTCAGGGCTTCTTCAATCTATCCGGGCCCTGGCCGGTGATCTGTGTTCTGGCGGTGTTGTATTGCACGGTTTTCATGCCGATCATTCCCGGCGTATTTCAAGGGATACAGGCGTTCTCGTGGATGGGGATCACGATCAATGCCTGGACCGGATTTCGCCTGTTGCTGGCCATGGTGTTCGTCCACGTATTCGCACCGGTGGCGGTGGCGGGCCTGGCCGCCCAGGCGCTGGGGATCCTGCTGGCCATCGGCATCAGTTGGTTCGGAGTCTGGCGCCTGTTTCGCGACACACCGCACAAGTCTGCGGATCCGGAGGGGGTGGGGCGGTACTTTGTCCTCTCCCTGATTACACT
>CAZCOO010000124.1:0-8262 GCA_964500395.1 uncultured Verrucomicrobiota bacterium
GGCGATCGCGGTGCTCGCGGCCCTCGCCACGGGGTGCACCACGGTCCCGCTGGACTCCGCGCGCCGGGATTTTTACCGGGGTGATTTCCGCAATGCGGTCAACCGTCTCGACGAGGGCGACGTCGCCGACAAGGATCGCCTCCTGGTGCGCATGGAGCGCGGCGCGGCCCGCCAGGCGGTCGGTGAGTACGAGGCCAGCGTCCGGGACTTCATCGAGGCCGGCGACATCATCGAGGAATTCGAACGGATCAGCCTCTCCAAGGAGTCGGCCAGTTTCGTCATCAATGACAGCGTCCGCAACTACCGCGGGGCCCCGTATGAGCGGACTCTGGTCTACACCCTCAACCTGCTGAACCATCTCGCCCTCGCCCACTGGAATGATGCGGGCGTGGCGGCGCGCCGCACCTTGCGCTCCCTCGCCCCGGAACGCCGGAACGGCTATCCCGATATCGCGTTTGCCCGGTATGCGGCGGGCTTCGGTCTCAGTGTGGCCGACGATCGCTCCAACGCCCGGGTTCAATACCGGCTCGCGGGGGACCTGAGGCCGTCCCTGGATATCGATCCGGCCACCGGCCGCTTCGGCCCCCGGGCCTCTCCGTCCGGGAGCCGGGCCGAGCTGGTGGTGTTTTTCCTCGTGGGCCGCGGGCCCTCCGTCTACGACCTCTCCGCCCGGCCCTCCATCGACCAGGCCCCGGAGATAGAGGTGTACGACGGCGACAGGCGCCTGGGGCGCGCCGTTCCCCTGTCGGATACCCTGGACCTCGCCTACCAGACCGAACAGGTACAGGCCCTCCGCAAGGCCACCAAGACCGTCAGCCGGGTCGCGATCAAGGAAGTCCTCGCCCAGGCGGTGGAGCACAATACGGACAGCCAGGCGGCGGGAGACCTCGTCCGGCTGCTGCTGATCGGCCTCCTGGAACAGCCGGACGTCCGGCGCTGGGAAACACTGCCCCGCTGGCTGATGGTCGCCCGCGTGCCGTGCCGGGAGGATCTCGAACGCTATCGGGTCCGGCTGGCCGATTCATCCCGCGTTCGACGGGGCGCGGTGCGCCCGGACCTCCTGTACATTCCCCCGGACCGCCAGACCGCCGAGACCCGGGCCCGCCGCGAATGGACGGTTACCCACCCCCTGAACCGCTACCGGGACACGTTTGTTTCAATCGTCCGCATGCCCTGATTGTCTGCCGCAGGCGCCGGGCGGACATCCGCGTTTGGGTTCCAGCCGAACCCGCAAGGCGTGAAAAACTGCTTTTCCCGCCGTTTGTTCTTCAATACGGTCTCCCCCCATGAACGGGACCTACACAGAGACCCCGGCGGTTGGGTGTGGCCGCCGCAGGATGGCGGGGGCCGCGGGTTGCCTCGCGCTCGTTTTCGCCTTTCTTCCGCTGAGTCCCCCGCTGGAGGGACAAACCCTACGGGTGGGGATCTACGACAATCCCCCCCTGGTGGATGTCTCGGATCAGGCGCAGCCCCGGGGATTCTACATCGATCTTCTCGAGGCCGCGGCCGCCGACTACGACTGGACCCTGCAGTACGAAATCTGCGCGTGGCCGGACTGTCTGAGCCGGCTCGAATCCTCGGAGCTCGACCTCCTGGTGGCCGTTGCGGCGTCCGGGGAACGCCGGCGGCGGTTCGAGTACTCCCGGGAGTCCGTCATCAACCAGTGGGGTCAGCTCTTTGTCCCCGCCGGGTCTTCCGTGGGCGGCTTTCAGGACCTGGAGGGCGCCCGCGTGGCCCTTTTGCGGGAGGACATATTCGGCCGGGCCTTCCGGGATAAAATGGCCGCCTTTGATATTGAGTGTACGTGGGTGTTCTGCGGGGACTTCTCCGAGGTTCTGCGGGCGCTGGAGCGGGGACGAGCCGATGCCGGCGTCGTCAACCGGTTCTTTGGACGCCTGCATCAGGACGACTACGCAATCTCCCCCACGGACATCATCTTTCACCCCGTGCCCCTTTTCTTCGCGGCCCCGCCGGGCGAACATACCGACGTCCTCGGCCGGATCGACCAGTGCCTGCGACAGTGGAAGCACCGCCCCGATACGCCCTATACAGCCGCGCTCGATCACTGGCTGGACATCGGAACGCATCAGGTTACGCCAGGGTGGGTCATCGCCGCCCTGTGGATCGGAGGCGCCGGCGCCGTGCTGGTTCTGGTGGGGTTTATCCTCACCTCCCGCCGCCTGCGCGATCAGCTCAGCGCCCTCCGGGCCGAGCGCCACCAGAGAACCCGCGTGGAAGATCTGGCGCGCGAGGGCGAGCGGCGCTACCAGTTGCTCTTCCGCAATCTTCCCATCGGCCTGTTCCATTTTACGAGTGAGCTGATCATCAGCGATTGCAATCAGGCCTTTGCCGATATCATCGGAACCGATCGCGACAAGTTGATCGGTCTCGACATGCGCAAATTGAACGATACACGGGTTCTGCCGGCCATCCGGGCTGCCGTGGAGGGCCGCGAGGGCATCTACGAAGGGGAATACCAGACCACCACGTCCGGCATCACGATCCACACGATTCTCCGCACCAGCCCCCTGCACGAATCGAGCGGGTCCCTGCAAGGGGGCGTCGGGATCCTGGAAGACATTACCCAGCGGACCCGGTCCGAGCAGGAAATGCGCCGCTTGAGCGCGGCCATGGATCAGGCCCTGGAGTCCATCGTCATTACGGATCCCGGGGGCGTCGTCCAGTACGTGAACCCCACCGTCATCGAGACCACTCAGCGCCGCCGGGACGAATTGCTGGGAAAAGACTGGGGCGTTCTCCTGCAGGATGAGGAGCCCGGCCGGCTCCGCAGTTCAATTGACGAGGCGCTGAAAGCCGGTCGCCCCTGGACCGGGCGGCTGACCTATGCCCGGCGGGACGGGGATCCCCGGATCGAGGAGGCGGCGATATCCCCGGTGCGGGACATTCGCGGCCGCGTTATCAACGTCGTCATGGTGACCCGCGACGTATCGCGTGAAGTCCGCATGGAAGAGCAGTTGCGCCAGTCTCAGAAAATGGAGGCCATCGGCCGCCTCGCCGCCGGGATCGCCCACGATTTCAACAAC
This sequence comes from uncultured Verrucomicrobiota bacterium, assembly GCA_964500395.1. Taxonomy (GTDB): domain Bacteria; phylum Verrucomicrobiota; class Kiritimatiellia; order CAZCOO01; family CAZCOO01; genus CAZCOO01. Next base: position 3,045 of record CAZCOO010000124.1, read on the forward strand.
CTGCTCCAGGTCATTCAGGGAAATACCCACCTCCTCCAGCAGGCGGACTCCCTCGATTCGGAATCCCGGGCCATGCTGAAAGAAATGCTCGGGGCTTCGGAGCGAGCAGCCCTCCTCGTCCGGCAGATGCTCACGTTCGGCAAGCGCGATGCGTTGGCCATACGCCCCCTGGATGTCAACGGGATCATGGAGAACCTCGTACAGATGCTGGAGCGCGCGATGGGCGAGCGGATCGTGCTCGACTGGATTCCCGAGCCGGCCCTCCCCCCCATCGAAGCCGACAAGGGGCAGGTCGAGCAGGTCATTCTCAACCTTTGCCTCAATGCCCGCGATGCCATATCCGGCGACGGCCGCATCGGCGTCTTCACACGGTCGGTTGAGTTTTCCTCCGCCTTCTGTGTCGACAACCCCTGGGCCAACCCGGGCCGGTACGTCGAGATCACCGTGGAAGATGACGGGGAGGGGATCCCGGCCGATCAGATCAACCGGATCTTCGAGCCGTTCTATACCACCAAGCAGACCGGGGAAGGCAGCGGACTGGGCCTGTTTACCGTGTACGCGATTGCCCAGCAGGCCGGCGGATTCCTGAATGTGGAGTCCGCGCCCGGCGCCGGATCCCGGTTCTGCGCCTATCTCCCGGTATGCGACACGCCGGCGGAAGCGGAGCCGCCCGTTTCCAGCGACCGCCCGAAGGAGGAATCCGGCACGGGCATCATCTTATTGGCCGAAGACGAGCAATCCATCCGCCGCATGAGCGCGCGCTTGCTGGGGCGGGCGGGGTACGAACTGCTCATTGCCGAGGATGGCGCCCAGGCACTCAATCTGTACGAGCTGCACAAGGACCGCATCGATCTCGCCCTCCTCGATATCATCATGCCCCGCATGACGGGCCGGGAACTGCTGGATGTCATTCACGGCGACAATCCGGAACTCCCGGTGCTGCTGATCACGGGGTATGGCCCCGAGATCCCCGAGCCGGACGAGCCCGCCACCATGGTCCTGAGGAAACCCCTGTCGCCCGAAAACCTTCTCGGCGCCGTCCGTTCCGCCCTGGACGGCCGGCGGCCGGGCCGTCCTCCTCCCCCCACCCGGATCGCCGACGAATAGGGAGAGCCCGCCCGCGGGGGAATCGCCCGCCCGTGGATGCCCCCCTTGACAGCCTCGATGTCCGTACGTAGGTTGGCGTGTCGTATTTTTCAGGGGGACCCTATATGCCAATACAAATATCGGACAAGGCTGTGGAACAGCTTCGAAAACTGGAAGTGGGAGAGGAAAAATTTCTCCGCATTTCCGTCGTCCCCGGGGGATGCTCCGGGATGACCTACTCCGCCTGCATTGACTCGAACTCCACGGACGAGGACGAAGTGGTTCATCAGGTCGAGGACGTTCGCGTCGTGGCGGACCTCGGCTCGGTGGTCTTCCTCGACGGACTCGAGATCGATTATTCCGACGATCTCGTCCGGTCGGGCTTTCGCTTCCGCAACCCCCGCGCCCGCAAGTCCTGCGGCTGCGGCGCCAGTTTTGCCACGTAAGGATTCCGTATGACGGCCAAACCTGTTGACATCCTGGGCGGAGAATCCGTCTACTGCATCAACGAAGGACAAATCGAATCGGCCCGGGCCCTCGCCTTTGAGGATCCGGAATCAGCCCCGCGGATCCAGGCCGAGCTGGAGCGACTGGAGCGCAGCCTGTCCCGCAACGAACAGGCCGCCCTCTCTTTTGTCCTGATCCAGCGGCTGATCGATACCAGCCCCTACGCGTGACCCTCCGGCTGCCCCGGCCCGGCGGACCGGGACGAGCCAACGTACATCCGCATCAGCGGCTCAGGCGCCGGACATCATTTTCCATGCGCCGCACCTGGTTTTCCAGATCCCTCACCTGCCGTTGGAGTTCCTGCACATCCTTGAGGACGTCGTGCAGGGATGTGTGAGGCGGCAGGTACCGGCCGAATTGATCGTCGTGTTTATCGACGCGCGTCTCCAGCTTTTCCACGCGTTCCGCCAGCCCCTTGAGGGATTCCGGGGCGGATTGGGTCTCGGCTTCCAGTGGTTGCCCACTGAAAACGAGCCACCCGAACACGAGCATGAATCCGGCCGCGGCGATGAGTGTGGATGTTCTCATTGTCAATCCTCCTGTTGTTGCATCGATCCGCTTGCCGGATCGCGATTGATTGATTTTCCGGTCCGGCCCCGAAGGGCGCTTCCGTCCTACAGGCGTCGCCGGGGCATGGGAACGAGATCCGGCGGCGGCAGGCGTCCGCGGCCTCGGTGCCGGTTCGATACCGGGGCGGCCGCCTCGAGGCGGAGCCACCAGGAGAGCCGGCGCCGCGGTTTGGTTCGATCGCGGGGCGGCGTCCGCCGTCGGCGCCACCGAATCCAGAACGCCGCGAGAGGCACGCTGACCAGCGCCATGGTCATGGGTTCCGGGACCGCGTGGTATTCGATATTGGGCCGCAGCGCCGGATCGCCGTTCTCCCGGGAGCCGAAAATGACCGACCCGCTCCCCCCGCTGAAGACCAGGAGAATGCCCGCGTGGTCCGCCGGGTTTTGGGCCCATCCGTTCACGCGCGGCACGTCGAGGGGCATCTCCCAGATCGCGGTGCCGGTCGTGGCGGTCACCGCCCCGAGCGCGGCGGGATCGTAGTCCGTCCCGGCGGTGGAGAGCCCCGCGCTGCCGGCCCAGAATTCGTTGGTAAACTGCCGGTGGCCCCAGGTGGGTTCACCGGGCGAGGCAAAACCGCTCGAGGTCCCCTCGCTCCAGTTGCTGTTGGCGGAGGCAATCTCAAAGGCGGTGATGATGCGATCGCTTGCCACAAATCCGCCGTCCACGTACAGGCGGAGCGTGGCGCTGGTGACGAACCCCGCCACCTGCGTAAAGTCAAAATACATGAGCTCCCGGGAATCCTCATTCAGGGCAAACGTGGTGGACGCCCCGTAGTTGTTATTGGTCTGGCCGGGGGTGACGCTGCTCAGACGGGTATCGCGGTCGGGGTAGAGCACATCGGCCGGCGCAGCGGCCCCGAACGCCATCCATGCGCACAGGGTCCCCAGCCCCGCCGTCCAGGCAGTTCTCGATCCGGTCCATTGTTTTCGCGGGCACGCGTCCATAGGCAATCGGTCCAACCTCCGATAGCCTACCCTGCATGCGGCGGCAAGGAAAGCGGCATGACACATTTTTACCGGCTCCGCCCCGCTGTGATTTATGCATGATGTGGGCAGGATATTGACAAATGGCGGCGCGTGGAGGACCTTGTGCCCGTTTGGAGGAGTACCGCGCATGTCAGATCCCGAAGCCAATTCACCGAAATACCGGATCGGAACCGTCGCTCAACTCGCCCGGCTCTCGACCCATACCATCCGCGCCTGGGAACGACGCCACCACGTCGTGACCCCCCGTCGCTCGGAGGGCGGCACCCGCCTTTACACGGACAGCGATGTGACCAAGCTTTCCCTGTTAAAGGCCCTCACACAGTGCGGGGAACCCATCGGCATGATCGCCCCCCTGGATACCGACACCCTGCGGGAACGGCTTCGCGCGTACCGCCGGGACCGGTCCGCCGCCCCCCTTGTCGACGCCTCCGCCGCCGCCCCGGCACCCGCGCTCGACGTGGGCATTCTGGAGGAGTCCTTCCGCCTGGGCGAGGACCTCGCCGCAAGGGCCCCGGAGGACATCTCTCTGCATCCCCTTCCCCGGGCCGAGAGGGCGCTGATGAATGCCCTGCGGAACACCTGTCTCCATGCGCTGATCATGCACCTGGATGACCTCGGGGAGGACCCCCGCGCCGGGTTGCGCGCCATCACGCTCGCCGCCCCGGGCGCCGTTCCCGTTCTCGTGTATGAATTTACCACCCGGCGCCGCCTGGTGGAACTCGCGGAGGAAGGCGCCCGACTGATCAAAGGCCCGGTCACGCTCGACCTGCTCTGCCGGACCGTGCGCAATTTTGTCATGATCGACCAGACGGTGGGACCCGACTCCGTCAACCGGAGTCTGCCGGCCTCACCCGGCGGACTTCAATTCGACGAACCGGCTGCCCCCCGCCGGTTCAGCGACGACCAGCTCGCCCGGCTGAGGGAGACCCCCACCCGTGTTGAATGCGAATGCCCCAATCATCTGGCTTCGATCATCACCAGCCTGTCGGCTTTCGAAACCTACAGCAACACGTGCGAGCACACCTCCCCGCAGGATGCGGAGATCCACCGCGAACTCGGGATTGGGACCGGCCATGCCCGCCAGATCATGGAAGATCTCCTGGCCCGGCTGTGCGAACACGACAACATCGAAATCTGAGGCTCAGCCGGTCGGGGCCGGGTCCGGACAGGGTACGCCGTCCCTGGCAAGCACCAGATGCAGATTGTTGAGGGCCCGCCCGGCAAAGCCCGCCTCGCAGTAGCTCAGGTAGTAGATCCACATCCTCTGAAAACGGTCATCATACCCCATTCCGCGCAGCACGTCCGCCTGGTCCAGGAAGCGTTCGCGCCAGGCCCGGAGGGTGAGGGCGTAATGCGGACCGATGTTTTCACTCTGCTCCACCTGCAGCCGGGACACCCGCGTCATGGACCGGCACAGGGCCGTGAGCGACGGCAAATGCCCGCCCGGGAATATGTATTTCCGGATCCAGTCGCATCCCCGGCGATAGGCCTCGTACCGATGGTCCGGGATGGTGATCACCTGGAGGACCGCGAGCCCGTCCGGTTGTAAAACCCGGTCACACGTTCTGAAAAAGCTGTCGAAATACTCGTGGCCGACGGCCTCCAGCATCTCGATAGAGATAATCCGGTCGTACGTGCCGGAAAGGTCCCGGTAATCGAGGAATTGAATATCCACCCGGTCGGATACCCCCGCCTCCTCCACCCGCCGGCGGGCGAGGGCATACTGCTGCTCGGAGATCGTGATGGACGTCACCCGGCAGCCCACGCGCCGCGCCGCCTCGATGGCCAGCGCGCCCCACCCCGACCCGATTTCCAGAAGGTGGTGCTCCGGGCGCAACCGGGCCAGGTCGATTATGCGGTGCAGTTTCCGCGTCTGCGCCTCCTCCAGCGACGTGTCGGCCGGATCATGCAGACCGCAGGAATAGCACAGGGAGGAATCGAGCCAGGTCCGGAAAAAGTCATTACTCAAGTCGTAGTGCTGCCCGATGTTATGGCGGCTTTTGGCCCTGGAGTTGCGCCGCCCGATGTGGCTGAGCCGGTTCCGTACAGCGGTCCATGCGGATAGCATG
>CAZCOO010000125.1:0-8231 GCA_964500395.1 uncultured Verrucomicrobiota bacterium
GGGTATGGAGGCGGCCCCCTTCAGGCCGGGCATGATCAAGTCGAGGAACAGGACGTCGGGCTGAAGGGCGTCCAGGGATTGCAGGCACGTGTCCCCGTCGGCGGCCGTGACACATCGATGGCCCAGGTCCTCGATCGAGCGCGAAAGAAAGTCGCGCATGATCTCCTGATCGTCCGCTACCAGCACCGTCATTTGCCGTCCCTGCATGTCCACCTCGCTCGCTGCCGATTGATTCCGGTATTGCCTTTCATCCTCGGCGTCATCTTTGGTACAAAGATCTCCGCCTGAATGCGAATCCATCGTACCATGATCTACCTGGATAACAATGCGACAACGCCGGTCGATCCGCGGGTCGTCCAGGCCGTCCGCCCCTTTCTGGAAACACACTGGGCCAACCCCTCCAGCCCCTACCGCCCCGGCCGGGAAGCGTCGCGCGCTCTAGTCGAGGCGCGGGAGTCCGCGGCTGCGCTCCTGGGGGCGGTGCCGGCGGAGATCGTCTTTACCAGCGGGGGCACCGAGAGCATTAACCTGGCCCTGCACGCGGCCTTGGCGGCGCGCCCCGATCGCCGCCGCGTGGTGATCAGTGCCGTTGAGCACGCGGCGGTGCAGGCCTGTCTCGACCGGCTCGGCCGCCGCGAATCCCTGGAGGTTGTCCGCATCCCCGTCTCGGCGGATGGTGCGCTGGATTGCGAGGCCTTCCGAAACGCCCTGACCTCCGACACAGCCCTCGTCTCGATGATGATGGCCAATAACGAGACCGGAGTCTGCCTTCCCCTGGGGGAGCTGGTGGCGGATGCGAGGTCGTGCGGGGCGCTGGTCCACACCGATGCCGTGCAGTGGGTGGGCAAACGGCCTGTTGATGTTCGCGAATTGGATGTCGACTTTCTTTCCTTTTCCGGCCATAAAATACACGCGCCCAAAGGAGTAGGAGGCCTTTGGGTGCGGCAGGGGCAGAGCGTGGAGCCTTTGATTGCCGGCGGCGACCAGGAGCGCGGCCGCCGGGGCGGGACCGAAAACGTCCCCGGCATTGTCGGGCTCGGGGCGGCCGCCGACCTCGCGGCCGGGAGCCTGGTCGACCAACCGGCCCGGCTCGCGGCCTTGCGAAACCGGTTGGAGGCAGGCCTGAGGGAGAGAGTCGAGCATGTTCGCATAACCGGGGCCGACCTGCCGCGACTGCCGAACACGACGCACCTCTCCATCGAAGGGGTGGAAAGTGAAGCCTTGCTGATGCGCCTTGATGAAAAAGGAATCTTCTGCTCGTCCGGGAGCGCTTGCGCCTCCGGCTCGCCGGAACCCTCTCATGTGCTCGAGGCGATGGGGTGGCCCATGGAGCGCAACCGCAGTGCCATCCGAATCTGTCTCAGCCGGATGACGGGGGAGGAAGACGTCGATACAGTACTCGATCAATTGCCGGGGCTCGTGCGGGAGCTGCGCGCCCTGGATGCCGTGGATGAATCCGGACGTGGAGGGCGGTGATGGCTGTAGATGTACGATTTAAAGGATGGGTGACCGCGGCCGTCGTGGTGCCCCTGGGGGTTCTCCTGCTCGCGGGCAATGCCCTGCTGTGGCACCACCTTTCGCGCGAACGCAACCGGGTCATGACGGATATCGAATCCCGCGTGCGCGAGCAGATGAATTCGGCTCTCTCCGCCGAAGCCAATCGCATGCGTACCCTGGCGGCGCTCCCCCTGATTGAGCATTTGCTGGAAGCCGTAGAGCGCCGGCGCAGCACGGAGTCGGAGTCGCAGCGCCGGGAAAAGAACCGGGAGATCCAGGAGGTGTGGACGTCCCTGGAGCGGGGGGATATCCGCGTGCGCAACGCGCTCGACAACCAGGCCGGGGAGATGTTGCGGGAAATGGCGCGCATGGATCCCCGTCTCGAAAGCCTGTTTCTCACCGATTCCGCCGGAGGACTGCTCGCCGCCTCGGAAAAGACCGATCGCTACATCTTCCCCGACCGCGACTGGTGGGTGGCGGCGCGGGCTCAGCAGCCGCCGTCGGTCGTGTCGGATGGCCTCATTGCCCCCGGTATCCTCGGGTTGTCCCTGGCCGTACACGGGCCCGCCGGCATCGGCTTTGCCGGGGTCTTGCGCGAACGCCTGAACCTGGCGGAAATCCAGCCGTTGCCCGATGGCGTGGAGGTCCCCGACGGCATCTCCGTGGCTCTGGTCGGCGGCGAGGGGCTGCCCCTCGTGGGGGACGCAGAAGTCGTAGGCGCGGCTGTAGATGCACTCTTTCCCGATGAAGACGAAAATGGGGACGGATTGGCCCGGGACGGCTGGCGGCAGGGATTTCACTATCGTCTGCAGCCGCTCGGATCTTCCATCGAGTGGATTCAGGCGGTGGATCTGCTGACCGTGCGGCCCCGCGGGGCGGTCGACATGGCCGTGGCCGGTCCGGTCGCCCTGTCCACCCTGCTCTCCCTCGCCGTGTTCGGGGGATTTCTCTACTTCCTCCGCCATCGCGCCCGCCAGGCCCTGAGCGGCCCGCTGGAAGAGATGATCAATGCCGGGGACTGGGCCCTGGAACATGCCGGCGCCCAGGTGGCGCAGTTTGATCAGCAGGATGTCGGCGGCATCCTCCACATTTCGCGCCGGCATCACGCCGACCGGAAGAGGATCGCCGAAGCCCTCGACGGCTGGCTGGTCTCCTACCAGTCTCAGATCGAAGACATGGCCTCGGCCCGGACCCGGGAAGTGAAGCGGGACCTCGAACTCGCCCGCGATTTTCAAATGGCCTACCTCGACCGGCCGTACCCCAAGATCCCGGCCTTTCACGTGGAGGGGCACCAGCGCCTGAATTTCACCCATCGCTACCAGCCTGCGCTCGCGCTCGGCGGCGATTTCTTCGACATCCTTACCCTGGGGCAGGATTGTGCGGGCGTCTTCGTCGCGGACGTCATGGGGCACGGGACGCGCAGCGCGCTGATTACCGCCATTCTGCGAACGCTTCTGGGGGACCTGGCCCCGCAGGGGCGCAATGCGCGGCACCTGATGACCGAGATCAACAAACAGTTCAGTTGGCTCATCCGCAGCGTGCCCAACCCGCTCTTTGCCTCCGCCTTCTATTTCGTGGCGGATGTGACCAGCCGCATGGCGACGTTTTCCGCGGCGGGCCATCCCGCCCCGTTCCATTTGCGGCGGAGTGTGGGCCGGGTCTCCCGGCTCCAGGTGCCCACCCCCCGTTCCGCGGCACTGGGCCTGCTGCCCAACGAAGTCTACACCGGCGGGCATTGCCGCCTGATCTCCGGGGATGTCTTCATCTTCTTCACCGACGGGGTCTACGAGGCGCCGGATTCCAATGGAGAGGAGTTCGGGCTGGGCCGCATGGAACAGGTCATCCGGCGGCTCCTGTACAAGGATATCGAGGCCATTACCGACGGCATCATGGAGGAGCTGGAGGCGTTTACCGGGCGCGAGCCGGTGGCCGACGACATCTGCCTCGTGGTGCTCGAAGTGACGACGGAAGCGGACAAAACGCATGCGGGGTCGACCCAGGTCCGCGCGGCCTCCGCGGGCGGACGGGCAAAATCTTCCGCGCAGGAGGGTTGACACGGGGCGGGCCTTTGACTATTTTCCGCCTCTTGTCTCAGGCAGCGTAAATCAGCTCTCCGCCGCGGCTTTCCCCGCCCGGCGGGCCATCCGGAGCCCCTCCCGGGGCGCTGGGCATGATTCGAGATAGAGGTTTATCATGGAAGCGTATGCAGTAGTAGAAACCGGCGGCAAGCAGTATCGAGTTCAGAAGGGGCAGGTCTTTACCGTTGAACGGCTCGACCGGGACGAAGGCGAAGAAGTCTCCCTGGATCGGGTTCTGGCTCACTCCGACGGGTCCTCTCTGACGGTCGGCACCCCCAGCGTCGAAGGGGCTTCGGTCAAGGCGGAGATCGTCGAGCATCTGCGCGGCGACAAAGTCGTCTCGTTCAAGAAGAAGCGCCGCAAAGGCTACACTCGAAAAGTGGGGCACAGGCAGGACCTCACCCGCATTCGCATTGTTGACGTGTAACGAGAGAATTCTCAGCTCAGGAGGACTCGCCATGGCCCATAAGAAAGGTCAGGGAACCAGTAAGAACGGTCGCGACAGCCACAGCCAGCGTCGCGGACTCAAGAAATTCGGCGGTCAACAGGTGATCGCCGGGAACATTATCGTCCGGCAGTTGGGTACGCGGTTTCATCCCGGCGTAAACGTGGGGATGGGGCGGGATTGTACCCTGTTTGCTTTGAAGGACGGCGTGGTTCGCTTCGATAAGAACGGACGGCGCATCAATGTGGATCCCGCGCAGACCGCCTGAGCGGTTTGCGCCCCCTGTTTGCCCCGGAATCGGAGCGGGGGCGTCTTCCCCCGCCGCCCGCGTCTGACTCCGGGAGTGCCCGGCCCGGAAACCTGTTCCGGGCCTTTTTTCTGCCGGACGCCCGGATATGAAGCCCATCCCCTTTCAGGATCGTGTCACGCTGTATGCGTCCGCCGGAGCGGGCGGGGACGGGTGCGCGTCTTTTCGCCGGGAAAAGTATGTCCCCCGCGGGGGCCCCGACGGCGGGGATGGCGGGCACGGCGGGCACGTGATCCTGGTGGGGGCGGCCGAAGTCGATTCGCTGCTCGACCTCTACTACCGTCCGCATCAGCGGGCCGAACACGGCGTCCGGGGCAAGGGCAAGAAGTGCCACGGCAGGCGGGGCCGTGATTGCCGCGTCCACGTGCCCCGGGGCACCGTGGTGTGGGATGCAGAGGCCAACACCTGCCTCGGCGAGGTGCTGGAGGACGGCCAGGAACTCCTCGTGGCCCGCGGAGGGCGGGGCGGGCAGGGGAATTGCCATTTTGTAACCCCGGAACAGCGCGCGCCCCAGCAGGCCACGCCCGGGCAGCCGGGCGAGCAGAAAGTGCTTCGCCTGGAGCTGAAGGTAGTGGCGGACGTCGGTCTGGTCGGCTATCCCAATGCGGGAAAATCAACCCTCCTCAGCCGGATCAGCGCCGCTCATCCGCGCATCGCGTCCTACCCGTTCACCACGCTCCAGCCTGTACTCGGGACGATGATCTTTCAGCCGGTGGGGGAGCATTTGCGGGTGGCGGATATCCCGGGGCTGATCGACGGTGCCCACGCCGGGGTCGGCCTGGGGCACGACTTCCTCCGCCACATCGAACGCACGAGCTATCTGCTTTTCGTCCTCGATATGGCCGGCACCGATGGGCGGGATCCGGCGGATGACTACGAGCATTTGCGGGAGGAGCTGAGACAGTACAATCCCGAGCTGCTCGAGCGGCCCTCTGCCGTCCTCGCCAACAAGATGGATCTGCCGGAAGCGGAGCTGTTTCTCGAGGAATTCAACCGCCGCCACGGATTCACGCCCCTCCCGCTGTCAGCGGGGCAAGACCGGGGGCTGGAAGACGTGCGCTCCCTGTTGTATGATGCCTTCTTCCAATCGAACCCCGTCTGAGGAGGAACATGGTGGAGGATGCATCGAATCCGTTCCCGGCTGAGTGCCACTTCAAGATCATTGCCGAGGCGGAACGGACTGTACAACCGGCGATCGAACGGGCCCTGGACGAGGAATCCATGATGGTCGGGGTCCATCGCGGCCATGCATCCGCCGGCGGGAAATACATAACGTTCAATGTATCGATGACCATTCCGGATCGGGATACGATGGTTCGCCTGGACCGCGCCTTTCGGGCCATCGAGGGCGTCCGGATGGTCTTGTAGATCACAAGAAATTCCAACCACCCCCCTGCGGGAGGAGTCGCCCAGGATGAACCCAACGCCGAAACTCGCCGCCTTTGCCGGGAGCGCCCGGGAAGGATCCTACAACAAGAACCTGGCCCGGATCGCCCTCGCGGGCGCCACGGAGGCCGGCGCCGAAGGCCGGTTTCTGGATCTGCGCGAGTATCCGCTGCCGGTGTACGACCAGGAGCGGGAAGAGCGTGAGGGCATTCCCGACGCCGCCCGGGAGCTGCGGCGCATTCTCAAAGAACAGGACGGATTCCTCATCGCCTCCCCGGAACACAACAGCTCGATCTCCGCCATGCTGAAAAACGTCATCGACTGGACCTCGCGGGCAGAGGGGGACGATCCGGGACTGATCGCCTTTCGCGGCAAAACGGCGTGCCTGATGAGCGCCTCGCCCGGCGGATTGGGGGGGCTGCGGGGACTGGTCCACGTTCGGGCGATATTGTCGAACATCGGCGTGCTGGTGCTTCCCGGTCAGCAGGCGGTTCCCGGGGCAATGAACGCGTTCGACGATGAGGGGCAATTGGTCGACGAGGACATGAATGCATCCATTCGGGGCCTCGGGCGGGACCTGGCTGTGAAGACGGCCAAACTGATCGCGGGCGACTAGGGGCCATGACCCACGACCGGCTCAAGCGGGAACTCGGGTTGCCCGGCGCCTGCTGGACCGGGATGGGGTCGATCCTGGGGACGGGGGTGTTTGTCAGCCTCGCCCTCGGCCTTGAACGGGCCGGGTCCTGGACGCCGCTGGTGCTGGCCCTGGCGGCTCTGCTGGCCTTGTGCAACGGGCTGAGCAGCGCGCAACTGGCCGGGGCCTTTCCCGTCAGCGGCGGCACCTACGAATACGCCACCCGCACGCTTCACCCGGCGGCCGGCTTCGCCGCGGGGTGGCTGTTTCTCATGGCCAAATCCGCCTCCGCCGCCACCGCGGCCCTCGGGGTCGGGGCGTATCTGGCGGAATGGGCCGGGATCGAGGCGGCGGCCGTGCCGCGCCTGGTGGCAGTGGCCTCGGTGGTGCTGGCCGGCGTGTTGCTGGCAGGGGGCGTGCGGCGGACGGGCCGGCTGAACAGCATTCTCGTCGGGCTGGGGCTGGCGGCGCTGGCGGGGTTTGTCCTGGCGGCGTGGCTCGCAGCGCCCGCGGCGGAGCCCTCTCCGGCTGCGCCCGGGACTTCGCCCCCTCTCTCCGATATCGCGCTCGCCACGGCCCTGATGTTCGTGGCCTACACCGGCTATGGCCGGATCGCCACCCTGGGAGAGGAAGTCCGCGACCCGGGGCGCACCATCCCGCGGGCCGTCATGCTCACCCTGGGGGGAATCTTCCTGGTCTATGTGTCGGTCGCGCTTGCCGCGCTGCATGTTCTGGGCGGGGGCGCCCCCCCGCGGCCGGAGGACGGCTCATTTCTGGAGGCCATGGCGGGTCCGTGGGATGTGCCCGGCCTGTCCGCCCTGCTCGCGCTGGGGGCGCCGGCCGCCATGGCCGGCGTCTTGCTGAACCTGCTGCTGGGGCTTTCCCGGGTCCTGCTGGCGATGGCTCGCCGCGGAGATGCGCCCGCGGTCCTGACCCGGCTCGACCGGTCGCGCCGGACGCCGCTTCCCGCGCTGGCCCTGGTGACCGCCGCGGTCGCCGGCCTCGCGGTGTTCGGCGGCATCCGGACGGCCTGGACGTTCAGTGCCTTTACCGTGCTGCTTTACTACGCGCTGACAAACGCGGCCGCCCTGCGCCTGCCGCCGGAGCATCGCCGCTTCCCGCGCGCCATCGCCGGGCTCGGCCTTCTCGGATGTTTCGGTCTCGCCTTTGTCGTGCCGCCCGGCATCTGGGCCGCGGGGCTGGTCCTCCTGGGGGCGGGCTTCGCCGTCCGCGCCCTCTTCCGCACAAACGGCCCGCCCGGTCCCGCCGCGCAGCCGGTCCCGCGGGAACCCGGGGGCGATTCCCCCAACTGAGATCTCATCATGATATACAGGGCGTATAGAGCAGAGGAATCAACGGCGATCCAAGACCTTTTTCTTTCCGTCTTCACCGAGTCGGAAGGGCGGGAAGAAGGCGCTCTCGTGGGCCGCCTGGCCGCAGAATTGATGGCCGGGACGGACCGCCGGGATCTCTACGGGTTTGTGGCGGTCGAGAAGGGCAACGTGGTGGGGGCCATCTTCTTCAGCCGGTTGAGCTTTGAGGAGGACATCGACGTGTTCCTCCTGGCCCCGGTTGCCGTGCATACGGACTATCAGGGAAGGGGCATCGGACAGGGGCTCATCACGCACGGTCTCGAGGAATTGAAAAAGCGCGGGGTGGCGGTCGTGACCACGTACGGCGATCCCCGCTTCTACTCCAGGGTCGGGTTCCGGCCCCTTTCCCGGGAGATGCTCCAGGCCCCCTTTCCCCTCTCGCAACCGGAGGGATGGCTCGGACAATCGCTCACCGGGAATCCCCGGGTCGCCGTGCCCGGACCCTGTTCATGCGTGAAGGCCTTCGACAACCCCGCGTATTGGTGAGCGCATGGGGCCGCGCACTCCGCAC
>CAZCOO010000126.1:0-2560 GCA_964500395.1 uncultured Verrucomicrobiota bacterium
CGTTGCGGAGTGAAAAGCACGCAAGGGGATGGGCTGGTTTTCCGATGACTGTATAGTCCTGATAGCTCATTGGAATAGCAGCCTTATGCAACCTCCGTCAACAAAAAAATTATTATTTTTACCTTGATGTGCATGGCTAAATTATATATTTTACCAATGACGATGAGATCCGGATCGAGGTCTCGGTCTGCTAAAGAGAGGACGTGATAGCATGAAAAAGTTGTGTATCCTGATCGCTGGAGCCGTATGTACAGTTATGGTCCTCGAATCTCGAGCGAACCTTCTGGACGACTTTAATGACGGAACAATCGACAGTGGATTGTGGGGCACGGCCAATACCGGAGGGGCCTCCGCCCCATCCGAATCCGGCGGCTCGTTGAATACATTGACGACGAGTTCGGGAGGCTTTCAGCGATCGCTGGTTTACTCCCTGGCGACGAATTATAATTTCTTTGCCAATCCCATAGAGATTGATGCCGCCTTTACGTCGCTCGGCGGTTCAGGGGATGCGGACAGTCCTGTCGATCGTTATGTCTTGATAGGAAACGACGATCCTGAAACCACGAGCCATTACTACCCCTCGTCTGAACTCAACCCGGCCGGTATCTGGGCCTCCGTGCAAAATGAAAACGGTACGAACTATGTGGAAGTCGGGACGGTTCGAATTGGATCCTTCTCGTCTGACCGTCGTTCCTTTACAGGCACGCTCTCGGACCTTTCCCTGGAGTTAGACGGTCAGAACTACACGGTGACAGCCTCGGGATCCGGGTTTTCCATGTCGGGCGGCAACAGTTTCGCCGGAAGTCACACATTGGTTGAAGCTGACTTCGACGGCAATTATCGCTTTGCCATGGGGGCGGCAAACCGTCAGTCGGATGTCTCGAGCGGCAGCACGGCGGAGTGGGACAGCATCAGCGTGACGGTGATACCGGAGCCTGCTTCGCTGGCTCTCTTTGCCCTGGCCGGGGTGGCAATTTTCTGGTTTCGCCGGTGCTCGCTGCAATAGTCGCATGGGCGAGTCATAGGGATTCGCACTCGCCCGGACCCTTCAGAGCCACTGATGCGCCTGAAACACAATGCTTTCACAATGATCGAGATGCTGATTGTCATCTCGATCATAGCCCTGTTGGCCGCGCTTCTCCTGCCCGCGATTTCCAACGCCCGGCAGAAAGCGGAACAAGTATCATGCGCCGGCAATCTGCGTCAGTTGGGAGCGGCGTTCAAGCTCTACGAGTTGGATCATAACTCGTTCCCGCCCCCCTGCGGGCATTGTGAAAGCGGCTCGATGCCCGAGCCCTCCTTTTGGTACAACCTGCTCGGGCCGTTCCTCGAAACGGAGTGGAGGGCGGGAGAGGGCCCGATGCCATCCGAGAATGAGTTCAAGGGAACGGTGTTCGCCTGCCCCACTCACTCGAAACGACAATTGGGCTACGCATACAATGAGTTTCTTCCCCCGTCGGATCCGTCTGACTGGGCGCTGAAGGTAACCCCCGAGAAATTCAGTTCGGTTCAAGCTCCGTCCCAGCGTCTGCTGTGTGCCGATGCGGAGGAATGGTTTACCGGGGGACCCGACCCCATTACCTACACGGACAGTTCGATTCTGGATTGGGACCGCCACGGTGACGGGTGCAACATCCTGTATTGCGACCTGCATGTCAGCTTTGCCACAAAGGAGTACATTGTGGAAAACAAAGAAGAACTTTTCCTCGGGGAATAGACTATCTTGTAACGTGCAGTGCGAAGTTGCCCCAGTACGTAAAATACAGGGTTCTCACAGACGACCGATGCTCCTGCAACGAAATGTCGCGACCCATTTCATCTTCCAGGGTGATCGGAATGGCGTTGATGTTGTCACCGTCCAAGCCGATTTCACTCAGCCCGAACGCCTGCCCGCGATAGGTGGTCTGCCTGCCTTGGGAGTGAACGGAATCAAGCTGCACTGTTGAGCGCAGCCAGAGTGGCGAGGGGGCGGCTTCCGCCAGGCGTATGTCGTTTTGGCCTTGCCCAAGTTCGCCCTCCGGGATTTGGAGCGTACCCGTTACGACCTTGCCATTGATTTCGAGAGCGAGTGCGCGTCCCTTCGCGCCAAAATGGAAATTCAGATGGCGATTGCGCCATGGATAATGCGTGAGGCTATCGAATGCTCGGGTGGGCCGCAAAGCCAGGCCGTGCGGGAGGCGCCGTACGCCGAGAGAACTCCAGGCGGCCAGCCAGGAGCCGATCGCGAATCCCTGAGGACGGATGTCGTGGTGGAGGTCCCCATCGGGGGCCTCGAACTTCTCGGGCATAGCCCCGCCCATGGGGAGAAACGTCCCGGGCCGGAAGGTTTCGTCCCTGAGGCGATAGTGGAAGTCGATGAGAGTATCTTCACCATACAGCCAAGGATCGACAGCCGTCATGGCGGAGCAGATCGCATTGACGAAATGCATCCGGGGGCGGGCGAGGAGATCATCCAGCAACGAGGCACGTATTTCGTCCCAGTCGGTTCGGGGAGTAAAAGTGGGCAGCGTCAGTCCCCAGACATAAACACTGCGGGAGAGACTGTAGGGTGGTGGTATGG
>CAZCOO010000126.1:2570-8195 GCA_964500395.1 uncultured Verrucomicrobiota bacterium
GAGGAGCTATGGCATGAGTTCCGTCCTCGAGCAGCACCTCGCCGTACACCGGCAGCTTTTGTTCACGTTGATGGAGAAGCTCGTCGAGACGGGGCCACAGGGTGGCGGCCTTTTCTGCATAGGCATGGCCCTCGCGCGGACCGCGCATCCGGCTCAGCATGGTATAGGTCGCATGCATCAGCAGGTTGAAATACAGATCATAGGAGCGAACCACATACTTGCCGTCGAGTCGGACCACATCCTCATAGTCCGTCGGTTTGCCCTGCGCATAATCCCACCCGTGATCGCGAGAGCCGAAGGTTGGGGTTTCATCGGCAAAATGCTCGCCGAAAAGCCCTCGATTTTCGTCCCAGGTCCGTTCTTCAATGGTCGCCAACGCCTCCTCAAGCAATGCCCAATCCTCTGCCGACAGGAAATCCTGCCGTCCGGTCTGAGTCCACTGCGTGAAACAAGACCACACAACGTAAAACAGTCCATCCTCTTCCCACTTCCCGAACGTTCGATGCACGAGCTGGGCAAACATGCGACGTGTGGCCCCCTTGTCCGTTTGAACCTCGGTCGGATTGCTCAACAGCAAGCGACAGAAAGCCGGCAGCTTGTACGGCCACCCGGCGGACGCCTGGTACGGAAAGGAAAAGCCGCCGTCGCGAACCCATACCAGGTAATAAACTTGTTTCAATGAGGCCCGAAAGGCACCGCATTCATCGATCATCGAATGCAGCACCCGGACACACATGGTTCGCAACCGGTCGAGCTCGGGATGCCGCGGAGCATGGGGTCTCCCCATGGCCAGGCACGGTGCGAGCAGATCTTCGTTTGCACTGAGGAGTTCGGCCGCACAGCGGTTCGCGACTGTTCCCGCTTTCTCTCGAATACCCTCACCCTCTATCCCAACGCCTATAACCAGAAGCTGTTCGGGCGCCAACTCGGCTCGGGCACAGGTGCTCCGC
This sequence comes from uncultured Verrucomicrobiota bacterium, assembly GCA_964500395.1. Classification (GTDB taxonomy): domain Bacteria; phylum Verrucomicrobiota; class Kiritimatiellia; order CAZCOO01; family CAZCOO01; genus CAZCOO01. The sequence continues at coordinate 3,521 of CAZCOO010000126.1, forward strand.
CATGCGGCAACACAATCGGAATGTCGGAAGGCGCCCTTGCCATGGCCGAGGGCGGCGGCAAATTCAAATGTGTAGGAAGGTTCAACATGTCTGACGGCGAACAGTCCGTCCGTCCGCTCCAGCGGCAGGTCGTAGCGTTCGGTTTTGAAATCCACGGGCTGGGAGGATGTAGACCACAGTAAAACGGCGGGTTCTTTCACAAGCGGCACGAGGTGGAGCCGCTGATCCGCAAAATGCAATACGGCATGATAGGGATCGTAGTCACACCGGATGAAGGTTTCCGTACGGCACCCGGGTAAGGACACCCTTTCAAACACATTCAGATGGTCATCGCGACTCGAGAAGGTCCGATCCTCACAAGCAAAGGACTCGCCGGCCAGCGGCGACCACCAGAGCTCGAGGCTTCCTTCATCGATGCTAAACTCAATGCGTAACGCCTGCGGATTCGATAACAAGACGGTGGTTGGATGCTGCATATAGCGTGGCGATTCCTCTTTGGTCCCTATAAGCCTGCCGTATCGCCGCATAGAATAAAAGTGAAAATATATATAATGTACATGTTTGTAAAATGATAATATGTATTATATGATTGCTTGAAGATTGGAAATAAAGTCGAGGGCGGGATCGGCAAACGACACAGTAGGTATCGACAGCCTCGATGAGATCCGTGCCGATATGAATGACGCTGTAACGTGTGCTGAGAAAGTGTGGAGAGGGATATGAGCCGGCAGCCGAACGTTGTTTTTGTTTTTGCCGATCAGTGGCGGCGGCACGCCACCGGCTATGCGGGCAACCCTGATGTGCGGACTCCGAACCTGGATGCTCTGGCCCGAGAAAGCGTGCATTTCACACATGCCCTGGCCGGATGCCCCGTCTGTTCCCCGTATCGCGGCTGTCTACTGACGGGGCAACGCCCGCTAACCCATGGCGTGTTTGTAAACGACGTTCCCCTCGAGCCCAAAGGCCCGTGTCTGGCTGAGGTGTTTGCCGATGCAGGATATGATACAGCCTATGTCGGCAAGTGGCATCTGGACGGCCGGGACAGATCCGCCTATATACCCCCGCATAGACGCCGGGGCTTTAACTACTGGAAGGCGTTTGAATGCAGCCATGATTACAACCATTCGCCCTATTACGCCGGCAACTCTGAGGAGAAGCTCTATTGGGACGGATATGACGCACAGGCACAAACCGATGATATCGCTCGATACATCCGCGCCCACTCCCGAAAGGCCCCCTTTCTCCTCGTACTTTCCTGGGGGCCGCCCCATGCTCCCTACAACACCGCTCCGCAGGAATACCGGGATCAATACGATCCACACGCCCTGCAACTCCGGGAAAATGTCCCCGAAGCACTCGCGCCGGCAGCTCGCGAGTGGCTGGCCGGTTACTATGCCCACTGCTCCGCCCTCGACGCCTGTGTGGGGCGCATCCGATGCGTGCTTCGAGAAGCCGGGATCGAACGCGATACGATCTTTGTCTTTACCTCGGATCACGGCGATATGTTGGGGTCTCAGGGACACACGAAAAAGCAGCGCCCCTGGGATGAGTCCATCCGCGTTCCTTTTTTGCTTTGTGATCCCGGGCGGCCGGGGTGGCGGCCGGCAGAGACGGACGCGCCGATCGATGCTCCGGACATCATGCCCACGCTGCTCGGTCTCTGTGGCATCGAAATCCCTGACAGCGTCGAGGGAATCGACTTCTCGGATCACATTGCCGGGGGGGCGGACCCTTCAGATGGCACTGCACTGCTGATGTGCCCGCATCCGTTCGGTCAATACAATGCCGCCGAGCACCAGGGGAAGGAATACCGCGGCCTTAGAACCCGGCGCTATACCTACGTCCGTGATCGCGAAGGCCCCTGGCTCCTGTATGATAACCGCAATGATCCGTTCCAAATGCAAAACAGGATAGACGATCCGTCTTTTGCCTCATTGAGCGGAGATCTGGATGCCCTGCTGCAGAAAAAGCTGCGGGACCAACATGACGAATTCCGCCCCGGTATGGAGTACATCCATGCGTGGGGATATCCCGTTGATGAATCCGGAACGGTTCCCTACACGGAGTGATCGCCGGCTGTGCTGTGAGACACGCATTGACAGAGCTGTCGGTTTTGTGATCATCAACCGTCCAGCCTGATCCTGTGCCTGCCGGCCGGAAGCATCTCCGGGGACAATGCTCCATGCCGCAGCGAGGCCGTGCTGCCGGCGGGGATCTCCATGTCGATTTCAATGGTGCTCCCCTCCCGTCGCCATGCCACGTCTATCGCCCCCCGGGGAGACCTGTGAACCGCCCGTACGTATTTCAACGCCTCCACAAAATGTGGCTGGAGTCGGATGTGCCGGAATCCGGGCTGCTCGGGATCGGGCCGGATTCCGGCAAGCGTGCGGTAGAACCAGGCGCTGATGTCGCCGAACATGATGTGATTAAGGCTTTTGCCTCCGTCCCAGGTTTCCCAGAGCGTAGTGGCCCCCTGCCGCAGCCATCGGACCCAGCCGGGGTAATGCGGTTGGGTAATCAATTGAAACGCGAGGTCAGCGTACCCGTTTTCGGAAAGGGCCCTGGGCACATACTTGGCGCCAAGCAGGCCGAAATCGGCGGTTATTCCCGCCGCCTTCACGGCTTCGACCAGGCGCTGCACGGTCTTCTGAAGTTCGGAAGCGGCAACCAGCCCGTGGTAGAGAGCGCAGCCCTGCGCGGTCAACAGCCCGTTTCCATAAATGCCATTCCCGTGGTAAAAGCACTCGGTAAAGGATTTTCGGATATGCTCCGCGAGCGCCTCATATTCGCCAATCTGATCCTCGTGACCGAGGATGCGGGCGTAGCGTGCCGTTTCAGAAGCGAAAGTATAATAATAAGCGGTGGAGGTCAGGGCTGCCGGGGGCGTGTGTCCTTCATGCGCTGGACACCAGTCGCCCAGACCGAAGTCCAGAATATGGTTCTCCGACAAGGTTGCGCAGAAGTCCAGATAGCGGCGAATGGCGTCATACTGGTCCCGGATGGCTCCGTCATCGCCTGTATAGAGATGGATGAGGCCGGGAATGAGGACGAGGGCGGCATCCCAGGCAGGGCCGCTACCCCAATTATACCCCCACCCGGCCGAGGGGGCAATCCCGGGAAGCTGCCCACTGGGCCGCTGCGTATCCGCCAGTGTTTCCAGCCACTGGCGGTACGAGGAGGCAGCCCTGAAATTTAAAAGTCCCGTCTCGGCCGCGATCTGCGCGTCGCCTGTCCATCCGTTTTTGTCCCGGTGCGGACAGTCGGTTGGAATGCCGATAAAGTTCCCTACATAGGCCCGGCGCGTGGCGGCCTGCAGGCAATTCGCGTCTTCATTAGAACAATCGAAGGAGCCCGCCGAATCGAATGCGGTGTGCACAACCCGTCCGCGGAGCATGTCTATAGATGCCTCGCCGTTAAAGCCTTCGACCTGTACGTACTGAAACCCATGGTAGGTAAATCGAGGCTCCCAAACTTCACCGCCTTCACCTTTGCAGAAGTAGTGGTCAGTCTGGCACTCCCCATTTCGGATAAAGCCGGCGATATGCTCCTGGTCCACTTCCCCCGTTTCCTTCAGGCGTTCCCCGTAGCGCAAAACAATGTGTTCACCCGGCTCGCCATGCACACGGAGTTGTGCCCACCCCGCAATGTTTACACCAAAATCAAACACCGCCACGCCGGGGCGGATACTGCGCACGGAGGCCGGCGTGAGCGTCTCCATCACCTTGCAGGGCGGGGAGGTCTGTTCTTGGAGAAATCCGCCCGGACCGGGGACCCGACGGGCCATGGACCAGTTTGCATCGTTGAACCCCGGAAGATCCCACCCCGTCTGTTCCCGGCGGGCATCATACGTTTCGCCGTTGCGCAAGGCGTCAAATAAAACAGGACCGTCGCTGACCTTCCAGCCGGGTCCGGATTCAATACGTAGCCATTCGTTTGTTACCAGTCTGATATCCAGGGCCAGTAAAAGCTTCGGATAATCGCGCCACGGCGCCTTATCGAAATGCCACACCTCGGAGCTGTTGCTGTTGTACCAGCCGTTTCCCAGCATGACCCCAACCGCATTTGAACCCTCTTGCAGATTTTTGGATACAACATAGGTCGTATATCGGACCCGCCGATCGTATTGCGTCGGTATGGGATCCAGGACGCAGTCTCCGATTTTTCCCCCGTTGAGTCGGAGTTCGTAATAACCGAGGCCACAGATCTGGAGGCGGGCCTCGCGCGCGACAGCCGGCAGGTGAAACTCTCTGCGGAAAAGAGGAGCGGGGTATGTGGCTTGCTCCCAGTTGATCAGGCAGCGATCCGGATGCGCAATCCAACAGGCTTCGCACGACGGGGAAGAGAGAGAGGAGTCGTCTGAGTCCGGATTTGCCATAGGGGGCGTTGTCCTTCGAATGTTGTAGAAATCGTATGTAAAAAGAAGTGTAAAGGACATCCGGCCGGACGGCAATCAGGAGAACGTCCCTTTGAATCGACCTTTACGGTGGAGTGCGGTTCGATCCGGTTCACTTGTCGGCGATACATAACAACCACGGCCAAGGGCAGGGGGCGCTCTTCCTGGTTCTCTTGCCGCGGGCACTGTGGTAAAGAGATGGGTACACGAATGGTTGATATGAAGTGCCCGGCCGGGACGGATAGGCCCGGGGCAAGGGGGAGGCAGATGGCGGATTATTCG
>CAZCOO010000127.1:0-425 GCA_964500395.1 uncultured Verrucomicrobiota bacterium
TCGTAATAGGCCACATTTGCCGTACCGTTGGCTTCGACTTCTTCCGACGGATCCGGCGGGTACCCTGTATCGTCGGCGGTGTAGATTCCGAATTTGGTTTTGTGGCGCCAGACCATGTTTTCTTCGGCGTTTTCCTGAAACCCATTGTTCGCGATCCACTCCCGGTAGGAGTCGCCGATACTGGGGCTGTTGGCCGGCTCCCGGATGCGATTGAGAGGAAAGTCGTTGATGCCGAATCCGCGCGAGGCGTATTTCGGGATCATCAGCCAGGTGCTGCACTGGCCATAGCTGCTGCGGGCATAAGGAGTTGATCCCTCCCCGCGCAGGGTCTCCAGACTGCGCGGATCGGACGGACACAGCCACACGGAATTTTCATCGATATCCTCATCCATATCCGTGAGATATCCGTCGAGTCCTCCGCTGAA
>CAZCOO010000127.1:435-8168 GCA_964500395.1 uncultured Verrucomicrobiota bacterium
ACGTCGCCCGGCCCGGGTAGAGTCCCGTTTCGTTGGCATAGAGAAGAGAGGCTTCCATCAGGGTGCGCAGATTCGAGGCGCAGGCGCGGAGTTTGGCGGTTTCGCGGGCCGCTCCGATGGCCGGGAAGAGGAGGGCCGCCAGGATCATCATGATGGCGATCACCACGAGGACTTCCACCAGGGTGAAGCCCTGTTTTCCCGGTCGCACAGGACCATGTGAGTGTAAATCGCTTAACCTCATAATAATCACCTTTTACAATGTTACACTATGGCGGAATGACAGTTTTGTAAATGGTTTTCAGGCGATGTTCTGCAGGGCGTCGACGAGGGCCCTGGCGAACACGGGGAGGTCGGGCGGTCGGCGGGCGCTGATGTGATGGCCGTCGATGACGAGGGGTTCATCCACCCAGTCGACGCCGGCATTGATCATATCGTCTTTGATTCCCGGGGTGCTGGTGGCGCGACGGCCGCGCAGGATATTCGCGGAAATGAGGATCCAGCCGGCGTGGCAGATATGGGCGATGGGCTTTTCGGCGCGGTCGAAGGCCCGAACCTGTTCGAGGAGGTGGGCGTCGCGCCGGAGTTTATCCGGGGCGAAGCCGCCGGGCACGAGCAGGGCATCGAAATCCTCCGCCTTGATATCCTGAATGGCCACATCGGCCTTGCAGGGGTAGCCGTGCTTGCCCGTGTAGGGTTTCCCGGCTTCGGGGCCCGCGACAAGGACCTCGTGGCCGGCTTCTTCCAGGCGGAGCTTGGGATACCACAGTTCGAGATCTTCGTAGATATCATCGACGACGGTTACAATGCGGGCCATGAGGAGTCTCCTTGTGGATGGTTGTAGAGCGTGGCTGTGAGCAGGAAGACAATAGGTCCGGGGGCGGACACCTTCAAGGGGATTGCGTGATTCGGCTGCCGGGGATCGGACGTAGCGCAGAGGGCGCAGGTCGCGGCATGCGCCCCGGCGCTTATTCCCCGGGGTAGAGGATCAGCCGGTCGTGGACGAGGAGGACAAAATCGTCGATTCCGTCGCCGGTGACATCCCCGGAGCGCAGGTCGTGGGGTTCGATCCCGCTGCTTTTCTTCTGCTGGGCCAGGGCGGGGGCGTGAAAGACTTCGATGGAGAGGCGGTGGCGCAGGTCTTTGCCTTCGAATCCGACCAGTTCAACGGCGCGATTTTCCTGGTCCACGACCCCGATGACGGGTGTCCGGCGCTCCCCGACACGCAGGCAGCGGAGATAGCGGAGGGCGGGATCCTCAAAGGTGGAGGAGTATTCGGCAGCGACCCGGGTCTCGAGCCCGGCACTGTCGGGGCGGGTCAGGAGGACCTGGTGGCGATTGACCAGGGCGAGGGTGAGGGCGTTGGTGGGGGTGGGCCGGAGATCCGCCATGCCGGTCAGGTCTCCCACGCCGCCCCGGATCCGGATCCGCTGCATCGCCTCCCCGTCGCCGCCGGTGATCAGGAGTTCCGAGGAGGATTGGTCGTAGAGCGCGGTTCGGGAATCGTGCGCGGAGGACGGAAGGGGGCAGGCGCCCGCCAGCCGGGCCTCCGAGCGCTCGGGGTTGTATTGCCGGGTGACCTCGAATCCATCGCCGGTCCACCGGTACCGGCGCGCCACGCTGCGGCCGGCGACCACGACCCGTTCGCCGGACGGCCAGTCGGGGAAGGCGAAGGCGGCGGGGGGGACCTGGTCGGCCAGGGCGCGAAAGGCGGAGGGGGGCAGCGATTCGGTTTCCTCGCCCCGCACGATGATCATCTGCGGCTCGCGGTAGGGAATAAACAGGAGGACGCCCCAGGCATCCCCGCCGAGACGCACCGCGGTCATGTGTTCGGGTTCGTTCTTGAGTTCAAGCGCGACGGAGTGGAGCACGGGGTTCCCGGCATCCGCCCGGACAGAGAGCAGGGAGAGGGCGCCGTCGTCGTCCCGGCTCAGCACTTTGAGGGAGCCCGCTTCGAATCCGGAGGCGAGGGCCACGGGATCTCCGGGAAGGTCGAGGATGGCGGGGAAGGTGTCGAGCGCATCCCGGCGGTGCACGGCCACGGCCTTCTCCTTCCTGCTGAGGACGGCGATGTTTCCGGCGGGATCGACGCAGAGAGAGTCGATTCCAACCAGGGAATTCAGGCGGCGGGGCCGTGCGCGGAGACCGTCTCGACGGCCCGGGTATATGTGGACCTGCCCGATCCGGGGAGCGGCGGCGACGAAATCCGGCCACGGGCCATCGCCGAATTCCCCCGTGGCCCAGGCCACGGAGTCACGGCTGCCCACGCCTTCCAGAGGCAGGCGGAGGGGGACGACCTGGCGCAGCCCCCGGCTCTCATCATGGTCGTGCCGGGCCGGGTGGTAGAGGCGTATGAGAAGTCCGTTTTGAAAGACACAGCCAATAAGCGGCCGCCCTTCGTGCTCGACAATGCCGACATCGCGGAAGGGCGGCAGGTGCAGCGGGTGTTCGACGCCGAAGCTCCGGCGGCCTTCATTGAACCGGAGTCGAAGCGGGAGCTCGGCATCGGAAAAGACGAACAGGAGGTCCGGACGGTTGTCTTCATCGAAGTCGGCGATTTCGAGCCCCAGGCCGCCGGCCTCCGCAAAGGTCATCGGGGTGCGTTCCGGGAAGTGGCCGCCCCGATCATTCCACAGGATTTCCGCTCCGTCCTGCCGAGCGAGGATGAGATCGACGGCGCCGTCGCCGTCCAGGTCGCGCACGGCGAGGTCCGTACTTTGCGCGGGCTTGTCCACGATGATGCGGCGCGGGGCGGAGAACGATCCGTCGCCGTTGTTCAGCCGGATCTGGATGCCCAGGGCGGCGCCCGCGGCGATCAGGTCGGGATGCCCGTCGCCGTCGACATCCCCGGCGCGGATGTGGCGCAGGGCCTGGTCGATCACAAAGCCGCGGTCCTCGAACCGTTCATCGAGCCGGGGCAGTGCGACCCCGTTGGTCCCGGCGTTCTCTTTGCGGATGAGCAGTTCCAGGCGGGAGGCGCGGTTGTTGATGAAGACGATGTCCTGGCGTCCGTCCCGGTTAAAATCCGCCAGCCGGAGGTCGCCGGTTCCCTCCTTGAAGGGGTAAATCTCGAGCGGGCGGAAGCCGAAGTCGCGGGGGGCCGGGTCCGCGGCGAGCGACGGGGTGCACAGGGCGCCGGCAAGCCCGAGGGCGGCGAGAAGGGGGGAGAGATGAATGCGGGGCACCTCAGCGGTCCTCCGGATACAGGAGGGTCATGGCGATCCCGAGGGTGTTGCCGCGGTCGGTTCCGACCATGAGCATGGGGCCGAGATATTCGGCCAGTTCCGGCAGCCCCGGCATATCCTCCCAGTTGAGATGGGCGAAGGGGTTGTCTTGATTCTCTTGTTGCCCGCGGTTCTTGATCATCATCCGCTGCCAGCGCTTGAGGTGGCCGCGGGTCTCGGGAGAGGCGGAGTCGCGGAGCAGCCGTTGCCAATCGGTGATGGTGTAGAAGAAGGCATTGGCCGGAACGCGGTCGGCGAGCATGCGGTAGACGTCGGACTGCATAAAGGGATTGCCGCGCGCCGACCCGGCATCCATCGCCCTGAGCGCACCGCGGACCATATCGGCATCGCCCATGAGCAGTTTGTTTCCAGAGATGGCGATTCCGTTGCGGGCGTCCCCGCCTTGTCCCTGGGGCATGGTGTAGAGCGCGTGTCCCCGGAAATCGGTTTTCTCCAATTTGTCTCCGTATTGGGCGCGCAACCGGCTGCCCTCCGCGAACACGGCGCCCAGGGTTGTCTCCATCGCGCCGGGATTGCGGAGGGACCAGAAGCGCATTGTTTCGATCCTTCCCTCGTGCAGTCTGCCCAGCGTCGTGGTCTGGGCGCCGAGGGGGGCCAGGAGGTCGCGTCCGACGTCGATGTCGCCGAGGGAGGCGCCGTAGCGGTCGAGCATCTGTTCGGCGCCGGGCGCCAGCACCTGCAACACGCCGGGCAGTGCGCGCCACAGGGCGTGGAGATTCACATTCCACCGGGATATTTCGTGGAGGTTATCGTCGCGGTAGACGACCGGCGCGGCGGGGTCGACCGGGGGCGCCTGCAGGAGGGCGAGGAGGCCGCCGCGGTCGCGGCCGATCTCGATGGTGCTGCGGCATTCCGCCCGGTCCTCGTGCAGGAGGAGGCTGAGCTGAATGTGGCCCAGGTCGCCCAGCCCCATGGCCTCCGAAAGCGGCACGGGGGGAATGGACACCGGGCGTCCGGCGGCTTCCCGGCGACGCTGAATGGAGGCCCGATGGCTTTGATCCATGAGGTCCATGAGGGCCTGCCCGTGAACCCGGACGGCCAGGCTGGGCGTTTCGTCCTCCGGCTCCCGCAGGCGGGCGTCGCTGAGCCGGGCCACACTTTGTTCGACCCACTCCCGCTGGTCCGACCCGATGAGGGTCGTTCCGATGTGGGTCTGCCAGAAATGGTTGGTTTCGCCGTCCGCTTCCCGAACGGTATGTACAATCTCTACCCCCTGGAACTCGTCCCGGAGCAGGATGATCCGATCTTCGCTCATATCGGCGATGCGGCGGTCGAGTTCCCGCGAGGTTTCGTAGTCGTCCCGGCTGAGCCGGGCGGCGGCCCGCAGGTAGGTGTTGGACGCATCGTCCCGGACCTGGCCGAGCACCACCTCCCCGGTGAGCATCTTAACCATGTCCATCTGCAGGCGGGCGATTCGCTCGTCTCCCGAGGATTTCGTCTGTTCCTCGATCATCCAGTCCAGGAGGTCGGGGTTGCCCAGGAACGTCTGGAATTGCGGATTGCGCCACAGGGACCCGAAGGGAGAGTTGGTGGCGGCGGTGACCAGCTCGGAGACATTGCTGAGGCGGATCCGGACCAGCGGGTCGTCGCCGACCAGGTCGGACCGGGTGAGGGCCCGGGCCCCGGGCGCGAATGCCGCGGCGAGCGCCGACACGAGGAGGAGGGAAGCAGTGCGCTGGAAGAGGAATGGCATCAGATCTCCTTAGGTTACAGGTCCGAGGCTTCCGCGGCCGCGGATTTCGGCGGGGCGAAGCGTTTACATAGCTACCGGTTTCAGTTCGAAGATCCGGGCAAGACGACCGGCCTCCTTGATATCTCCACGGCGAAGTGCGGCCCGAACATCGTCGAGCCGTTGGGCATCGTCGAGCGAAAGATAGGGCGACCAGCCTGTATCTGAATCGATCAATTCAACATCCACTTCGGCGACATAGTATCCTTCATGAACGAATTTGGTTGTGCGTCGAGCCGTCATGTCTTGCGCCTCCTGAAATCCTCTGACCATCGTTCCGGGTTCGGGCGGTATGCCGTGACCAGCACGGCGGGGCGGGTCCTCCCCCTGGGAATCCCCCACACCGCATGGATCGCCCTTCCGTTCGCATCGTGCTGCAAAGCCAAAATGCATGGGCCCTTTGGGTAGTCCGGGTACTCTTCGATACATTCTGAATGCGCCACGCCACCCACTACATCGCGCACAAAGATGTCGTCTTCCGCGAGTTCTTCGTATCCGTGATCAGAGATCCTGATGTCCCCACGAGCAACCAGCATCCTGATCTGTTCCATCACGTTCCTCACCATTGCAGGATACCATTGGATACTGGCCAAGGCAATATGGCCTTTCCGCAAGCGGTCGGGACGGGGCCCGACCTCGCAGAGAGCGTATACGGGACGGTCCGGTCCCTGCCGTTGCGGCTATTCCGTTTCAACCCCGGCCGCGGATTTCGGGGGCGGATCGGGGTACACGAATCCGGATTCGGGGTTTGCCTCGTCGTAGGCGTAGGCGTCGAGGTGATCGAGGAGGAACTTCACGTGGCGGATGGGGATGGCGAAGTTGAGCCCCTCCATGACGGGAATGCCCATATTGATGACCCCGATCACTTCCCCCCGCTCATTGAACAGGGGGCCGCCGCTGTTGCCGGGGTTGACCGGGGCGTCGACCTGCAGAAACAGGCGGCCGGCAAAATTGCGGGCGACCTGGCTGACGATTCCCTTCGTCACGGTGCGCTCGAGGCCGAGCGGGTTGCCGATGACGAAAATGGTTTCTCCGAAGCGGGTGGCGCCTTCGGGTGCGAGCACCGTGCGGGGCAGGGGGGGATCGTCCTCCGACTCCTGTATTTTGAGCACGGCGAGGTCGTGGAAGGGGTCGACCGCGACAATGTCGACATCTTCGTATGTCTTGCGCTGCAGAACGCCGTCCCGCTCGATGAAGCGGGTGACGGAAATACGCTTCTGGCCCCGGATGACGTGGAAGTTGGTGATGAGGAACCCCTTTTTGTTGACCAGGAAGCCGGATCCCTGACCGGAGGGCGAGCGGACTACGAGCACCGCCGGCGAGAACTGTTTGGCCGCCTCGCTGGTCTGCAGATGTTCCAGCCGCCGGCTGGTGTAGAGGCCGGCGGAATCGGCCGCGGGACCGGCCCCGCGGTCGCTCGCCGTCTCGATGGACAGGACCTGCGCAGCGGGAATGCTCAGAGCGGTGTGGCCGAGATCGAGCACCACGACATCCGAATCCTGTTTCAGGACGGGCGCTGTGATCTCTACCCCGCCGCGGAGAATGACGGTCTCGGCGGTCCCGGCGTGGGGGCCGAGAACGGTCAGGAGGCAGAGGGCGAAGGTGACGAGACAACGATTCATCAGGAGGCAAGCTAGCATGTGCCCCGGGGCGGTGCAACCTCGGGTGCGGACGGGCGCGCCGCCCCGTCTCCCCGGAGGACGCGGAGCTACCAGAAGGCGTAGGAATCGGTCCAGATGACGTAGAGGCCGAGCAGGAGGTTGGTGACGCCGTGGGCGATGCAGACGGCCCAGATATCGCGCGTGCGGATCATAAACAGGCAGTACAGGATGCCGGTGATGAAGGCGACCAGGATGCGTTCGTGGGCCGTGGCAAACACGAGGGCTACCAGGAGCAGCGAAGAGAGGTGAAAGGTGTTGAGCGGAACCTTGAGGAAGTTGGGCTGCAGCATCCAGCGATAGAGGAATCCGCGCCAGAAGAATTCTTCAATGGTGGCGATTACCACGGCGCTGCCGAAGAGACGCATGCCGGTCAGCACCCATCCGCACTCCAGCGGGTGATAGGGAGAGGGGCCGGCATCTTCCGGCAGCGCCCAGACCGGCCAGCGGAAAAACCGGTCATAAATCTCCCGGAAATAGGGGATGCGGTCGGCGAAGGGCGTCTCCGGGGCGACCCAGATGATGAAGACGGCCCCGCCCACCAGGATGGCCGCCGGGAGATGCGAAAGCTTCAACGGGGAGTACCACCGCCAGGGTTGGCAGTAAAGAAGCAGGGCGAGCCCGATGCCGGTGCGGACCGCATAGCCCGTGGCGCTGGGGGGCGTCCAGAGCCACATGATCACGATCCAGGCGATGAAGGGCAGGGCGTGGATCCACATGGCATTCTGGAGGGCCACGCGCTCCTCGCCGCCGGGTTCGGATGGATTCATCTTGGATGGCATCGTTCTCTCCGTTTTCCGTATGGATGTGTCCTCAGGATTGAACGGACCGGGATCCTACGGTACTCTCCAGCGAAAATCACCCCGGAACTTCGGGGGATGGAGGTTTTTTATGAGACGGTGGGTTCTATTTGCAATGTGTGTTCTGGCGGCGCCGGCGGGGGCCCTGGAGGTGACCTGGACTCCGCAGAATCCCGGGCGAGAGGAACCGGTGCGTATTGTTGTATCCGGTGTTGAACAGGGGGGGGGATTCACTGGGGGGTGAATGCAGAGGATAAAGACTGGGAGCCGGCCAACCCGGCCTACCGCCCGGCGGGATCGCAGA
>CAZCOO010000128.1:0-8156 GCA_964500395.1 uncultured Verrucomicrobiota bacterium
CTTCATGAGAATCTGCGTGCCCTTGATCAGATCGTCCGCGCATTCAACCATCACGCGATGATCTGTCGTGAGAAAGGGCTCGCACTCACATCCGTTCAGAAGAATGGTGTCGATGGTGTGGTCGGGCGGGGGTTTCAGTTTTACGTGCGTCGGAAAGGCCGCGCCCCCCAGGCCCACCAACCCCATGTCCTGGACCGCCTGGACCACCTCCTCCGGGGTCATGGAGTCGATATCCCGCGGGGCGCCGTACAGCACCTCCTGGCTGTCGCCCTCGTAGACATCGATGATGATGCAGGGGGTTCGGGGGCCCTTGGCGGAGGGGACCAGCTCGATGCCCTTGACGATCCCGGTCGCCGGGGCGTGCTGCGGAACAGACACAAATCCGTCCGCGCGGGCGATCGGCTCGCCGCGCACCACTTCCTGCCCCTTGTGCACCAGGGGGACCGACGGCTTCCCGGTGTGCTGCGAGAGCGGCACCATCAGCTCCGGGGGAAACGGGAGCCGGGTGATCGGCTTGCCGGCCGTGAAGTGTTTGTTCTCATCGGGATGAATCCCGTGGTCAAACGTCTTGCGGAAGAGGTGGGCCGCCAGATCCAGGATGTTCGCGTGTCCGTTGTTCATCGAGTCCAAACCGGGGTGAAGATTCAGAGCTCGGCCCGCGGGCGGTCCCGGGGACCGCCCGCCGCCGCGGCCGGGATCTTACTGGAATTTCTCCGCCCGCTTGATGAGTTTATCCACTCCCTTTTCATTGGGATCCGGCGGCGTCCCGGGATGGATGCAGGCGCCGGTACATTTTTCGGCCGCCCGGACGATATCCTTGAAGGGGCCGCCCTTGGGGTCTTTGACGTAGGCCTTCTTGTTCTCATCATAGGCGAAGATGTTGGGATTGATGTTCACGCATTCATCGCAGGAGGTGCAGTCGGCCTGGTCGATCCACACCGGCTCGTAGCCCGCCGGGGAGGCGGCTCCGCCTCCCGCTGATGCAGCCTGGGCCCCTTCGCCGGCGGGGGCGGCCGCCGCCAGCGCCTGGGCCGCGGCCCCGCCGTCGCCGCCGGAGAGCATGCTCATCAGTCCGGACGCCAGCTTCTGGGCGGTTTCCGCCCGCACCTGGTTGGCGATCTGCTCCGGATCGATCTTGCCCACCAGGCCGGCCAGGCCCTTCAGGGTATGCCAGAAGTCGTTCCGTTCCTCGGTGGAGGCGACGATGTCGGCCGAGACCAGCACCCGCTGGAGGCGGTTCTTCTTATCCACCGCCCAGATGTAGGGATACATGTCCTCGCGCTCGTCTTCGTCCATCTCCACGAACTCGTGCAGCGGCACCATGCTGTCGTTCCAGGTATCCGGCGGCGCGATCCGGAAGTGCTTCCGGAACCTCCCCTCGCCGACCGCAAAGTCGGCAAAGGTCAGGGGGATCTCCATGGTCTGCTCGTTGCCGTCTTCGTCCTGGTAGGTCAGCGGATAGGAGACGTACTCGTCGTCGATGCTCGGATTGCCGTCGAGGTCGAGGCATTCCTCCCAGGTATCGCCCGCGTCGGGGTCGAACTTCATCACCGGGTAGGCGCGGGATTCGAGGGCCATCTTGCTGCGCTGGTAGGCGGCCTCGTCGCCCACGGCGTGTTCGGGCTGGCACACCGCGTACACGTTGAACAGGGCGGGGCGGCGGGTGTTGAGCCCGTCGATGAACCCTTCGATCAGGTGCGTGTAGTTGGAGATGTTGCCCTGCAGGATGTAGGCCGAACGGTGGGCGGCCCCGATGAGGCCGATCTCCTTTCGGATTTCCTTCTTGCCGTGCCACGCCTTGCCGTACGGCGCCATGTCCGACACCTGGCCGATGAAGCCGGAGGTGCAGGCCTGGCCGCCCGTGTTGGAGTACACCTGCGTATCCAGCACCAGCACCTTGAGGGGCCGGCCGGACATCAGGGCGCGGGACAGGTTCTGGAAGCCGATGTCGTACATCGCCCCGTCGCCCCCGACCGCGACCACCGGCGGGCAGAGGAGGAACTCTTCGTCGGTAAATTTCTCCCAGTTGAAGTAGGTCAGGGACTCCCGGATCGTTTCGTAGGATTCCTTGCCCTCGATCTCGGCCTCCGCCATGCGGATCGCCTTGAACCCGTCGGCCATCTTGGCCATGTGGCCCTCGAAGATCCCCAGGGCCAGCGACGGCGCGTCCTGGAAGAGGTGGTTGGACCAGGGGAAGGGGTACGGGTTGTAGGGGAAGGTCGAGCCGTACACCGACGAACACCCGGTCGCGTTGGTGAAGCCCATGTTCGACCGGCCGTTCTGGGTCACCCCGCTCTCGTACCGCCACTTCAGATCCTTGAGGGTCGACAGCAGGCCCGTCGCCCACGTGAGCCATTCCTGGTCCAGCGGGGTGCCGGGCTTCCCTTCATCCAGCGCAGTGGCCAGCTCGGAGAGTTTGAGGTCTCCGCCGCGATGGCTTTCCACGGCCTTCTGCACGCCGGACATGTCGCTCACATCCACCGTATCGGCCAGCTTCATTTTCAGGTGCTTCTCGAGCCGGCCGATCAGCCCGTCGATGTACTCCACGTGCTTCTTGACCCGCCGCTGCATCAGCGCCGTGACCGTGCCCGTGAAGATGCGCAGGGTCGACTTCTCGCCGCACCCCATGCAGGCCCCGTCGCCGCACACCATGGAGTTGTACACGCTCTTGTCCATGAGCATGGTCTCCAGGGCCCCGATCTTTTCGTCGAGATCATCGACGCGGGAGAACTCGCCCGGATCGCTGGGCAGGTCCATCCAGTAGTCCCAGTCCTGCTGCAGCTTCTCGATGCTCTCGGGGGTTTGCGTCTCGATGCGCAGCGCATCGTCGTCGCACACATCCACGCAGAGCATGCAGCCCTTGCAGGTGTAGGGATTCACGGTGATGGCAAACAGCCCGCCGCTGCCCGGCTGTTTCTTCTCTCTGACATTGTAGTAGGGCTTGGTCAGGGCGAATTTAAAGCCGCCCATGGCGTCCCGGAAGGCGTCGAACTCCTGCTTGATGACCTCGCGATCGCCGTCCGGCGCTTCGGCGACGGTGTCGTCGATGGCCTTCACCAGCAGGGGCTGCACATCCACGGCATTGCCGTTGGCCCCGTCGGTAGCCGCCCGGAGCTTCTTCTCCACCTTGCGGACCTGCTTCCGGAGGTGCTTGACCTCGGTGCCGCGCGCCTCGACCCGCTTGATCGTGGTGTCGAAGGCGTCCTGGACCGAGCAGGCCAGGCCCGGGATGGCGCTGTCCGGACACACCGTGAAGCAGTCGCTGCAGGCCGTGCAGTTCTCGGGGACCCACACCGGGTGCTCGAAGCGGATCTGCGTCATGTCGCGGTAGACGCCGGTGTTCGCCGGGATCAGGCTCATGGCGTTGAACGGGTCGGCCAGGTTGTCGTTGGGCCGGCCGCCCAGGTAAAAGCTGCCGGTCTGTTCCCAGAAGCGGTGGATGTCCGTCTTGGGATCCTCCGAGGCGTCCATGCGCTTGAGCATGAGCGGCAGGCGGGTCTCCTTCTTGAGGCCGACATCGTCCGGCTTGGTGATTTCCTTCTCGGTGATTTCCGTGATCTCGTCGTACCCGCGGCGCACCACGCGGACGTTGTCCTCCACCACGCGGGCCCCCTTGGCGCCGAACTTTTTGTCCAACTGCTGGCGGATGGCCTGGAAGAGTTTTTCCTCGGTGAGATTGGCCTCGGCCATCACCTTGGAGGCCGCAAAGAACGAACCCTGGAAGGCATTGCCCTGCATGCGGAACTGCAGTTCCGGGTCGGACGCCTCCTCGCGGGCGATCTTAAAGGCGTCGACAAAGAACACGCGGATGTTTTTGTCGATGATGAATTTCTGCGCCGTGGGCGGGAAGGTCTTCCACACGGCCTGGGGATCGGTCAGGTCGCTCTGGATCACGAACGTGCCGCCCTCGATGAGGCCGAACAGCGGGTTCGAGTGACTGAACACGTTGGGATCCGGCGAGAGCACCGCGTCCACGTAGAAGTATTCGCAGTTGATCCGGATGGGCTCGGGGGCCGCGGAGAGGTAATAGGTCGTCGGCTGCCCTTTCTTCTCCGAGCCGTACTTGGGGTTGGCCTTGATGTCGTAGCCCAGCAGGTCGTAGAGGGTGATGGCCAGGTTCTTGCCGGTGGTGATGGCGCCCCAGCCGCCGACCGAGTGCATGCGCACGGTAATGGCGCCGTCGGGCAGCATGTTGGGATTCTCGCTGCCCTTTACCGCCAGGTCCCCGATGTTGGGGTACAGCTCCTTCAGGTTCTGGGTGTGGAGCTCCTGCTTGGGGTTCAGCGGATTCTCGTGCAGGAAGTCGATGGAGAGGTAGAAGAACTTCTTGTGGCCGCCGTCCGGCAGCATGTTCTCTATCGCCCCGACGACCGCCTCCGGCTGCAGGTCCCGGCTGCCCATCCCGTAGGATCCGGAATAGAGCGTGGGCAGGTCGTCCATCTTCTTGTACGGCACGTGGTTCGGCCAGGTCGCCCCGTTCTTGTCGCCGCTGCGCCCGTTTTCCATGGACTTGGTGATGGCCGCGCGGATCTCCCGCATCAGGGGGAGGTCTTCCGCCAGGGGCTGGTCGAGGCGCTCCAGCACCGTCACCGCTTTGCGGCCGCGCAGGATCTCCGTCAACAGATCGCTCGGGAAGGGCCGGAACATGACGACGTTGACCACGCCGATCTTGATGTTCCGGGTTTCCCGGAGGTAGTCGGCCACCGCCTCGGCGGTCCCGATGAGGCTGCCCTGGCCCACGATGAGGTAGTCCGCATCCTCGCAGCGGTAGGTCAGCACCCGCTGGTAGTCGCGGCCCGTCAACGCGGTGAATTCCTTCATGCACTGGTCGGCGATCGACTGGATGTGGTCGAAGAAGAACGGCCGCTGCGCGGCCACCGACTGCATGTAGGCATCCTGGTTCTGCACGGGGCCCGAAAGCACCGGATTGTCCACATCCCACAGAATGGGCACCCGGCGCCGCTTCTCGCCGTACAGCATCCGCTGGGCCGGGGTCGGGCAGTCAATGATGTCGTCGGGCCGCCCGAGGTACTCCTCGATGAGCGAGCGCTCCGCCAGCTTCATGGTTTCGATCAGGTGCGTGGTGAGAAACCCGTCCTGCCCCACCGCCGCCGGGGTCAGCGACAGCTCGGCGATCTTGCGCGCGATGATATTGAGGTCGGCCACCTGCTGGGCGTTCTTCCCCATCACCTCGAGGAACCCGGTGTCATCCATCAGGTGGTAGTCGTCGTGTCCCGCGTGGACATTGAGCGTGGACTTCGTCAGGGCGCGGCAGCCGATGTTCAGCACGTAGGGCAGGCGCTTGCCGACCGCCGCATAAAGGGACTCGTGCATGTAGGCAATGCCCTGGCCGGAAGAAAAGTTGGTCGCCCGCAGCCCGGACATGGACATCCCGGCCGTCACCCCCGCCGCCGCGTGCTCGCCCTCGGGCTCGAGGAAGATCAGGGGGCGCCCCGAAATATTGATATGCCCCGCGGCCGTGGCCTCGGCCCAGTATTCACCCATCTGGGTGGAGGGGGTGATGGGATAGGCCCCGGCGGCATCGCTGGACTCCCGCTCACACATCACTACGGCGGTATTTCCGTCCAGGGCCTCCGGAATACCCGGATATTTTACCTCTTGATCCTTTGCGCTCATCCGTCGCTACCTCGCTGTTTTCTGTTGGCGTTGATTCTACACCCGTCGGCGCGGTCACCGGACGGGCCGGTTTTTTTACATTCGAAATCTCGACGAGCCGTGGCTCGCGTTCCCGATCGGCGGGAGAGGCTCCTTGCGTACAATCTTCTTGGCCGCGGATCCCTTGATCGCCTTGCCGTTTTCCAGCCACACAATCGCGCCGGTCGGACAGCGCTCGATGGGCATGGGCGTGGCCAGGTGGTTCTTCGAGTAGTCCACGACCGCCAGGTTGTCTTTCATGGTGATCAAATCGCCCGGGGCGTCCGCGGCGCAGCGGGCACAGCCCGTGCAGGCCACCTCGCACTCTTCCAGGGCCTGGTCGCCCTCTTCCAAACTCTTGCAGGCCACCCAGAGCTTGTGGCTGATCGGGTGCAGGCTGAAGAGGTCCCGCGGGCAGACCTCCACGCAGGCATTGCAGGCCACGCAATTGTCGTCCACCACCACCGGCAGCCCGTGCTCATCCATGTAAATCGCGTCAAAATCGCAGGACCGCTCGCAATCCGCCAGCCCCAGGCAGCCCCAGTCGCAGGCCTTGCCGCCTCCCCCGGCGACCGCCGCCGCGCGGCACGTACCCAGGCCCGAGTATTCGGCCCGCATGCGGGCCACGTGATTGCCGCCCGCACAGGCCAGGCGCGCCACGATCTTCTCGCCCTGCCCCAGGTCGATGCCCAGAAACTCCGCAATATCCTGGTTCGCTTCCGGCGTATTGACCGTGCACTTCGAGGGGGGCAGCTCCCCCGCCACGACCGCCTCGGCAAATTGCCGGCACCCCGCACACCCGCACGCCCCGCAATTCGCGTGCGGAAGCATTTCCTCAACTTCGTCGATACGCGGATCTTCCTGAACGTGCAGCTTCTTGTTGGCCAGGGCGAGGATCGTCGCCAGAATCGCCCCCAGGGCCACCATGAAGAGAGCCGCAGCTAGAATGATCGTACTTGTTGCCATGCCCGGGTTACCACCTGCTGATCCTGAAATACGAATACGTAGGCGCCAGTCTTGCGGATCGGACAGGCGGGCTCAATCGGGTACCCGCCCTATTGTCCCCTGGGGGATTCCCCGATGGGCGGGCCGGCGCGATTTTGGAGGGGGGCGGACAGGTCGGTGGCGAGACGCATGACCCGGACGCAGGCATCAGTACAGCAATTCCGCCCAGCGCCCTTCGGCCTTGAGGTTCGACTTGATCTGGTGCCAGTTTTCGGCGGAACCGGCCAGTTGGGCGAGAACTTTGTCGAGTCCTTCGGCCATCGCTTCCATCCCCGCCACGTACACGTACGTCTTGGGGTCTTCCATCATCTGGAGCAGCTCGCTTCCACGCTCGGCAAACGCCATATCCCAGGTGAGCGGATCGGACCAGTTCGGCTTGGGACTGAGAGCCTTGAAGGCTTCGAACGTCTCCTTGTCCATATACTGGGCAAAGTCGTCCTTCTCGTCGTTCATGTAGATCAGTTCCAACCCGCTGTGCGCCCCGTAAAACAGCCAGACGCGCCCCTTCCAGTCGGGGACGTTCTGGTACAGGTGCTTCACGAAGGCCCGGAACGGCGCGATGCCCGTTCCGGTTCCGATCAGGACCAGATTGGCCTCGTGATTGTCCGGCACGCGGAAGGGAAGCCCGAACGGCCCGGAGACCGTCACCGTGTCCCCCGGCGTCAGATCGCACAGGTAATTCGACACGCTGACCGGCTTTTCCTCGCCGGTCTGCGCATTGACCGGACTGCAGCGGCGAACGCAGACCCGGAGGCGGGTCTTGCCGTCATTCTCGTACGGCACCTCGGCCAGGCTGTAATAGCGAACCCGCTCCGCCTCCTCGGACTCCGGCGGCATGGGGGCGTGCACGGCAATGCTCTGCCCCGCCTCGGCCCGGAAATCCGGGGACTCCAGGTCCAGCAACAGCTCCCGAACCTCGTCTTGAGACTCCGCCGGGGTTATGCGTTCGCTCGAAATAACTCTGCCTTGATACCGCTCCGGTTCACTCATGGTGCTTCCTGCTGTTCGCCTTCATTTCATCCAAAAATGCGGAAAGATCACCGTACATTTGCAAATCCAAACACCGGAGTCAATCGGTTTGACTCATGAAGCCCCCTGAAGCCCCCGGCAAACCGGGATCGGGGTCGAAATCGGGAGCGGGAGCGGACCCAGCCTTCGCACGAAAGCTCCGGCGCGAC
The DNA here is from genome assembly GCA_964500395.1 of uncultured Verrucomicrobiota bacterium. Taxonomy (GTDB): domain Bacteria; phylum Verrucomicrobiota; class Kiritimatiellia; order CAZCOO01; family CAZCOO01; genus CAZCOO01. The sequence continues at coordinate 7,839 of CAZCOO010000128.1, forward strand.
ACGGCCCGGGCGGCATCAAGCCCCGCCGGACACAACACCCCCGGCACACAAAGATCTGCCAACCTTTCCGGAGGACCGCGCCGCGGATCTCCGGGAAAGTCGAGGCATTTGGTTCGGGTCCGTTACTCTATGACAAGCACAGACTCCGCGGGATCTTTAAGAAACGCGGACATCACGTCTGCTTCTTCGTGGAGCACGTGTTAATGCGATCTGTGGAACAGTTGCCCAATCGGAGTTGGAGTACCTTCCGAGGGTGACCGCGCAGGAGACCGCGATTAAAGAAGTCCGTATCCTTGGTCAGGATCGCAACCCCGTTTT
>CAZCOO010000129.1:0-8113 GCA_964500395.1 uncultured Verrucomicrobiota bacterium
CTCAGGGGGAGTCTTCGACGAGGCGGACGCGGTAGTGGCCGCGGAGGGTGTCCATGCCGTTTTCCACGAGGAGCTGGGCTTCGCTGTCCGTCGCGGTAACCACCGGGCCTACGTCGGTGAAGGTGGGGCTGTCCGTCAGGTCGTCGGCCGAGTACTCCAACTGGTAGCGGGCATCCGGGACGGCGTCCCACACGACCACGGCATCGGCCCCCTGCGGGATGATGCGGTCGATGGCCAGGAGCGAGTCGCGATCGAGCGCATCCGTGCCGGCCCGTTGTTCCGCCCCGTCCATCATGCCGTCTCCGTCGGTGTCCTTGGCGCCCGGGTTGGTCCCCATGCTCTGCTCGAAGGAGTTGTTTAATCCGTCGGCATCGTCGTCGTTCGCGTCCAAGGGCTTGTCGGTCGCTTCGATGTAGACGGGGAATTCTTTGTTGAAGTCGACGCTGAAGACCTTGGAGTCCCCGTAAAAGGTGGCGCTCTCTTTGTCCGGGGCATTAAAGACACGGACGAAGATCTGCTCGCCGTCGGAGGGCCGCTCATCGCCGGAAACGGACAGACCGAAGATGGCGGGTTTTGCTTTGTTGGCCGGCGCCAGGTGACCGATCCGCGTGGTGACGATGACTTCATTGCCGGCGGTCGGTTCGCCGTCGATATCCGGAGACTCTACCGCTTCCCCGGTGACGCGGAGGATTTCCACCAGGTCGCCGGGCTGGTTGGCCGTCCCCTCCAGCGGCCGGCCGAATTCGTCCAGGATTTCGCCCATGGCGCCAATGTGGAGCGGGGTGGTCAACTGCGCATGAGCGAGCAGGCAGGAGGCCAGAAGGCAGGCGCTCGCAATCAGCCGGAAGGGCGCGGGAGATGAAGTCCGAACGATAGATGAAGAGAACAGGTTCATATGAACTTCCTCATGTTAGATCCAGTCTCTGACAAGGTCCTCATCGGCGGCGGCGTATCCGGTTTGCAGGGCGGGTTGTTGCCCGGCGACCCGGGCGGGCCGGAGGTGGCGCTTGCGCATCGCGGAGCGCATCCCCAGGGCCAGGGCGAGAAAGACCAGCAGCATGTGAGCGGTGCCGGGCTCGGGAATGATGACGAAGTTTGCGAAGTTGGTGGTGGCAAACCCGCCGCCGAAATCCTGGAAGTCGGTGCTGAAGTCATCATCGGCGGTGAAGACGTCGGAAAACGCGTAGTTGATCATCCCGGTCAGGGGGCCGGGGCTGTCGAATACCCGGAGGTAGAGGTAGTTGACCTCGGTGGACTCGAAGGTGAATTCAGCACTGTAAAAGGTGCCGTTGCTGCCCAGTTCCGTGCTGTCGATCGTGACGGTTCCGATGATGGTTTCGCCGGCGGCCGCCTGGTTGGGGGTCAAATTCGTACCTGACCCCACAAACCCATCGGCCACGTTATCGTCACTGCCCATGATCTGTACGATGGAGCCGTCGGCCAGGGGCACGCCGTTGCTGCTGAGAATGGCGCCGGGGTTGTTAAAGACAAAGGCCTCGAGAAAGATGGTCGCCCCGTACGCGTACCCGGCGCACAGGACCATCAGGGATGTCGCAAACACCCCCCAAAAATAAGACCATCTGGCTCGTCTTGTACTCATCGGTTGTAGACAACCCGTCCTTTGGCAACCAATCCGCTGGTTTCCCCGTTCACATCATTCGCTCCGCCCCTCGATCGAAGGGGGGTCCGTCCGACATATTCTGAACTGTGCAAAGAAAAAGACTACCGAAGCGCCGGCGATCTGTCAATTCCACAAGCTGCTCCCCGGCGGCATTTTGCACAGGCCTGAAGCGTTTTCCCGGGACACGATTCGAGGACCACGATACCCGGCCTCTGTTAGGACACGATTAAGGGCCGGAAAAAATCCGATGCGCCGTCCCGGTCAAATTGCCCCTTGACCTGGCAAGGCCCAAATTTCTATAGTCCCGCGACCGTGTGAACAGAATAGCGTCGGTTGCACAGAGTGGGTCACGGCCCACTCTTTTGTCATCCGGGGCACAGGATTTTTGAATAACAACGCTGAAGGCCCCTGCGCAGGGGCGAGGATATCGCCATGAACAGCGAACTGGTTGCCGTACTGGATTATATGGAGCGCGAGCGGGGAATCGACCGCGAAGTGCTGATTAAGGCCGTGGAAAGCGCCTTGTACAGTGCAGCGAAGAAAAGCCTCGTGGAATCGAGCGATGTGCGGGTGGAAATTGACCGCACCACCTACGACATCCGGGCATGGGCGACCAAGCGGGTGGTGGAGACGATCGCGTCGCCGGCCGATGAAATCAAGCTGCAAAAGGCGCGGCTGATCGATCCCGACGTGAAGCTCGGGAGCCTGGTGGAAGTCGAGGTGACCCCGCAGAATTTCGGCCGCATTGCCGCCCAGACGGCCAAGCAGGCCATTCTCCACCGCATTCGCCAGGCGGAGAAGGATCACGTATTCGAAGAATTTCAGGACCGCGCAGGCGACGTCGTGACGGGCACCGTGCGCCGGTTTGAGCGAAACGATGTGATTATCGATCTCGGTCCGGGGGAAGGGGTTATGCCGAGCAAAGAGCGCGTCCCGACCGAAGAGTACCAGATCGGCGAACGCCTCCGCGCCTACATCTTGTCCGTCGACAACCCGCCCGCGGGCCCGCAGATCACCCTCTCCCGCAGCCGGCCGGAGCTGGTGCGGCGGCTGTTCGAACTGGAAGTGTCCGAGATTGCGGACGGCACGGTGGAAATCAAGGGGATCGCCCGCGAGGCCGGGTTCCGCAGCAAACTCGCTGTGTTTTCGCACGACGAAAAGGTCGACCCGGTCGGCGCCTGCGTGGGCATGCGCGGGATCCGGGTGAAGAATATTGTGCGCGAATTATCGGGCGAGAAGATCGATATCGTGCGGTGGCATCCCGATATCCGGACATTTGTCGCCAACGCCCTGGCCCCGGCCAAGCTCCGCCGCCTGGAAATCGACGAGGAGCGGCAGTCGGTCGACGTGGTCGTGGATTCCGACCAGCTCTCTCTCGCCATCGGCAAAAAGGGCCAGAATGCCCGGCTCACGGCCAAGTTGACCGGCTGGAAGATCGACATCCGCCGGGATGAGGCAGAGATCGGATTTGAAGAAAAAGTCGCCCAGGCGGTGGAACAGCTCGCTGTGGTCGACGGCATCGGGCAGCAGCGGGCCGAACAACTTGTCCACGGCGGGTTCCTGTCCCTGGAAGGCATCCTGGCCGCCGAGGTGCAGGACCTCCTGACCATCGAGGGCTTTGACGAAGACGCCGCCCGGGAAGTCCGCCAGGCCGCTGAAACTGCGTATGAAAAGGAACATGGTGAAATCGAAGAATGAGAGTTCATGAACTCGCCAAAGAACTGGATCTTTCCAGTAAGGAACTGCTGAGCGAAATCGAGCACCTCGACATGCCGGTGAAGAGCCACATGAGTGCGCTCAAGGAGGATCAGGTTCAGCGCATCCGCGAGGCGGTCGAAGAGGCGCGCGCCAAACGGGAGGCCGAAGCGGCCCGGGCGGCGGAGCAGTCGGCCGCCGAAGCCGAACAGGCCGAGCCCGCCGCACCGGTGGAAGAGGAGGCCAAGCCGCCGGCCGAGCCCGAGGAGCCGGAGGAGACCGGGCCGCCGACCGTGTCGATCAAGGGCCCCGTGGTGGTCAAGGAATTCGCGGATACCCTGGGCCTGCGCCCGAACCAGCTCATTACCGAATTGATGGGCATGAATATCTTTGCCTCCATCAATCAGAAGATCGAGCAGAAGATCGCCCAGAAGATCGCGGAAAAGCACGGCTTTGAAATCGAAAAAGAGAAGAAGCCGCCGGAGCCCAAGCCCGCGCCCGCGCCCAAGAAGAAGGAAAAGAAGCCCGAGCCGGAGCCCGACCGGGCGGATGAAATGGTCGAGCGCCCCCCGGTGGTCACGTTTCTGGGCCACGTCGACCACGGCAAGACATCCCTGCTGGACCACATTCGCAAGGCCCGGGTCGCCGCGGGCGAAGCGGGCGGCATCACCCAGGCGATCGGCGCCTACAGCGTCGATTACAATGACCGGCGCATCACGTTTATCGATACCCCCGGCCACGCCGCGTTTACCGCCATGCGGGCGCGGGGCGCAAACCTGACCGACATTGCCATCCTGGTCATCGCCGCCGATGACGGGATGATGCCCCAGACGCGGGAAGCGCTCCGCCATGCCCAGGCGGCGGATGTCACCATGATGGTGGCCATCAACAAATGCGACCTGCCGGGCGCCAATCCCGACCGGGTCAAGCAGCAGTTGCAGCAGGAAGGCCTCACCCCGGAGGATTGGGGCGGGGAATTGATTTGCTGCGAGGTGAGTGCGGCCACCGGCGACGGCATCGATGACATGCTGGAGATGATTCTTCTCCAGTCCGAAATCCTGGAGCTGAAGGCCAATCCGCGGCGGCCGGCCCAGGGCTTCGTGATCGAAGCCCAGCTCGAACCCGGGATGGGCCCCACCGCCAATATCCTGATCAAACGGGGAACCCTGAAGGTGGGGGACGCGCTGATCTGCGGGCCGCATTGGGGGAAGGTCAAGGCGCTCATTGACGACCGGGGCAAGAAGCTTCGCACGGCGGGCCCGTCCACGGCGGTCAAGTGCCTGGGTCTCAACAGCGTGCCGGAAGCCGGAATGGAGTTCGAAGTCTGCGGGAACGATCGCGAAGCCAAGTCCATCGCCCAGGAGCGATCCCAGGAGCGGCGTTCGGAAGAACTCGGATCTCCCGCCCGCAAGGCCTCGCTGGACGACCTCCTGAATCAAACCGACACGACCAGCCTCAAGGAACTGAATGTGGTGGTCAAAGCGGATACCCAGGGAAGTGCGGAGGCGATCGAGCAGGCCCTCAAGGAAATCGAAAGTGACAAGGTGGCGCTAAAGATCGTCATGAGCGGGGTCGGGAATATCACGGTCAACGACGTCCTGCTGGCCAGTGCGTCCGACGCCATCGTACTGGGCTTCCACGTCGGCAAAGAGGGCCAGGTCACCAGCACGGCCAAGCGCGAAGGCGTCGAAATCCGCCTCTACAGCATTATTTACGAGCTGCTGGACAACGTCCGGCAGGCCATGACCGGCCTTCTGGAACCGGAGTACCGGGAACGCGTACTCGGTCATGCCGAAATCAAGCAGGTGTTCGATCTCAGCCGGCGCGCCCGCGCGGCCGGTTGTCTCGTCACCGACGGGCGCATCACCAGTACGGGCAAGGCGCGCATCATGCGGGGCCGCGATGTGGTCTACGAAGGCTCGCTGGCCAGTCTGAAGCGGTTCCAGAATGATGCCTCGGAAGTCCGCGAAGGACAGGAATGCGGAATCCGGGTGGACAATTTTACAAACTTCGAAGCCGGCGATGTGATCGAAGTGTACACCATGGACAAGCTCGAGCAGAAGCTGTAGGGCTCCGGCAGCGCGGCCCGGCCTCTTTGCGCGGATGGAGCCCCGCGCGTAGACGCCCCTCCGACCGGCGGGCCGGTACGAGGGCGCACCCGCCGCGGGCCGGGGGCTCCGCCCGCCGGCAGCCGGAGTGCACACATCCAACGTTTTGCGAGACCCTCATGCCGAACAGACGTCTCACACGTGTCAATGAACTGTTGAAGCGGGAAATCGCGGCCGAACTCTATCGAACCGGCGATCCCGCCCGGCTCGACCTTTCGGCCATCACCATTACCCAGGTCGACGTCAGCAGCAATCTCCGCCGGGCGCGGGTATCGGTCTCGATCCGCGCCCCCGAACCCAGACAGCGGGAGCTGCTGGAGGCCGTCCGCGATCACCGCATTGCCCTCCAGGACCATCTCAACAAAGCCGTCGACCTGAAATACACGCCGACCCTGTCGTTTGAACTGGATGAATCCATCGCGGAAGGCGACCGGATTCTCCGTCTCATTGAAGAACTCGAACCCGACTTGCCGGAATCAGACAACGAAGATGAAACAGACGCCCCCTTCCCCTGATCGCCCCCCGAAACGGCCGCGCGAAGACATCGCCCACGGCGTGCTCCTGGTGGATAAGCCCGGCGGGATGACCTCGCACGATGTGGTCAGCCGGATCCGCCGCCGCTTTCACCTCAAGAAAGTGGGGCACGGCGGCACCCTCGATCCCATGGCGACCGGACTGCTCCCCATCCTGCTCGGACGGGGCACAAAGCTCTCGCAGACCGTCATGAGTTCGGACAAGACATACGAGGGTGTTTTCACCCTCGGCATCCGCACCGACACCCAGGATACCGAGGGCGAGATCATCGCCCGGCGGGATCCGTCCGGCATCACCCGGGAGCAAGTGGAACGGGAAATGAAGGCCATGGTCGGCGACCGCATGCAGACGCCTCCGATGATGTCGGCGATAAAAAAAGACGGGGTCCCCCTCTACAAGCTCGCCCGCAAGGGACAGACCGTCGAGCGAAAGGCCCGGCTGATCCACCTGTACGCATTTACCCTGAAAGACTATGACCCGCCCCGCGTCCACTTCCGGCTGCGATGCACCAAGGGCACCTATGTCCGCACATTGTGCGATGAAGCGGGAGAGGCGCTGGGGGTCGGCGCAACCCTGACCGAACTGTCACGAACCCGCACCGGCTCCTTTCGCCTGTCGGATGCCGTCCCCCTCGATTCCCTGCTCGACATGACCCCGGATGCCCTCGCCGGCCGGGTGATCCCCGTCTCGTCCATCTCCACGTCCCCCACCCCTCATGAACATCCTGCGCACCCTTGACCATTGGCACGAGGACCCCGTACCCCGCGCATTTGCCGCCGGCGCGTTCGATGGCGTCCACCGCGGGCACCGGCGGCTCATCGAGCAGGCTCGCACACGCGCGGACCGGATGGGCGGAGAAGCCTGGGCGCTGACCTTTGATCCGCATCCGGCCCGGATTCTCCGGCCGGAACAGGCGCCCCCCCTCCTCACCTCCATCGGCTACAAGCTCCGCCTGTTGGAAGCATGCGGGCTGGACGGATGCATCGTCGCCCCCTTCACCGCGGAATTTGCCCGGCGCACACCCGAGGAGTTTATTCGCGCCTTGCTGGGCGACTACCCGGATCGCACCGCGCTCGTCATCGGCCCCAATTTCCGTTTTGGCCACAAGGCCGGCGGTTCGATCCGGACCCTCCGCGAACTGGCCGACCGCCTGAACTTTATCGTGGATGTCGTCGAGCCGGTTCAGTGGGACGGCGCCCCCGTCTCCAGCTCGCGCATTCGCCGCGCGGTGCACAACGGCCGGCTCGAGGCGGCCGAACAGATGCTCGGTCGTCCGTTCAGCCTGCGCGGCCCGGTGGTACACGGAAACGGGGAAGGCCGCTCCCTCGGCTTTCCCACGGCGAACGTACAACCCTGCGGCGAGGTGATCCCCCCCAACGGGGTCTACGCCGTCTTCGCCCGGCACGGACAGCATGCGTACCCGGCTGCCGCCTACATCGGCGATCCCGCCCGCTACGGCCCCGACCAGACGGAACCCATCGTCGAAGTCCACCTCATGGACTACGAGGGAACCCTGTACGGGGGCGAACTCGAGATCCTGTTCGAGCACCGGGTGCGGGGGGACCGGCACTTTCCGGACAAGGAGAGCCTGATCGCCCAGATCGGCCGCGACGTGCGGCATATCCGGGAACAGCTCGCCGGAGATGCCCCGCCGGTTCGCGCGCCCGGCAAGTCGGCACCGTCCGACTGAACAGGGTTCCGTTGGGGGGGGGCTCGTTTCCGGGTCGGCACGGGGATTTCGATTTCGATCCCGATCCCGATCCCGATCCCGATTTCGATTTCGATTTCCTGGAGCTATATAGAGTCTGACTCGGCGGGGCGGCGTTATCCCGGCCCGTCGCAGGATTCTCCCCCCGCCCCCGTTCACGGCCCCCTGCGCGTGCGCGGCGCGAAGCAGACGCCTTTCGAATCCATCGCGCGAGCGGACCCGGCATGGTACGATTCCCGATCATGGCACACGCGCGGCACAGAATGCGGCCATGGCTGGGGCGGGCGCTGCTCGCCATCGGCCTGCCCGCCGCCCTGCTCCTCGCCCTGGAAGCCGGTCTCCGCATGGCCGGCGTCGGGGTGCCGGCGGGGTTTGTACTCCCCGGCCGAGACGACACCCTGCGTGACAATCCCGAGTTCGGCCGCGCCTTCTTCGCCTCCCCCGAAC
>CAZCOO010000130.1:0-3497 GCA_964500395.1 uncultured Verrucomicrobiota bacterium
CGGGCAGACAGCCTCGGCCAGTAGGTCAGGCATTCCTGCCTGACCCCCGCGAGTGGAAAAGAACAGAAGGGCGAAAGAGTTGCGTTCACACCCCCCCTTTTTTCGCACCCGGCAGGGCTGCGTGCGCCGATAACAGCCGGGACCCAAGGAAAAACTTCGGATTTTCCGCCCGGCAGCACCGGCCCGGACTCCACAAAACAAGCAATCCGGCGCGCCCCATCAGAATGCGCGTCGGCACGCGCCCCCCCCGCTCTCACTCCGCCACGGCCCGCTCCAGGCGCGACGTCACCGTCATCCCCGCCGGGATAGCGATGACCCGTTCCAGGGACGACGGGCCGTCAGCGCCCTCGAACGAAAGCGCCACCCGAACCGCCGCCGGCACCGATGGACTCTCCCCCTCCGCCGGCCAGGCCGTCTGCCACGCCCCCCCGCCCCATACAAAAATCTCGAGCCCCCGCACCCCTCGCATCCACAGGTTGGTCACCACTCGATCCGCATCGGGACCCAGCGGCGGACGTTCCAGGCAGACCAGCCGGCGCCCTGCACCTCGGCCCTCGCCCGGATCCAGGCGGATTTCCGTGAGCCGGACCTCACTCCATGCAGGCTCGCTCGCGTGCGAGGGCCGCGCGGCCCGGGCAAAGCGCAGCCGGGGCCCGGCCTCCTCGTCCACGAGTTCGAAGCGGGTGGCCGGATCCTCGGTGGGCGGCGCCGCGGTGCGCAGGACTTCATCAACATGACGAAGCGCGGTGGCCGCCGCCCGCGGGCCCCGGATCTGCTCCTGCTGCCTCTCGAGCGTGCGCATGACGAACTGCACCAGCAGTCCGGCCAGGGCCAGGGTCATCGCGGAAATGGCGACCGCCAGCATCACCTCCAGCAGGGTAAACCCGCCGCGCTCAGCCTGCATCGGGCGGCGGGAGGTCGACACGGTCGCGTTCACGGCGCGCGATCAGGACGTGGTGACGAGGGTATAGACGAAGTACCCCACTACGCCGAGCGCCAGCAACCCGAGGATCACCACCAGCACAAACCAGAAATTGCGGGTATCCTTCTTCCGCGCACCGAAGGGGGAAATGCTGGAAAACGTGGCCGGCGCCCCGGCGCTGCCCCCGGTCTCCTCCGTCACTTCCGCGGCGGAGAAGCTGCCCGTCTTGCTGGGGCTCTCGTTCTCGTCGTTGAAGACAAACTCCACGGATCCCACGCGGACGATGTCCTTCGAGTGCAGCTCGGACTGGCGAATGATTTTGTTGTTTACGCGGGTGCCGTTGGTGGACCCGAGATCCCGCAGGACGCAATGACCGTCTTCCCAGGCCAGCACACAGTGGTGCCCCGAGACCGTGGCATTATCGATGGAAATATCATTGTCGTCTTTCCGTCCAATGGTTGTCCGGTCTTCGCCGAGGTCATGGACCTGACCCCTAACCTGTTCCGACATGCCCGAGAGGGTTGCCATACCGTACACCTCCAAATCGTCCTGCGCCGAGGCACCGGGCCCGAGCGCCACTTGAATGCAGAAATTCCCGGAATTCCGGTTTACAATACCGCTGCAAGATGTGAACGCAATTCTTTTTCCAGGTCCCGCCCCTCGTATCGCGCGAGCCGCTCCCGCTGCCGCGCGAGCACATCCCGGCGAAGCGATTCGTTCCCGGCGAGCGTTCCCATCATCTCTGCGACCTCATCGTAATTCTTTTCATCGAACACGATCCCGGCGCCGTCCAGCGTCTCCGGAACCGCGGCGGCCCGGTAGGCCAGGATCGGTACGTCGTGCACCATGCTCTCCATCAGCGGAATGCAGAAACCCTCGTGCTCGCTCATGCACAAAAACAGGTCCGCGGCCTGGAAACAGGCGTTGAGCTGGTCCTGCGGGAGCGCCCCCACCAGGTCGACGCGCTCGAGCTGCAGGTCGCGAAGGAATGTCAGCAGCAGCGCGTGGTACTGCTCCGTCCCGGCAAACGACCCCACGTGGATAAAGCGCGAATTCGGCTCTACGAATTTCTGGAAATAGTAGAAGGCGGAGAGACAATCCTCGATCCGCTTGTTGGGGACGCACCGCCCGACGAACAGGACATTGGTCACGCCGTCGCGGTACTGCTTGAGCGTGCTGCGATTGACTTTCCCCCGGTAGCGGTCGAGGTCCAGGACCAACGGCAACACGTGCGCATCGCCGTACCCCGCCTCCTTCAGCTCCCGGGCGTTGAATGCGCTGTCCGCCATCACCACCTCGGCACATCCCGCCAGCCGTTTCATCTGTTCGCGCCCCCGGGCCAGCATGGTGGCCGTCTGCTCCTGGAGCCCGCGGAAAAACGCCGGCGGCGTGATGTTGTGATAGAGAATCGCCTTCCGGCACGGCAGGTCGGCAAACCAGTCGTTCACGTCCGACCCGATGGAGAGGTGGAGCAGCACCACGTCCTCCGGATCGCACACCTCGCGATAGGCCGCCGCATCCTTCGCCTCCTTGCGCAACTCCGGCAGGATGCGCTTCTGTTCGGAGAAGATCTCCGACTCCACGCCCCACCCGCGCAGGATGGACCGGATCACCAGCGCCTCATTGCTGATGGCATCGCCGTGGCTGAAGCCCGCGACAAATTGATGGATCCGTTTCATACTGTTCCCAGCGTCTCCAATGCTTCGAAAAACCGCTCGCGAACCGCCGGCCACGCGTAGTGCGTCTCCACGTACCGGCGGCCGGCATCGCCCATCCCCTTACGCAATTCCTCCCGGTCGAGCAAGAGCTTTAGCGCCTCCTCAAAATCCGGGTAATGCCGGAACCACAATCCGCCGCCCGACTCCCGGCAGTGGCCGGCCAGCACGTCGCTCTTGGCATGCACCAGGGCGGGGGTCCCCGCCAGCCACGCCTCCAGCAGCACGATCCCGAAGCTTTCGTAGGTCGAGGGGTGTACAAACACCGCCGCCCCCGCCATGGCATCCCGCTTGTCCGGCTCGGATACAAACCCCAGGTCCACCACGTGCGGGGCGAGACCCGGCGGCGGCTCCACCGGCCCGCTCCCGGTCAACACCAGCCCCACCGGCCGGCCCGTCCGCTTGCGAAACGTATCCAGGTAGTCCAGCAGCAGCGGCGTGCCCTTCATCGGCTCGCGCCGGCCGCTGTACATCAGGTACGGCACGGGCAGGCCGCGCCGCTCGATCAGCCGCGCCCCCTCCGCTTCAAACGGATCCAGCCCCATGCCGACCACGCGGCCGCTCGATTCCGGCAGCTCGTACAGGCGCCGGGCCAGGGCCATCTCCGGCGCCGAGTTGAAGAGACACCCCCGCACGGACCGGAACATCGCCGCCATCACCCGGCGGTAGGCAAACGGCTCGTCGTGCAGGCACGGCACCAGCACCGTCTTCTCCGGCGCCACCTGCGCCGCGTGGTACACCAGCCCGAAGAGGTACGGCCCCGTCACGATCGCGTCGACCTCCGGCGCCGCCTCGGCCAGCGCCTCGCACAACGCGCGGCTGTTCACGCTGTTCGCCATCCAGACGCGCTCGTCTTCATC
>CAZCOO010000130.1:3507-4793 GCA_964500395.1 uncultured Verrucomicrobiota bacterium
CGCAGGAACAGCCCCGCATCCCGATCCTCGTCCACCGGGAACCGCCGCAGCGTCAGCCCGTCGACCGTCCGCCCGCCCGCCGGCAGGACGTTCTCCCATGTAAAATGATTCTCCGCGCAGGTCGTAAAGAACGTCACCTCGCACCCGGCCTCCGCCGCCCGGCAGGCCAGGGCCCGCAGAAGCGTCTCCGCCCCCCCCACGGTCGCCCCCTCGGGGTACCGGGGACTGACGAATGCGATGCGCTGGATGCGGCTCATGCCCGGTTCCCGTCCCCGCCGGTCACGGCTTCCCGGCCAGTTTCGCTTCCAGCTCCTCGACCCGCGCCTCGAGCTTCTTGATCCGGGTCTCGGTATTCTCGTCCAGCCCCTCGATCGCGGTCACCAGCAGGCCGTTCACCTCGTTCTGTTGAGACCAGAGCCGGTAGGTATAGAACTTCAGCAGCTTCCACACCGCCTTCTTGAACGCCACCAGCACCGGCGCCAGCCCCCGGCGGCGCTCCCGGATCTCGAAATCCGAGATATCCACAAAGACCGCGTCGCGCAAACAGCGCAGATAAAACCCGAGAAACTGTTCTTCGCTGCGCAGGTGCACCAGGTTGTGCCGCTCGGCGCGGGCGATCCGGGCATCATCGTACACCCCCTTCTCCCGCTTATCCGCCACCCGCGCCCGGAGGTCCCGCACCAGGGCCTCCGCGTCGATCCCGTCCGCCCCGATCTCAAACGTCGTTTCGCTCATGGCTCTCCTCAGACGATCAGGTTGCCGCCGCCTCCCTGGCCGGCGCCGCCCTGACCCCCGCCTCCCATCTGGCCCAGGCCGCCGGCGCCGCCGCCCATCTGGGAAGGCGTCACCAGCCGGCCCGCCTGCTCGCGCTGGTACCGCTCGACTTCCTCAACCATCTTGTCCACCGCCTCCTTCATCGCGGCCGGGAATTTGTCAATCGCATCCTCGAGGGATTCCGCCTCAATCCGCGAATTCAGCGGGATCGGTCCCGCCTGGGACATCAGTTGGGTCTGGCCGATGAAAATCGTATCCCGGTCCGGGTCCTCCCCGCCGTCCTTCTTGACCGGCACCAGCCGCTGCAGCGTCCCCACCTTCAGGTCCGTGTAGGATTCCTCCCGGTAGAGATTCGCATGATCGATTTCAATATTGTCGAGTCCTTCAAGTCCTTCTTTGGCCATGGTTCGGCGCTCCTTTCCATACAAGGTTCAAATCGCGAATCCCACAGTGAATCACCCTCGGCCGGGACCGTGCGAGGATTTTTTCCGCCGATGCCCCCGGGAAACCCG
>CAZCOO010000130.1:4893-8079 GCA_964500395.1 uncultured Verrucomicrobiota bacterium
CCCCCCGGCGGGCCCGGTCCGCCTGCGGGGCATTTCAATCACGCTTTCCTGTGTGCACAGCCCGGTTCCTTGTGATAGTGTCCTTATAAATCTTGCCGGGGTGCGGGACCCGAACGGTCCCCGCTGAGAACACACCCGTGGAACCTGATCCGGATCGTACCGGCGCAAGGGAGCCAAGCCTGTCCGAATGGAACAACGCCCTCTCCCGCCGGGAATCCCGGACCCAACCAGAGGAGAGGCGACTATGAACATCTTCCTGAACGGCGAACCGCACGTCGTCGAGAACCCGGGCATACCCGCCCTTCTACAGGACCTGAACGCCGACCCCGCCCGGGTCGCCGTGGTCCTGAACGGCGACATCGTACCGCGCGCCGGCCGGGACCGGGTGGAATTGAATCCCCGGGACCGCGTCGAGATCATGACGCTCGCCGGAGGCGGCTGATGACCGATCCCGCACCGCCCCTCACACTCGGACCCCTCACCCTGTCCAACCGGCTCATTCTGGGCACGGGCAAGTTTTCCAGCGCCCGCGCCATGGTGGACGCCGTGCGTGCCGCCGGCGCCGAACTGGTGACCGTGGCCCTGCGCCGCTACAACCGGGAGCAGGCGGAAGACGACCTGGTGGCCCCCCTGCTCGACCTCCCGGGCGTACACCTCATGCCCAATACCTCCGGGGCCATGAACGCCGACGAAGCCTTCCGCGCCGCCCTGCTCAGCCGGGAGCTGACCGGGACCTCCCTGGTGAAGCTGGAAATCCACCCCAATCCGCACCACCTCCTGCCCGACCCCGTGGAAACCTTCCGCGCGGCGGACATGCTCGTGGCCGAGGGCTTCCACGTCATGCCCTATATGCCCGCGGATCCGGTCCTGGCCAAGCGGCTGGAGGATATCGGCTGCGTCTCCGTGATGCCCCTGGGCGCCGCGATCGGAAGCGGGGGAGGGCTGTCCACGCGCGACCTCCTGCGGCACATCATCCGGGACAGCGCCGTGCCGGTGATCGTCGATGCGGGATTGCGCGCCCCCTCGGAGGCCGCCGCCGCCATGGAAATGGGGTGCGATGCCGTCCTCGTCAACAGCGCCGTGGCCGTCGCCGACCACCCCGGCGAAATGGCCGCCGCCTTCGCCGAAGCCGTCGCCATCGGGGCCCGGGCCCGGCGCGCGGGCCTCATGGCCCGGAGCGACACGGGCGAGGCGGTCGCCACCAGCCCGCTCACCTCGTTCCTGGAGACAGCCGCCTCATGAAGCGCGACCCGGACATCGGCCGCATCCCCGAAGAGATCGACCCCGCCCCCTGGGTGGACCGGGTCCAGAGCGCATCCGTGCAGGACGTCGACCGCGCACTCGCAGCGGACGGCATCGGCGAACGGGAGATGGCCGCCCTCCTCTCCCCCGCCGCCCAAACGCGACTCGAATCCATGGCCCGAAAGGCGCTCGGCCTCACCCGGCAGCACTTCGGCCGCACCATTCAACTCTTCGCCCCGCTCTACCTGTCGAGCTATTGTTCCAGCGCCTGCACCTACTGCGGCTTCGCCGCCGACCGTCGCGTCCGGCGCCACAAACTGACAGACGACGAGGCCGCGCGCGAACTCGACGCCCTCCGGGCCATGGGCATCGAAGAAGTCCTCTTCCTCACCGGCGAGCGCACCTTCAAGGCCGATTTCGAATTCCTCCGCGATCACATCACCGCCGCGGCACGGCGCCTGCATCAGGTAGCCATCGAGGTCTTCCCCATGCAGACCGAAGAATACCGCACCCTCGCCGAGAGCGGCTGCGTCAGCGTCAGCCTCTACCAGGAGACCTACCACCCGCAACGGTATGCCCAGGTGCACGTCTTCGGCGACAAACGGGATTACAACTACCGCCTGGACGGCCCCGCCCGCGCCCTCGAAGGCGGCCTTCGGTCCGTCGGCCTCGGCGCCCTGCTCGGCCTCTCCGACCCCGCGTTCGACATGATGGCCCTCTACCGCCATGCCCGGGCCCTCGAACGGCAATACTGGTGGGCCGGCCTCAGCTTCTCCTTTCCCCGCATCCGCCCGCAGGAAGGCGGATTCCAGCCGCCCTGGCCGGTGTCGGACCGGCGCATGGCCCAGTATATCTTCGCCTTTCGAATCGCCTTTCCGGCCGTGCCCCTCGTCCTCTCCACCCGGGAGTCCCCCGCGTTCCGGGACTCCATGGCCGGCCTGGGCATCTCCAAAATGTCCGTGGCCAGCAAGACCACCGTGGGCGGCTACTCCGACGCCGTGGAATACGAGGAAGAACAATTTGCCATCAGCGACGAGCGGCCCGTGGAGGCCTTCTGCGACGCCCTGCGACGCAACGACCTCGAACCGGTATTCAAGAATGGCGAAGCCCTGTATCGGGCCCGGCCGCAGGTCCTGCATCGGGAGCCGCGCGCCCCCTCCGGAGTGGCCCCATGACCCTCACCCCCCATCAACGCGAACGATACGACCGCCACCTCAAACTCCCGGACATCGGGGAAACCGGCCAGCACGCCCTGCTCCGGACATCTGTCCTCCTGGTCGGGGCCGGCGGGCTCGGCTCCCCCGCCGGCCTCTATCTCGCCGCCGCCGGCATCGGCCGCCTCGGCATCATGGATGGCGACCGGCTCGAACTCAGCAACCTCCAGCGGCAGATCCTGCACGGCGAAGGGGATGTGGGGCGCAGCAAAGCCTCGTCCGCCGCCGACGGCCTGCGGCAGAGGAACACCGAACTCACCCTCGAAGTCCTCGACCGCCATCTCACCCGGGAGAACGCCGCCGGGCTCCTCCCCTCGTACGACTTTGTCATCGATGCCACGGACAACTTCCCGTCGAAATTCCTGATCGCCGACGCCTGTCACACCGCCGGCACGCCCGTTTGTCACGGCGGCATCGCCGGCTTTTACGGCCAGCTCATCACGGTCCTTCCCGGCCACTCCGCCTGTTACCGCTGCCTGTTCGAAGACGTCCCCGCCGAGCGGGAAAGCGACCGCGCCCCGGCCGGCCCCGTCGGCGCCCTTCCGGGCATTATCGGCTCCCTGCAGGCCCTCGAGGCGATCAAATTCGCCACCGGTGCAGGCGACCTCCTCACCAACCGCATTCTGACCTTCGACGGCCTTGCCGGCAGGTTCCGCACCATCCACACCCGCCCCCGCCGCACCTGCGCCCTCTGTTTCCCCTCAGCCGGATGAAACGGAGGAAACGGCCC
>CAZCOO010000131.1:0-8067 GCA_964500395.1 uncultured Verrucomicrobiota bacterium
CACCATAGTCGGCCCATAAGGTCCGTACCCCCGCTTTTCTTCCGGATCCAACAGTCGGGGGTTATATCAGGGCGATTTTTCTGAAGGTCGAAGCGGTTACCCCCCGGCGGGATTGCCTTGTAGCGCTCCATACTCACTGGAGTCGGAGTGCGGCGGAAATGCAGATCGAGTGGAGGGGGTTCATCTCTTATCTCCTTTCCTTCAGGTCGGGGCAGGTCATCGATTGCGTCCCGGACCGTGGGCCACGGCCGCAGAGTCTTTCTTCCGAAGAGGGTTCCCTGCTTCTCCAGCTCCGGGATCTTTCTCGGATCGTAATGAGAGGGCCGGGGAAGCGATATAGGCCCAGCCCGGCTCGCCATGATAATGGTTCTGTACCGCATTTCGGGCACCCCGTAGTCCGCAGCAAGGAGTACACGCGCTTCCACATGATTGAAGCCGAAATCATGCAAAAATGCCTCGATCTGGATGAATTCCGGAGATGTGAGGAGTTGTCGCACGTTCTCCATCACGATGACTTTCGCCTCTGCCTCTTCAGCAGCCAGCATGAATTGATACCAGAGCTGCCTGCGTGGATCGCCGACCCGTTGTTTGTTCAGCAGGGAAAAGCCTTGGCAGGGAGGTCCGCCGACGACTGCGTCGGCTTTGGGTATACGTCTCGGCGTCTGCCCGACCAGGTCATGGATGTCACCGTCTACACTGTGAGCCCGATCGGGATCGAAATTCAACCGGTAGGACTCCAGGGCCGCATGATCGTAGTCATTGGCAAAGACCGGCTCGAAACGTCCCGTCTGGACGAAACCATGCGTAAGTCCCCCGCATCCCGAAAATAAATCGATCAGTTTAAACGATCCATAAGAAATCATGGGATGACAAAATACCGGTGTAAAGGTCCTCTCACAAGCTCTCAATTATGGTAGAGCACTATTATGGATCGATCTTCCCGGAACCCTGCTCACGGGTATCCGGAGAACCACGGACGGGGCCGCCCGTTCGCAGTCGGTGATACGGCGGGAGCAAATTCCAACCCCGCCGCGAGTCCGGGGCTCAGGGTTCGAATTCCCGGCAATCCTCGCTCGGGTGATGAACCGCCGCGGCCTGTTGATACACCAGTTTGGCCCCCAGGTGTCCAACATACCCCACAAGCCCGGCCCCGCCGAGCAGGGCTGCCGCCACCACCCCGCGCACCCAGGCAGCCGCGCGACCGCGCACTACCACTGCCGCACCAAGATCGGCAAGCACCGCCGCGGTAACCAGCCACGCCAGGAGATACGAGGAACGTTCATGACTCTCGAGCACCAGGGGATCGCATAGGGTCCGCCCAACCACGCTGTCCGCCTTCTCCCCTGTAAAGATCGAGCCCCATGCCGCCACCACCCCGGCCACCAACGCCGGCCGTGCCGCAAACCGGCAGCGCTCGCCCCACATACTGCCGGAACGGATAAATTGAAGCAGGTAGACGACTGCGCCGAACACCAGCAACCCGACGGCGAAATGAACCACCATCGGATGCCAGAGCTCCTGGCGCCACATCGAGGGAAGCGAAGGCGTCACGGCAGAATCTCAACTCGCACGGGGTCCATGCGGTTGCCCTCTCGCTCGACTTCGACCGACACCGCCTGCCCGGCTTCCAGGACATCGAACGTCACGGGGTCTCCATCCCGAACCAGCTCGGTCTCCTCGCTAAAGTACAATTCGAGGGTGCGCTCATCGTCCAGATCCACGTAGATCTCTTTTTCCTCCACCTCGACCTTTGCAATGGTGCCCTCGTATTCGCCGGACTCTACGGCGGTGATGTCGCTTCCGCATCCGGTCGCCAGGGCCGCACAGAACAGACACATACTCAAACCTGTCATCCACGTCAGTCTCATCGCATACCTCCACGGGATCGCGTTCTGAATGCTTGCGTTTGTCGCAAACACGCCCACTCTATCCTTGTCCCCAGCCCTGAGCAAGGATCCGCGTGCGCCCTCCTCCCGGCCGCAATCGCTCAACCGTCCGGTGATTTCCACAAGATCCCCCAGGCTTGTCCCGGGAAGTCTCAGGTTCGGGCGCGACATCGCGCGATGCCGCCCCCCCTCCCCCTCCTCCGGGTGCCCGGCGAGAGGTCGTCCGAAATCGACGGCTTTTTTTTCACTTTTTTCCGGCGCGGCCCCGCCCGGCCGACTTGGGGGGATAGAGCGAGCCGTCACATCAACAGAAAAGGAGATTGCCATGAACTCGCTGAATACCGTTCTTCTCGCCGGAAACCTCACCCGCGACCCGGAATTGCGAACCACGCGATCGGGATCGCCGGTCACCCAACTGGGGGTCGCCATCAATGAGTCCTACCGCAATGCGGAGGGAGAGCAGGTCGAGAGGACCTGTTTTGCGGATGTCGACGTCTGGGGCAAACAGGCCGAAGCCTGCTGCCGGTACCTGGCCAAGGGGCGACCGGTGCTGGTGGAGGGCAAGCTGCAACTGGACCAGTGGCAGACCGACAGCGGCGAACGCCGGCAGCGCCTGAAGGTCCGCGCCCTGCGCGTGCACTTTATCGGCGGCAGTCCGGGCCAGGCGGCCGCGGACACCCCGGCCGCCTCGGCCGCCCCGGCCCAGGAACCCGCCCTTGCCTGACTCGGTTTCCACAACAGGAGGATCACCCCATGAGCACTTTGCACGAAGCACACTCGACGCCCGCCGACACCGCCCGCCCCGGACGCGGACTCGACGGCGAACTCGCCTTTTACCATGCCAATGCGAAGGGGACGGGCACCGCCCTCCGGTTCGACCTGAAACCGGGCGGGCGCCGGCGCAAGGGATGTTTCTACATGGAGATGGCCCACCAGAAGGACCGGCCCGACACCCGCGCCGCCAACCGGCGGGCCGCAACCTTTGACTGGGAGAACAAGGCCACGGTGAAGCTGGGATTCGCGGACCTGTGCGAATTCCTGCTGGTGCTGGAAGGCGCGCAGGAGAGCCTCGGCAACGACGCCCGGGGGCTCTATCACACCAACGGCGGGACCAATACCATGATCGCCCTGCGCCGCCGGGAAGAGCGGCCGGGATTCGCCCTGGGGGTTTCGCGTCAGGGGGCGGATGGCGCCCAGCAGTTCAAGGGGCGCTTTGTCCTGTCCGCGGCGGAGGCCCGGGGGCTGCGCGCCGTGCTGGAAAACGGGCTCTTGTACGTCGCCCTCGGGAGTCCCGACACCGGGGGCGATCAATGAGATTGCCGAACCGGGTGGAGACGTTGCATACTGAGGCATGGCTTCCCAACGATCAGGCAAGGGGGGCGAGGCCTCGGTCACGACGCCGGAACAGTGGGACGAATGGCATGCCCGGTGCGCCCTGGACCTGTGCTCTCCCCCTACGCAGGCGGCGCTCCGGGGCTTTTCCGGACGGCTGTTTGGCCGTTTTCTGGAGCGCTACCGGCAGCGGTGCCCCGGACGCCGCATGCCCGCCGTACCCACCGATGCCGAGGCCTGGCACCTGCTGGAGACCCACATGACCGTGCCGGGCGTGCGAAACGGAAAACGCTACAAGGACTGGCTCTTCGCCCGGGCGGACGCGGGCCCCGGAGACCGGCTGGACGCCCTCCGGGGCGGGGCCGGGGTCCTGCTGCGGACCGCGGTCCGGCGGCATATCGCCGCGGAGGGCGCCGAGCGAAACCGGGTCTCTCTGGATGCCCCCGTGGACCGGTCCGGGGAGAGCGGCGCTCTGACCCTGGCCGATCTCCTGCCGGCCGACGCGGACCCGACCCGTCCGGTCCGGAACCGGGAGCTGGAGGCCCTGGCTGCGCAGCACGCGGACCACCTGATTCATACCTTGCCCCGTCGGGTATGCGTGGCGCTTCGGGCAAAGCGGGCCAAACGGTCGCTCGCCCACCCGGCGGTGACGGCCGAGGCCCAGTGCGGAAAATCGGTCCTGCGCGAAGCCTATCGCCGGTTTCTGGAGTCGGTGTTCGAGTATCTTCAATCCCGGCATCCGAACGAAGACCGGCAGGTCCTGGTCGACCTCGCCGTCTGTGTCGTAGAGGCCCTGCAGCAGCGGGCGCAACAGGCCGCGGAGGAGGGAATCCGGATCGCATGACATCGCACCGTTCATACGAACAGAGAGTGCGGGACTGGCTGGTGGAGTGGGACGCCTTCCTCGCCCTGGAAGCCGGGGCGGAGGGCGAGACGGGACCGCCCCCTGGCGCGGTAGAGGGGCCGGGCGATCCCGCCGCGCCGGCCGCGGGGCAGATACGCCTCCTGCCTCCCTCCCTGTCCCCGGATGCCCCGCGCTACGCGGCGGTGGCGGAGGGCCGGGAGGACGGGTCCTTCCGGGTATTCCCGTTCGGGCGGCTGGGCGTGCCCGCATTCCCGGGCGAGAGGGGCCTGGACCGCCCGTGGCCGCTGGCCGTGATCTGCCTCTGGAACCCGATACGGCTGCCGGCGAAAACGCTCGCGGCCGGGTGGTTTGTCGGCGAGCTGACGCCGGAGGAGCGGAAATGGCTGGAGGGTGGGGATGCGGAAGGGTCAGCGGCGGATAACGCGAACGAAGGCCCGCCCCTGCGCCACCCGCTGGATCCTCGCCATGACTACATCGAGCTGGAACGGGAGTTTTCCGAGGCAGTACAACGCGCGGCGGGCGGGCGGGGCGGTGGAACGATTTGCTATCCGGAGGCCGGTGCGCACGAGCTGCCGATGGCGGCGGAAGAACGCGAGCGATACGGCGACCCGCCGGAGGAACCCTCATAGCGGAATGACCGATGGGCTGAGGGGTCAGTCCGTACATTGTAACATTTTCCCCGTCTCCCCAGCGCGCAGATTGAGCGTGGGTCTGCGACTCGGCCGGGACTGACCGACCTGCCGGGGCAGGCCGCTGCTCTTAATCCGTGTGCATCCGGGTTCATCGGTGGTTCTTTCGGGCCGGGCACATGCATCTGGATGCGGGTGCCCTGTGGGAAATGAGGGAAATGCTTTGATCCGTTGGCGGTTTTCCCTACACTCGCGCACCTTGGCTGATCAACTTGCAGAGGTGGTATGAACGCACTCCTGATTGCCCTCGTAACCGGAATCGGATTCATCGTGGCCTACAATACGTACGGCCGCTGGCTCGGAAAGAAGATCTTCCGCATATCGGCGGAGGCCGTGTGCCCGTCGGAGCAATTCCGGGACGATATGGATTATGTCCCCACGCCCCGTTCGATCGTGTTCGGGCACCATTTCACGAGCATTGCCGGGACCGGCCCCATCGTGGGGCCGGCGATTGCCATCATGTGGGGGTGGGTGCCCGCGTTGCTCTGGGTGTTCCTGGGATCTGTCTTCATCGGGGCCGTTCACGATTTCGGTTCGCTGGTGGTGAGCCTGCGCAACAACGGCCAGACGGTGGGCGACATCTCCGGGCGGGTCGTGAATCCGCGGGTGCGGCTGCTGTTTCTTTTCGTCCTCTTTCTCGCCCTGACGATCGTCCTGGCCATTTTCGGCCTGGTCATTGCCGCGGTCTTCAAACAGTACCCGGCGGCCATCTTCCCCTGCCTGATCCAGATTCCCATTGCGATCCTCATCGGCCTGATCCTGCACCGCAAGGGGGCTCACCTGCTGCTGCCGTCGCTGGTTGCGCTGGGGGTGATGTATGCCACGGTGGTCTTCGGCGATGCGGGAATCCTGCATGCCCTCAACGCGGAAATGGCGTCCTGGTCGATTGCCGCCTGGGTGGTGATCCTGTTGGTCTACTCTTATGCCGCGTCCGTGCTGCCGGTATGGATTCTGCTGCAGCCGCGGGACTACATCAACTCCCTGCAGCTCATCTCGGCCCTGGGGCTGATTGTTCTGGGGCTGATCGTGGCGGGCCTGTTCGGCGGGGTGCCCCTGGCGGAATCGGGAGAACGGGTAGCCCTGGAGCTGAGCGCCCCCGCGGTCAATCTCTCCCCGGAAGGCGCTCCCCTGATCTTCCCGTTCCTGTTTATCACCATTGCCTGCGGGGCGATCAGCGGGTTTCACTGCCTGGTCAGCAGCGGCACCAGCAGCAAACAGCTTCAATCCGAACCGGATGCGCGGTTTGTCGGATACGGGGGAATGCTGACCGAAGGGTTTCTCGCCACGCTGGTCATTCTCGCCTGTGCGGCCGGGCTCGGGCTCGGCGTCCAGTCGGAGGGCGGGGTTCTGTTCGGCGAGGACGCGTGGCTCTCGCGCTACAGCTCCTGGGCCGCCGCCGGCGGGCTGGCCAGCAAAGTGGCGGCCTTTGTGGACGGGGCGGCAAATCTCCTGGCCGCGTACGGCCTCCCGCACACCGTCGGGCTGGCCCTGATGGGGGTGCTGGTGGCCTCGTTTGCGGCGACCACCCTCGACACGGCCTGCCGCCTGCAGCGTTACGTGGTGCAGGAACTCGCGGCGACCCTCGCCGGGACGTCGGAAACCCGGGCAGTGCCGGTGGTGGGGCCTGTTTTTGCCCCGCTGCAAAATCGCCACGCGGCCACAATCTTTGCCATTGGAATCGCCATGCTGATTGCTTCGGTGCCGCCCACCGGGCAGGACTGGTCCTGGGCCAATGCCGGCAAGGGCGGGCTTCTGCTGTGGCCGCTCTTCGGGGCGACAAACCAGCTTCTCGGCGGCCTGGCCTTCCTGGTCATCGTCTTCTATCTCTGGCGACGCAATATCACCGTCTGGTTTGCCGTCCTGCCCATGATCTTCATGCTGATCATGCCGCTCTGGGCCATGGTGTGGCAGATCTTCATCGGCAGTGCCGATCACGCGAGTTGGTGGGCCCAGGGGAAATGGGTCCTCGTCAGCATCGGCCTGGCCGGCATCCTCCTCGAACTCTGGATGATTGTTGAGGCCATCCGCATGGTCCCCGCGGCCAAGGGCATGCGCGAAGCCGCCGCCCCGCCCCCCCTCCACGCCCGGACCTCCTCTCCCTGAACAGGGACCTGCTTCACCCCGCCGGGCCGGGCGTCCGGCCCGGATTGATCGCGGCCAAAGCCGGGACCGCGTTCCCGCAGCCGCGGCACGGCCTGACACTCCCCTCGCACGGGCGCATGCCCGAGGCCGAAGCAGCTTGCCATCTGCCGGGTACATCTGCTATAAAGTAACGACTACGTGAGCATCGCATTGGGGCTTGCCGAACGAAGGGACGGGCGATGATGCGCAGCATTTTCACCAGGGCAGGAGTGGGCTTCCCCCTCCTTTTGCGGTTTTGCCGCAAGGGTTGTTCTTGCCGGGCCTTGAGGGCGGCGATCGGTTTTTTTGCGATAGGCGGGAAACCGGACTGCCGGGCGGGCGTCGCCGTATACGATCTCTCCACCAGCCGATGGCCCGTGGAGGACTCTCCGGATACGAGTGTCGGCGCGAAGGAAACCGCACGGGGCTCATCTGCTCAAGCCCTCCTGAGTCCCGGCAACACCCGACTCCACCCTATTGCCGGGCAGTCCTGCGAACGGTACCGGGAAATCATCCACACGCGCCCACCGGCGGATGTCGCCCCCCTTCGACATAAGAACGAGGATGGCGAACACGCGAAGCGGAGCGTACCGACGACCGCCGCGCCGCTTCATTTTGCGACAGCCTTTGTACGCTCACCGGCAGCGTTGGCCTTTCGAATGGACAGAGGTGAAAAGGACCTTTTGACCGCATCCGAACGTTTACAGCCGGGGCATCCCATGTCGGGAATTGCCGGATAAAAGGGAGTGCACAATGAAGCGAAGGGGTATGTTGCTGTTGGGTAGTTGTATTCTGTACGCATCCGCCTCCGCCGCGCAGTATGCCGGCAACGGCCTGGCATTTGACGGCGCGGACGACTATGTCGATCTGGGCAGCGGTGCGGAGCCGGCGCTCACCTCGGGCGCGTTCACGGTGGAAGCCTGGGTTCATCCGGCGGCTAAATCGAACATCTGCACACTGGTGGGCCGCAGAAACAGCGGAGCGGCCAATCCGGGCTACGCGCTGTATATCAATACCTACGACACAGCCGACCGGCGACTCCTTTTTGAAACCGAAGGCGCGGTGGCGTATTCGGTCGACCCGGCCTTGGCTCCGGACGAATGGGACACGGGCATTTTAAAAAACATGTCAGAACAACAAAAGGAGAAGAAATCATGAAGACAGCAACGAAATG
>CAZCOO010000132.1:0-7999 GCA_964500395.1 uncultured Verrucomicrobiota bacterium
GGCACATTTCCTTCCGGAGAATCTTGAATTCCCGACTGACCTTATTATGGTATCGCCACTTTTTAGACACGCCGTCTAACCTCGGGGGGTGGCATGTGAATGGCTTCTGGCTCGTTCTGGAATTGTTTCTGATTCTGAATATCGTACTGGGGCTGGTCCGCATCGTGCGCGGGCCGACCCCGGCTGACCGGATTCTGGCCATTCAGCTTTTCGGCACGACCGGTGTGGCGGCCCTGCTGGTGATGGGCCACCGCATGGACATCCCCACCCTGCGGAATGTGGCCCTCGTCTTTGCCCTGCTGGCCACCCTGGCGATTGTGGCCTACACCCGGCTGGCGGCCGCGGACGCGATTCCCCCCACCGAGGAGTCGCCCCTATGACAACGACCGTTCCCATTTTGTTCTGCACGGCCGGGGCCTTTTTCTACCTGGCGGGGACGATCGGACTGCTGCGCTTCCCGGATACGTTCAGCCGGCTCCACGCCCTGACCAAAGCGGATAACCTGGGGCTCGGGTTCATCGTCGTGGGGCTCTCCGTGGCTTCGCAGTCCTGGCTGGTGGCGGGCAAACTGCTCCTCATCTGGCTGATCACCATGCTGGGCGGGACAACGAATTGCTACCTGATGGCCCGTTCCGTGCTGGAAACCGGCCGCCATAAAGCGACAAAGGTGATCCCATGACGCCGCTGGACTGGCTGGTCGACGGAGCGATCATGGTGACGATGGTGGTCCTGGCGGTGCGCGTGCTGCTGGTGCGCGACATCTTTAAGTCGGTGGTCGTGTTTATCGTCCTGGGCCTCTTTATGGCGCTGGCATGGGTGCGGCTGGAGGCCCCCGATATCGCGCTGGCGGAGGCCGCCGTCGGCGCCGGCATCACCGGGGTGCTGCTCCTGGATGCGGCCCGGCACATGCGCGACCGCAAAGGGGACGGGTCATGATTCCCGGTCGAAGCGAGAGGATAACCCTGTTGGCCGGCATCCTCCTGGCGTCCCTGGTCGGGGCGATTCTGCTGGGAGCGGTGGCGGAGCTGCCCCGGGAGGCCGGCGGCCTGACCCGGGTGGTCGATGCCCACATGTCGGAAAGCGGTGTGAAGCACCCGGTGACGGGCGTTCTGCTGAATTTTCGGGGCTACGACACCTGGCTGGAACTGGGCGTCCTGCTGCTGGCGGTCTTCGGCGTGCTGCTGGCTCAACCGGCCGATGACCTGACGCGGGTTCGACAGCTCCCCTCGGCCGACCCGGTGCTGCGACGATCCGTCGCCCTGCTCCTGCCGCTGGCGGTGCTGGGCTGCGGCTACCTCCTGTGGATCGGGAAATACGCGGCGGGGGGTGCATTCCAGGCCGGGGTGGTGCTGGGGGCCGCCCTGGTTTTGCTGTGGCTGGCCGGTTCGTCCCGGCTGGTCATCGTGTCGCCGCCGGTCTTTCGCCTGATTTTGGTGGCCGGCTTTGTCGCCTTTCTCGGTACGGGGGCGGGTCTGGCCGCGTGGGGGGAGGGGCTTCTCGCCTACCCGGTCGACCGGGCGGGTGATTTCATCCTGTTCATCGAGGGGTGCGCCACATTGTCCATCGCCTGGACGATGGCCGCCCTCATCCTGGGCCAGCAGGCCCGGGGCCGGGAAGGGAGGACGGGCTCGTGACCCCGGAGCAGGCCTATTCCATGACCGGCGTGATCCTGTTCAGCATCGGCCTGTTCGGGGTGTTCTTTATCCCGCACCTGCTCAAACGGCTCATGGGGATGAATATTATGGCGGTGGGGGTCTTTCTGCTCCTGATCGCCATCGCCCGCCGGAACGCCGCGCCCGACCCCGACCCGGTGCCCCACGCCATGCTCCTCACCGGCATCGTGGTGGCCATCAGCGCCTCGGCGTTCGCGATCCGCCTGGCCCGAAGCTATTTTGACGCGACGGGCGAGACCGATCTCGATGACGGAGGCGCATCATGAGCACCGCCCTGGTCTGGCCCGTCATCGTCCCCTTCGCCGGGGCGGTTCTCGCGTTTCTGCTGCCCCGGCGCCTCGCGGAGCCGGCGTCCCTGGTCGCGGCGGGGCTGACCACGGCCGCCGTCCTGCCCGTGCTGCGACGGCTCTACACCGACGGCCCCCAGCGCATCGCCGTGGGCGGCTGGGGCGCCCCGTTGGGGATCGACCTGGCCGCCGACGGCCTCTCCGGGATCCTCCTGTTGATGAGCGCCATCATCGGCCTCGTCATTTCCCTCTATGCCCGGATCTACTTCCGGCCCTACACGGAGGGGCGGAAAAAGCGGGCGCGGGACCTCTTCTGGCCGATCTGGCTGATGCTGTGGGGCTCGCTGAACGCCCTGTTCGTCTCGGCGGACCTCTTTAACCTCTACGTGGTGCTGGAGTTGGTGGGGTTGTCGGCGGTGGGGCTGGTGGTCCTGACCGGCACGCGCGAGGTCCTCGGGGCCGGTCTCCGGTACATGCTGACGGCCATGGCCGGGTCGATGAGTTACCTCATGGGGGTCGCCCTCCTCTACGGGGCGTACGGCACGCTCGATCTGTACGCCATCGGCCACGCGCTCACCCCCGGCGCCCTCCCGCAGGCCGCCCTGGTTCTGATGACGATGGGCCTGCTCATGAAGACGGCGGTTTTCCCGCTGCACTTCTGGCTGCCGCCCGCCCACTCCAGCGCGACGGCTCCGGTGAGCGCCCTGCTCTCCGCGCTGGTGGTCAAGGGATCCTTCTACATTCTGCTGCGCCTGTGGTTTGAGGTCTTCCCCGCCGCCGTCACGCCGGCCTTCGGAACGGTCCTGGGGGTACTGGGAGGGACGGCCATTCTCTGGGGCTCCCTGCAGGCCATGCGCCAGCAGCGGCTCAAGATGCTGATTGCCCATTCTACTGTGGCCCAGCTCGGCTACCTCCTGTTCCTCTTCCCGGTGACGGCGGCCGCGCCCCCGGCGGTGGAGGGGGTCCTCTCGCCCTGGGTGCTCGAGGCGGGCAAAGGCGCCGTGTACCACGCCGTGTCCCACGCCCTGGCCAAGGCCTCCATCTTCCTCTCCGCGGGGATCTTTATGATCGCCGCGGGCTCGGATCGAATGAGCAGCCTGCGGGGCCTGGCCGAGCGCATGCCGCTGACGATCTTCTCCATGGCGCTCGCCGGCGTGAGCCTGATGGGCCTGCCGCCCAGCGGCGGCTTCATCGCCAAGTGGCTGACCATGCACGCGGTGCTGGGCGTGGGCCAGTGGTGGTGGGCGCCCTTCCTGGTCGGCGGCGGCCTGTTGACCGCCGGGTACATGTTTCTCATGCTCCGCCCCACGTTTCTCTCCAGCGAAGGCGCGCCCGATCTCACCCCGGTACCCCTGGGCCTGCAGCTCTGCGCCCTGGCCCCGGCCGTGGTCAGCATCGTCATCGGCCTGCTGGCGCACGATCTGTTAAACCTGATCCCCATCGGGTCGCCGTTCGCCCTCACCCCCGGAGGTGCGCCGTGAACCTGAACGACTGGCTCCCGCTGCTGATCGTGGCCACCTCGTTTGTCACCGGGGTTGCCATCTTTTTCCTGGCCGACTCGCAGCGCGCCCTGCGCTCGTTCCTCAACATGGCGGGGGCGGTGGCCAAGGTGGCGCTCGTGATGTGGATGGGCTGGGGCATGATCCGCGGGGAGGAATACGAAACCCGGTTTTCCATCGTGCTCGGGTTCGACTTTGTCCTCAAGGCCGACTCCATGTCGCTGCTGCTGGTGAGCCTCTCCTCCGCCCTCTGGTTGCTGACGACCATCTATGCCATCGGATACATGGAGGGCTGGGCCAACCGCAGCCGCTTTTTCGGGTTTTTCAGCTTCTGCGTGACCGCCAGCGTGGGGGTGGCCCTCGCCGGCAATCCCATCACCTTTTTCATCTTCTACGAATTCCTCACGCTGAGCACCTATCCCCTCGTGGTGCACCGCGGCACCGACGAGGCCCTCCGGGCCGGCCGGACCTACCTCTGGTATACCATGGCGGGCGGGGCGGTGATCTTTGTGGGCGTGGTCTGGCTGCACGTGCTGGCGGGGTCGGTGGATTTCCGGGAAGGCGGTGTTTTGAGTGCGCTGGATCCCGCCCTGCACGCCAGTTTCAAGCTGATCTTTGCCATTCTCATCGCGGGGCTGGGCGTGAAGGCGGCGCTGGTGCCGTTGCACGGCTGGCTGCCGGTGGCCATGGTGGCGCCCGCCCCGGTCAGCGCCCTCCTCCATGCAGTGGCGGTCGTAAAGGCCGGCGCCTTCGGGATCGTGCGGGTGGTCTACGACCTCTTCGGCGTGGAATTCGCGCACGACCTCGGCGTGCTGTTTCCGCTGTGTATCGCCGCCTCCATCACCATCATCTACGGCTCCGTGCGCGCCCTGACCCAGGATGACCTGAAGCGGCGGCTGGCGTACTCCACGGTCAGCCAGGTCTCCTACATCGCGCTGGGGGTCTCCATGATCGGGGCGACGGCCACCACCGGCGGGCTGGTCCACCTCATCCACCAGGGCGTCATGAAGATCACCCTCTTCTTCTGCGCGGGGATCTTCGCCGAGACCGTGCACGTCAAGGCCATCTCCGGGATGAACGGCATCGGCCGGCGCTTCCCCCTCACCATGGCCGCCTTTACGATCGCGGCCCTGGGGATGATCGGCGTGCCGCCGGTGGCCGGGTTCATCAGCAAGTGGCACCTCGGGCTGGGCGCCCTGGAGTCCGGCCAGGGCTGGGTGATCGCGGTGCTCCTGACCAGCACCGCGCTCAACGCCGGCTACTTCCTGCCTATCGTCTACCGGGCCTGGTTCCGCGAGCCCGACGGCCCCTGGGAGGAGCACGGCCCCGCGCGCCGCCTGGAAGCGCCGTGGCTGCTGCTGGTCCCCTGCCTCATCACCGGGGCGGTCTCTCTGCTCGCCGGCCTGTTCGCGGGCGCGGAGTGGAGCCCGCTGGCCCTGGCCCGCCTCGTCGCCGCCCGGGAGTACCTGCCATGAGTGTCCAGTGGATCGCCATCGCCCAGCTCTACCCCATGGCCGGCGCGGCCGCCGCCATGGTCCCGCGCGTCCCGGCCGGGCTCGTCCGGTTCTGGATGGCCACGCTCGGGCTGCCCGCGCTCGCCGTGGGCCTGCTGGTGCCGACGGGCGCCACCCTGACCGTCGACAGCCTCCTCATGGGGGGCGCATTGGGGCTCCGGTCCGACACCGCGCGCCTGTTTCTTCTCGTCACCGCGGGGTTGTGGACGCTGGCGGGGCTCTTTGCCTGGCCCTACACGGCGGGGGACCGGCGCGTCCGCTCCTACGGGGTCTTCACCCTGCTCAGTTACACGGGCAACATCGGGATCTTCCTCGCCACCGATCTCGCCTTCTTCTACAGCAGCTTCGCCCTCATGACCTTCTCGGCCTACGGCCTGGTCGTGCACACGCGCAAGCCGGAGGCGGTTCGCGCCGGGACCCTCTACATCGGCATGGCGGTCTTCGGCGAAGTGCTCGTCCTGACCGGTCTGCTCTGGCTCGCCCGCGAAGCCGGCACCCTGTCGCTGGCCGACCTTCCCGCGGCCGGGGCCGCCTCGCCGCACACCGGCGTGCTGGTGGCCCTGCTCCTCTTCGGATTCGGGGTCAAGGCCGGGCTGCTGCCGGTGCACGTCTGGCTGCCGCTGGCCCATCCGGTGGCGCCCACCCCGGCCAGTGCGGTGCTCAGCGGGGCCATGATCAAAGCCGGGCTGTTCGGCTGGCTCACCTTTCTGCCCGGGGGCGCAGCCGACTTCCCGGGGTGGGGGTCCGCCTGCATCGCCTTCGGGCTGGCCGGCGCCTTCGGCGCGGCCTATGCCGGCTTCACGCAGGACCATCCCAAGGCGACGCTCGCCTACAGCAGCATCAGCCAGATGGGCGTCATGACCATCGCCCTGGGCATCGGCCTGGCCTCGGCCAAGGCGTGGCCGGTGGCCGTCGGGCTGCTCGCCTTTTATGCCTGTAGCCACGCCCTGGCCAAGGGGGCCCTGTTCATGGCCGTCGGCGCAGCCCATGCCGCGCACACCGCGCTCGCCCGGCGCATCGTGGTCGCGGGCAGCATTGCGGCGGGGCTGGTCATTGCCGGGGCGCCCTTCACCGGCGGGGCGCTGGCCAAAAACGCCCTGAAGAAACTGGGCGCCTACGCCCCCGATCCCTGGAGCGGCCTGCTCGGCGGGCTGCTCCTGCTCAGCGCCCTGGCCACCACCCTCTTGCTGGCCCGTTTCGTGCAGCTCAACCTGCGCGCCGCGGCCCACGGACACGAACCCGGCGACGCCCGAACCGACGCCGGGCTCCTCTGGACCTGGGGGCTCTCCCTTGCCGCCTGCCTGATCCTGCCATGGGGGGCGGCCGCCGGGTTCGACACGCCGGTCAAGCCCGTCCTCCCCGACCTCAAAACCCTCCTCAAAGCCTGGCCCGTCGCCCTGGGCATCGCGCTTGCGTTTCCGCTGCTGGCACGGGTCGGGCGGCTGCCGGTCGTTCCCATGGGCGACGTCGGACTCCTCATCCTGCGCCTCGGGCGCATCCTCGGAACCGGCTGGAGCGAACACATCGCCCCCCTCATGGAACAAAAACCCATCACCTCCGATCACTGGCTGCACCGCCTCATCCCGCCCGAGGGTCATGCCGATGAGTGGCCGGATGCGCTCGACCGCGGCACCCGCCTGCTGCCCGTCGCGGGAATCATGGCCCTGGGCCTCGTCCTCGCACTGTACTGGACCCTGCAATAAGGAGACTGCCCGCACCATGTCCGTCCCCACGCCCATCCTGATCCGCAGCCTGATCATCCGCCTGGCCTCGTTCGCTTTCGGGTGGGTCCTGCTCACGGAGGGGGATCTGCGCGATGCCTGGATCGGCGGGGTCGTGGCGGTCCTGGCCTGGGCCGCCAGCTACCGGGTTTTGCCCGCGGGCACGATCCACGCGCTGCGACTCGGCCCCCTCCTCCGCTATGCGGTGTACTTCCTGCGCCAGTCGATTCTCGGCGGGGTGGACGTGGCGGTGCGGGCGCTGCACCCGTCCCGTCCCGTCCGTCCGGCGCTGGCGGAAATCACCCTCGACCTCCCCGGCGAGGGTCTTCGCATCCTCTACGCCTGGACCGTGAGCCTCCTCCCCGGCACCGCCAGCGTCCACCTCGACGGCCCGCGGCTGATCGTGCACTTCCTGACCGACGACCCCGACGCCGAGCAGGAACTCCGCCGCCTCGAATCCATCCTCGCCGCCCTGCACCGGGCGTAACCGGCCAACATCGAAATCGGAATCGGGATCGATGCTCCCGGCGGGACGGGTTTACCGCGGCCCGCCGAACGATTCCCCCCACGGACCGCCTGCCTCCACCCCCCGCGCGCCGGAGTACGATGATGGTCCCGCGCACGATTGCGATGAAGAGCCCATCCTGACGCTCCCCGGCGCAAGGCCGGGGGATCTTTCGCGACGCGACGTCCGCTCCCCGATCCTTGCCGTTCTGCTAGATGACTTCCTGGATGCCTACCGCTTTCCCGCAGGCCGGGGTACCGATGTGGCCGGCCGCTCAACCGAACTGTATTTTCCAGGTCAGGTTTTGCGGACGGAGGTGTCGTGTATGAGTATGTTCATTGATTACGGCGTTCTAAACCCACCCAGAATCCATACAGCCTTGTCATCCGATACAAGCATGCTCTGCTTTTCCTCAATCCACTCAAAATGCATCCTTGTTGGGCTAATTTTTCTGAGTCGTTTCAACCCCAGCTCGGGGAAGAACTCCTTTGTGCCATCTTTGAGCGATAACCTCCCAAAGTCCTCATGGTGGAAGTAGATCCAGTTATCGTGAATAAGATAGGGTGGATCTATTTGATCCCGCGAGAGCAGCTTGTGCCCATTCCAATCCCCTTGTGGATCGGCAGATGAATGATTAAAGGAACTAGTCCTGCTGAAGGTATAAAGGACACCGGCTGTATCAGACTCCAAGTCGTATTCGAGGACGCCGGTCCACGGAAACCGGGTCCCGGCCGGATTTATCCCCGTTGGCGAAATCAACATGCGGGCGCCTTGCAATGAACCGCCCCAATGTGTACTCC
>CAZCOO010000133.1:0-4933 GCA_964500395.1 uncultured Verrucomicrobiota bacterium
GGCTTCCCGCCGGGAATCGACTCCGCACTCCGGGACGAGCCCGGGGGATCTTCCCTTGTGGTGCATCGGTTCACGTCGCCGACGCGGCAAGGGGAGGGCGGGTGCAGCCTATCCGGTAATGACGCGATGCTTCTTGCGGTAGGTGCCGGGGGATTCGCCGGTGATGCGGCGGAAGTTTTCGCAGAGATAGTTGGCGTTGGGATAGCCGGTCCGCTCTGCGATGGCGTCCAGAGAGAGGGAGGTCTGGCGGAGGAGGCCTTTGACCCGCTCCACCCGGGCCTGCTGCAGCTCCTGTACGGGAGTGTGGCCGACATCTGTCTTGAACTTCCGCTGGAGCATGCGCAGGGACATCCCCACCTCGTCGGCCACGTCCTCGATCCGGATGGGATCCGTGCAGTGGTCGCGCAGGTAGCGGACGGCGCGCGCAAGCTTCTTATCTTCGAGGGCGAGGACATCGGTCGAGGCCCGCACCTGGACATAGTCGGGGGGCAGCATAACGGGGTCCATGGGGGGCGAACCGGTTTCCAGCCAATCGACCATGACCCGGGCGGCTTCGTAGCCGATCCGGCGGTAGGGAAGGTGCACGCTGCTCAGGCTGGGCTGCATGCCCTCGCAGACGAGGTCGTCATCTTCGGTTCCGAGCAACGCGATATCGTCGGGCACCTTGTAGCCCATGAGCCGGCACCGGTTGTTGATGAACATGGCATTGCGGTCGTCGCTGCAGTAGATGGCGACGGGCTTGGGGAGATCGCTCAGCCAGGTTTCCACGGGGTGGTCGGGCTGGGCAATATGGGTGAAGAGCGTAATGCGGTACAGAAACCGCTCCGCCGTGTGGCCCTGTTCTTCGAGCGCATCGAAGAACCCCTGACGACGCAGGCGCATGGCGTTCAGGTAATCGTCGCCCACGAAGGCAAAGTTTTCGAACCCGGCATTCAAGAGGTGTTCGGCGGCCATACGGCCGGTGGCGTAGTGGTCGGCGTCGACCTGCGGGATGCCCGGGGCTTCGTACCCGATGTGGGTGCTGACGCAAAGGCGGCCCTGCTCCAGAATGGTCTGGCCGAAACTCGGATCTACAATGGGGGCGATCAGGCCGGCCATCTCGTAGCTCTGGCCCTGGTGGATCAGCTCATCGGGCTGATAGGGAAAGGGGGTGACTTCAAAGAACCGGCTGGAGGGAAGCTGGTTACAGTAATCCAGGGCCCCCCGGTAAATCTCGCGTCCAAGGGAGAGCATCCAGACCTGCATGACATAAATCAAATGTGTATTCACCGGGCAATCCTCGCGCTTGTCGTAAAAACGTAAGAGTTTGGGCGCAGGGGCGGCACTTGGCCAGAAAGAAAAGTGCCTTTTTTAGGAGCCATGTCTTGGTGCAGGGCGCGTACGCGGGCGAATGCCGTGAGCTGTGGCAAGAGATCCGTGGAATGCGAACCGTGGCCCACTCCCCGGGCGTGAGACCCCGGCGACTCGACGGGGAGGTCCTGGCGATCACGGCCGCGACGGATCTGTCAGGGGGCCGTTTCCCGGGCAGGCGATCAATCGTAGCCGAACTCGATGGCGTCGCGGGCCATGCGGCGTTCCTCGTTCTGCTCCTCCCGGAGGAGGTCATTGAACAGGTCCTTGACCTCCTCGGCGACGGCGAGATCGGCGAGGCGGCGGTAGTAGGCGATGAGGCGGTCGTCGAGTTGCAGCGAGACGCGAATCACCTCGTCCACGCTCATGTCGTCGTGCACATCGATGCCTTCGAAACACTCGGCGGCGGAGATCTCCGGGGCGTGTTTGAACCAGGTATTCAGAACCCCGGGGCCGGCCCCCAGGGCGTATTGCTCGAGGCACTTGTCGAGGGTCTCCTCGTGCCGCTGCATGTAATCCAACAGGAGGCGAACCCGCTCCTGCTGGTTGCCCTTGCCGAGGGTTTCGTAATACGCCCGCAGATCGCGGTGAAAGCGGCGGGCCTGTTCGAGGATATCGCGGGTTTGCAGATTGACCATGGCGCCACTCCTTTTCTCTCTGCGAGAAGTATACCCGTTTTCGGGAATGATGTACATGCGGGAAATGGGGGCGGCGCCGGGGCGGATTCCCGGCTTGTCTCCGGCGTCGGGGTGTCCGACCATGGAGGCATGCGAGCGGAGTCATGCCAGGGCCCGGACTGTCGGGGAGCGCGCACGGGGCGTCGGATTGCGGCGGTCGGGGCTCTCATTAATTTGATTCTGGCCGCGGTCAAACTGACGGCGGGATTCGTCGGCCACTCCACGGCCCTGCTGGCCGACGGCGTGGAATCCCTGACGGATGTCTTCAGTTCGCTGGTGGTCTACGGCGGGTTGCGGATGGCCTCCCGCCCGCCGGACCGCAGCCACCCGTACGGGCACGGCAAGGCGGAAAGCATGGCCGCCCTGGTTGCCGCGCTGTTTCTCCTGGTGGCCGCCGTCTCGGTGGCCTGGCAGGGCATCCGGGAATTGCTGGCGCCCTCGCCGATGCCGCGGCCGTTTACCCTGGCCGTGCTGGCCGGTGTGATTGTCGTCAAGGAGACCCTGCACCAGACCATGCGGCGGGCGGGCCGCCGGCTGGGAAGCCGGTCGCTGGAGGGCGACGCGTGGCATCACCGGTCCGACGTGCTGACCTCCCTGGTGGCCTTTGCCGGGGTGGCCGCCACCCTGTGGGGCGGGGAGGCCCTGGCATGGGCGGATGATGGGGCGGCCCTTCTCGCGTGCGGGATCATCCTGGTAAACGGCATCCGGCTGATTCGGCCGGCGGTGGACGAAGTCATGGACGCCTCCGCCCCGCAGCGGATCGAGTCGGCGGTGCGATCGGTGGCCGGGGGTATCGAGGGGGTGGTGAACATCGAAAAGTGCCGCATCCGGAAGGCCGGGCTCGGCTACCAGATGGATATCCATGTGCAGGTCGAAGGAGAGATAACCGTCCGGGCCGGTCATTCCATCGGCCACCGGGTAAAGGAGGCCCTGCTGGATTGCGAGCTGCCGGTCTCGGATGTGATTGTCCACGTCGAACCCGGGCCGGACTGAGCGTCCATTCTCCTGTACACTGCGGACGGCGGAGCTTAGGATGCCGGGAGCCGGGGGAATGGGTCCTCCGCGCATGAAAACGGGAGGTGCAGGGTGAAGAGGTTCCTTCTGGCGGGTGTATCGATTTTCATTCTCTGGAGCGTGCTCGACTGGGGGATCCACGTTGTGCTGCTTGAGGAGGCATACCAGGAGACGGCGGAATTGTGGCGCGGTCCGGACGAGATGAAGATGGTCCTGATGTACATCGTGGGGCTGCTGGCGGCGCTGTGTTTCACGGGTGTGTATGCCCTGCTCACCAACGGCGGGACGACGTGTTCGAGGACCGTGGCTTATGGAGCGATCGCGGGTTTTGGATCGGCGGTCGGCATGGGGTACGGGTCGTATTCCGTGATGCCGATTCCGTACTCGATGGCGCTGACCTGGTTTCTCGGCGTCCTGGCGGAAGGGGTGCTGGCCGGCCTGATTCTTGCCGCGGTGTACAGAACCCGCGGCGAGGGGGGCGCCGATGGCGGATAAGCCGGCGCATTATTACAGGCAGTCGGGCGTGATCCCCGTTGTACGGGGGGCGGAGGGCCCCCGGATTGCGCTGGTGACCTCGCGGGGCTCCGGGCGTTGGGTGATTCCCAAAGGAATCGTGGAGCCGGAGTTGACGGCGGCGCAGTCGGCGGCCGAAGAGGCGTGGGAGGAAGCGGGGTTGCGGGGGACGGTGCTCGAACCGGTCCTCGGCACCTACGAGTATCCGAAGTGGGGCGGGGTGTGCACGGTGGAGGTCTTTGCCATGAATGTGGAGGAGTGTGTTCCCGATTGGCCGGAGGCGGCGGAGCGCCGGCGCGAATTCGTCCCGCCCGAGGAGGCGGCGGACCGGTTGCGGGAACCTGATCTCGCGGCGTTGATTCCGGCGGCGGTCGTCGGGAGCCGGGACGGAGGGCAGACATCGTGTTGATTGCATCCGGCCAATTGGTTATCGGACTGGTTCTTCTGTACTACGGGGCGGAGGCCCTCGTCCGCGGCAGCGTGGCCCTGGCCATCCGGCTGGGCATCTCCCGCCTGGTGGTGGGGTTGACGGTCGTGGCCTTTGCCACCAGCAGTCCCGAGATGCTGGTGGGCATCCGGGCCTCGATCCTCCAGGAGAGCTCGCTGGTGTTGGGGAACATGATCGGCTCCAATATATGCAACGTCGCCCTCATCCTCGGGGTGGCGGCGGTGATCCGGCCGGTGGTGTCCCGCCTGCAGCTCTTGCGGTTCGAGTTGCCGGTCAATATTGCCGCGTCGCTGGTTGTCTGGTGGATGCTGGCCGGGGATATGCTGACGCGGGGCGAGGCGATGGTTCTCCTCCTGTTCTTCCTGGCGTATACGGCCGGGGGGATTGTGCTCGCCCGGCGTGAGAGCAAGGCGGCCGCGACGGATACGATCGAAGAAGTCCGGGAACTGGAACAACCCGGCAGCGCGTGGAAGCACTTGGCGTTCGTGGCCGGGGGGATCCTCATGCTCACCCTGGGGGCGGATTTTCTGGTCAAGGGCGCGGTGGTGGTGGCGACGCATTTCGGCGTAAGCAAGGCGGTGATCGGCCTCACCATCATGGCCCTGGGCACCAGCCTGCCGGAGCTGGCCGCCGCGGTGGTGGCCTCGATCAAGGACGAGGGCGATATCGTGCTGGGCAACATAATCGGCTCCAACCTGTTTAACATCCTCTGGGTCCTGGGGCTTGCCGGGGTGATCAGTCCCGCAAATGCGAGCGATATTTCGAATATCGATCTGGGGCTGATGACCTTTACGGCTGCGGCCCTGCTGCCGATCATGATAACCGGCTTTCGCATTGTGCGGCTGGAAGGGGTCTTCCTGCTTGCCGTGTACGCCGGGTACGTCGCGATCCTGGCCGTGCGCTGAGGTGCCTCCCGGCGCGGGGCCGGGGC
>CAZCOO010000133.1:5033-7955 GCA_964500395.1 uncultured Verrucomicrobiota bacterium
GGGCATTACTCGGCCGTCTGGTCCAGCGCGGCCCGGATCTCCCGAATGGCCTGTTCGGGTTGGCGGTAGTGGATGGAGGGGATACCGCAGGCGCGCGCACCGTCTACATTTTCCGGGCGGTCGTCGATGAACACGGCCGCTGCGGGATCCACGCGGCAGCGGTGCAGCGCGTGCCGGTAGAAGGCGGGGTCGGGCTTCTTGGCGCCGAGTTCGTAGCTGAGCGCCGCATCGGGGAATTGTTGCAGAAACGGGAAGGTTCGCCGCGCGTAGTCCATGTGCAGGGGGTTGGAGTTCGACCACAGGCAGGCGGGATGGGCCGCGAGCATCTCGCGGGCAAAGGCCGTCATGGGCCGGTTCTCGGAAAAGATGCCGCACCACGCCGCTTCGAATTCCTCCCGGGGGCCGGTGAAGCCGGTGATGTCCACCCAGGCGGCGAAGAGGTCGTCCAATGAGCCGCGGCCGGTCTCGTAGCGGTCCGTTGCGGGATGATCGATCATGAGGTGCTGCGCCACCCCGAAATCCGCCGGCCCGATGCGCGTGCACTGCGCGGCCAGGCGCCGCCACGCCCCCGCGTAATCGAGGTGCAGCAGGACGCCGCCGAGATCGAACAGGATGGTTGTCTTCGAATGCATGGACTGATTTTAGCGCGGCGGGGTGGGGCTGTCACGCTTGACGAACGCAGCGGGGGCGATAGCATAGACCCCTTTGAGCGATGTGGAGGCATTATGGCAAAACGCAGACTGGGCCGGGGGCTGGGCGCCCTGATTCATGATGAACCGCCGCCGGAGGGCGAAGAGGCTGTTGCGGCCGGGGACGTGATGCGCGTACCGCGCGATCGCATTCGCCCCTGTCCCTGGCAGCCGCGGAAGTCGTTCGAACCCGATTCCCTCGAAGAGCTTGTACAGTCTGTCCGGGCCCACGGCGTGCTTCAGCCCCTGCTGGTGCGCGAGCGGGAGGATCACCTGGAGCTGATCGCCGGCGAGCGGCGGTTGCGGGCGGCCGAACTGGCCGGCCTCGACGAGGTCCCGGTGATCCCCATGGAGGTGCCCGACCAGGAGGCGCTGGAGCTGGCCCTGGTGGAGAATCTACAGCGGGAAGACCTCAACGCGGTGGAAGAGGCCGAGGGATACCGCGCCCTCATGGAGACCTTCGAGCTCACCCAGGAACAGGCCGCCGAGCGCGTGGGCAAGGGCCGGGCCACGGTGGCCAATGCCCTGCGCCTGCTCGCCCTGCCCGATCCGGTCAAACAGCGCCTCGCCGAGGGCGGCCTCTCCCCCGGGCACGCCAAGGTTCTGCTCTCGCTGGAGATTCCGGAGGAGCAAACGGCGCTCGCCGAGCAGGTGGTGCGCGACCGGTGGTCGGTCCGCGACCTGGAGAAACAGGTCAAGGCCCGCACCCGGCCGCCGAGGAAGCCGCGCGCGGAGCGGGAGGACATCCCGCCGGAACACCTCCGCGATTTGAGCGAGCGACTGTATCAGCGGCTGGGGACGAGCGTCCGCGTGGTGTCGTCGAAGACCCTGGCCAACGGGAAAAAGGCCCGCGGACGGGTGGAGATCGATTTCTATTCGCCCGACGACCTCGACCGCCTGGTGGAAATCCTGGGCCTGGGGGATGACTTGTAATCGCGGCCGGTACGCCGC
Organism: uncultured Verrucomicrobiota bacterium; assembly: GCA_964500395.1. GTDB lineage: Bacteria > Verrucomicrobiota > Kiritimatiellia > CAZCOO01 > CAZCOO01 > CAZCOO01. The sequence continues at coordinate 6,674 of CAZCOO010000133.1, forward strand.
CGTCCAACGCCGGAGAAAGCCTGTGCACCCTGTTTGCAAAACCTTCCCCGCCTGTGCCCTGATGGTGTCGATGCTGCTGGGGTGCGGCCCGGCCGGCGGCGATCCCGCCACCGGGGAGGCGGCCGGCACGCCGCCCGGTCTCCCCCGGGTCGACGGCGACCGCGCCCTGGAGGAGGTGGAGGCGCTCGTGGCGCTCGGCCTGCGCGACAGCGGGACCCCCGGGGCCCGGCGCGCCGCCGAGCATCTGCGCGACCGCCTGCGCGCCGTGGGCGTGGAGGCGGATCTCCAGACCTTTGAGGACCCCACCCCCAAGGGGCCCGTGACCTTTCGCAATGTGATCGGGCGCATCCCGGGCGGGGGCGAGGGGCTCGTCCTCCTCGGGTCGCATTACGACACCAAGGTCGGCATGCCCGAGGGGTTCGAGGGCGCGAATGACTCGGGGTCGAGCAGCGGATTGCTTGTCGAGCTCGGGCGGATCCTGCAGGCGGCGGAGCCCCTTCCCTTTGAAACGTGGCTGGTGTTTTTTGACGGCGAGGAGTGCATGGAGAGCTACGGCCCGCGCGACGGGCTGCACGGGAGCCGCCACCTGGCGGCCGACCTCGTGGAGAGCGGGCGGGCCGGGGACGTGGAGGCGATGATCCTGATGGACATGGTCGGCGACCGCGACCTGAACATCACCCTCCCCCGCAACGGCTCCCCCCGGCTCACGTCCATGGCCTTCGCGGCCGCGCATGACGAAGGCGTGCGCCACCTGTTCGGGCTCAGCCGCTACACCATTCTGGACGATCACGTGCCGTTCCTGGAGGCGGGGATGCCCGCGGTCAACCTCATCGATTTCGAGTACGGCAGCGAGCCCGGCAAGAACGACTACTGGCACACCGCCGACGATACGCTGGACAAGCTCAGCCCCCGGAGCCTCAAGGCGGTCGGGGATGTGACCCTCCGCATGCTGGAGCGGCTGGCCGCGGACGCCGCGGAGGAGTGAGCGCCTCAGCAGACGATTTCGCCGGCGAATTGCTGGACGAGGTCCTGCGCGCGGGCGGGGTCGCCCGCCTCGGCAAAGATCCGCATGATGGGTTCGGTGTTGGAGGCGCGGACCAGGACCCAGGCGTCGTCCCAGTCGAGGCGGAGCCCGTCGATGGTGAGGGGACGGGCATCGGCGTGGCGCTCGGTCAGATCGCGAATGATGTCCACCGCCCGGCCGGCCGAGCAGGGGACCTTGAGGGAGGCCTGGGCATAGCGGGGAATGGTGCCGAGGAGATCGGGCAGGGCGCAGCCGCGC
>CAZCOO010000134.1:0-7937 GCA_964500395.1 uncultured Verrucomicrobiota bacterium
ATCCTTGTCGGCGACGTCGCCCTCGTCGAGACGGTTGACCGCGTTCTGGAAATCACCCCGGTAAAAATCCCGGCGCGCGGAATCCAGCGGGACCGTGGTGCACCCCGTGGCGAGGGCCGCGAGCACCGCGATCGCCGCCGCCCGCGACAGTCGCGGGCGTATGGCCTGGCCGGCCTGCGGCATGGCTTACCACCCGACGAGGGGCTTGCTCGCCTCGCGGGCAAACTCCTGTTCCGTGGTCCACACGAGTTCCCCGGTTTCGAGATCGGTGATTTCCAGGGTGAGCTTGTAGTAGCGAACGGTCTTCTTGGCCAGCCGGACCTGCTTGGGAGACGACTGCTGCATCTCGGTCATGGACCCGCTCAGCATAAAATTGGCCCCCAGTTGCCGGCCGACCGCGGATTGGGACTCGGGGGTGGCGTGTGCCGCCTGGTAGCCCTGTTCCTCGAGCAGGTCCTGGCGCCGGCTCTCGTTGATAAAGCGGAATTCCCCGGTCTTAAACAGGAGCGTGCGCAGGCGGTCCGTGAGGTTTTTGGTGTCCATGTACTGGGTGGTTCGATTCTGAACCCCCGCGATCATCAGGACCGGTTCGTCGTTCGCCTGTTTTACGAAGGGGCTGGATGCGAGCTCACTGGCCAGGGCCTCCGTGACATTGCGCAAATCCGTGTAGTTGAATTCCGCGCCGAACCGGACATCTTCGGACACATCGACGCCGCGGTTGCTTGCCCGGAAGAGGGCACATCCGCTGGTCATCATGACCACGGCCGCCATGAGCGGGACCACTCGCATGTGAAAAAGAATGCGTGCGCGCATAACACTGTCCTCCTGTTGCGGGGTTGACCGGGTGTACTCTACCGCATTAGACGAGGGGCGCGGAAGGATTATTCACTTTTTGTCCGCAGATTGAATATCTCGCTGCCCGCGGCCGTCGAACATGCTAGAGTACAGTGCTGAGTGACAATCATCACGGGCCGCGAGGCGGCGGCGGAGGTGCGAGTATGAAGACATTGCAAATCGGGGTCATGCTGGGACTGGTGGGACTGATCGGCGCGGGCGCGGCGCTCGCCGAGGAGCCGATGCGGGTCGCGATCACGGATTTTCGGAATGATACGGCCATGCAGGCGGATTCCCGCCTCGGCGGGATGGTGGATGAAGACGCCTTTGCCCAGAAGGCCATTGTCCTCCTCGGCAAACGGCTGGTCCGCGACCCGGGCGTGGTGCTGATCGACCGCCGCGATTTCATTCGGCAAATCGAGCAGACCCGCGCCATGGATGAGGGCCGCCCCTCGGATGCCCGTCCTTCCTTCCTGCGGGCCGCCCGGATGGTAAACGCCGACCTCGTCCTGCGCGGCCGGCTGATGAACCTCTCCACCGGAAAACAGATCATCCGCCAGGGCGGGTACGAAACCGAGAATGCCACCCTGTCCGTGCGGGTTGCCCTGGAGGCGCTGGATGCCACGGACGGGACGGTGGTGGCCATGGCGGACGGCCGCGCCGAGCGGCGCGTGCGCCAGACGGCCGCCGTGCAGACCCTCTTCGGCGAATCCGAACTGCTGGACCTCCTGGACACCGCCGTGACGAAGGCGATCCCGGATTTCCGCGATTCGCTTCATCAATACGTTCAGAACCAGCGGCAGCGCCCCCGGTCGACCATCACCGTGACCACCACCGCGGATCCGGCGCTGGTCGAGATCGACGGGGTCCTGGTGGGCTCCACGCCGCTGGAGGATTTTGAAGTCTATGAGGGCGATCATGTCATTACCGTGGGCAGGGCGGGATACCGCGATGTCTCCAAGCAGATCCTGATCGAGGAGGATCTCTCCATCGAAATCCCCTTGATGCGCGTGGAACTCACGGCCGACGAGATGAAGGAGATCCTCAACAAGGTGCGGTTCAACGCCTATATCGGGGCGGAGCCGGCCGTCATCATCGACCGCGTCCGCGAATCCGCCCCGGTCCAGTAGGCGTGGAGGGGCTCGGACCCATTCTGGGCGGTATCGACTGGCCGGCCGTGGGGGGTACGGTCCTGGGCGGGGTGGGGCACATCCTCATCTGGCTGCTCGCGGGGGCCGGCCTGCTGCTGTCCGTCTTCTCCATTTCCGGGACCTGGCTGGTGCTGGTCGGGGCCGCCCTGGCGGCCTGGTGGTTTCCCGCCGGGCCCGGATGGGGCACCCTGGCCGGGTTTGCCGTTCTCGCCGGGGCGGTGGAGGTATTTGACGCGCTGGCGGGGTCGTGGGGCGTCAACCGCCGGGGGGGATCCGCCCGGGCGGGGTGGGCCGCCTTGTTTGGCGGGTTTGCCGGGCTGTTTCTCGGGGCGTTTATCCCGGTGCCCCTGATCGGAAGCCTTATCGGCATGATGATCGGGGGTTTTGTTTGTGTGTTTCTCGTCGAACATGCTAGGTTGCGTCAAAGAGGAGCGGCCGCCCGCATTGCCTGGGGATCGGTACTGGCACGGGTAGTGGTCATCGGCGTAAAAGTCCTGGCGACCCTGCTTATGTCCGGATTCCTGTTCTTCAGGCTGTATCTCTAGGTCCGCTCCGAACCGGTGTCACCCTGCAGAGAGGCGGGCCGAATGAGAACCACAATCGCAACGATCGCCACGCTCCTGGTCCTGGGGGCGGGCTGGTTTGTTCTGCAGGGCCTCACCCGCTCGTCCGAGGCGCCGTCGACGGATCCCGCTTCGAGCGCCCCGCCGCCCGCCGCCTCACCGGCGGCCTCAACCGGCGCCTCCGCCTCCGCCCCCGGCGCGCGTACCGGCGGTTCGTCCGGAAACGCGGCGGATGCCGCCGCGGCGACGCCGGCCGGGGCACACCCGAAACCGGGCACGCCCTCGCACGGCCCGGTTCAGTCTCCCCAAACGCACCTGCAACGGCTGCTCGACCAAAGCACCATCGCCGACGAACGGCAACGCCCGAGCGGGGACGACGACACCCTGCGGCGGGTCCGGCTCCTCAAAACCGGGTTGAAGTACCCGCTGCTGCGGCTGGAAGAAACGGTGTCCCGCCGCGGCGGCTCGGAAGAAACCCGCACCTGGGTGGCCATGGCTGCCGATCACGTGCTTGTGCGCACGGAGGCCGGGCTCGACCGCTCCACCTTTGAAGCGCGTGTGCGGGCCCTGGGGTTCGAGGTGAGAAAAGTGCTCTATGCCGAACGCGCCTACCTCGTCTCCTTCCGCCGGGAGTCGTTCGACAGTCTGCCGCGGGCCGTGGCGGTCCTGTCCGGAGAAACCGGGGTCCGGGTGGCCGAGCCCGACTACCTGGTGACCACCGCCCAGACGTTTCCCGATGATCCCGACTTCGACGAGCTCTGGGGGCTGCACAATACGGGGCAGACCGGGGGAACCGCGGACCGGGACATCGATGCCCCCGAGGCATGGGACCTCACGACCGGGCACCCCGGCATCCTGGTCGGCGTCATCGATACGGGGATTCAGTACAACCACCCCGACCTGGCCGCCAACCGCTGGATCAACCCCGGCGAGGTCCCCGGCGACGGCGTGGACAATGACGGCAACGGATTCGTGGACGACGTATCCGGCTGGGACTTTGTGAACGACGACGGCGATCCCATGGACGACAACGACCACGGAACCCATTGTGCCGGGACCATCGGCGGGGTCGGGGACAACGGGATCGGGGTGGCGGGCGTCGCCTGGACGGTCCGGTTGATGGGGTTGAAGTTTCTCAACGCCTCCGGGTCGGGATTCACTTCCGATGCCGTCGATGCCCTGGCCTACGCCACGGACATGGGGGTGGACTTGACCTCGAACTCCTGGGGCGGGGGCGGATTCAGCGGGGCCATGGATCTCGAAATCGCCCGGGCCCACTCCAACGGGATGCCGTTCGTGGCGGCCGCCGGCAATTCGTCCTCGGACAACGATGCGACCCCGAATTACCCCAGCTCCTACGACCGGCCCAACGTCATCGCCGTGGCCGCCCATGATCACAATGGGAGTCTGGCCTCGTTTTCCAGCTACGGGTCGAACAGCGTGGATGTCGCCGCCCCCGGCGTGGATGTCTACAGTACGGTGCTCACCGACAGCTACGACACCTTCAGCGGCACCTCCATGGCCACGCCGCACGTGGCCGGGATCGCGGCGCTCCTGTTGAGCGTAAACAACAGCCTGGCGCCCGAGCGGATCCGGGACCTGCTCATCGAAACCAGCGTGTACCATCCGTCCCTCCAGGACCGGGTCGTCTCGCACGGGATGGTCAACCTCCACTCCGCCATGCAGCGGGTCAGCGGCCGATTCCTGACACTGGAGGATGCGGATCTGCGGGATGACGGAGGGGACGGATCGTCCGGCAACGGCGACGGGGTGGCCAACCCCGGGGAAACGCTGTCCTACCGCATCGCCGTGGCCAACCGGGGCACGGACGGGGCCACGGGGGTCACCGCCTCGGTCTCATCCACCGATCCGGCGCTGACCGTGAGCAACAGTCCGCTGTCGCTGGGGACCCTGCCAAGCGCCGCCGTAACGACCTCCGCGATGCCCTTCCAGGTGGATGTGGGGCCGGTGACCACCCCGTACCCGGCGTCCCTGCAAGTGGTGCTGAGCGAGGAGACGGGCGGGTCGTGGACCAATGCCGTCGATCTCACCGTCTACACCTCGACCCCGCTGTCCGGCGTGGTCAGCAGCGCCTCCGGGCCGGTGAGCAATGCCGCCGTCGCGTACGACGGGGCAAGTAGCGGCGCGCTCAAAACCGCCGCGGACGGATCCTACGCACTCACGCTGCTCGACGGACCCTACGAGATGACCGCCTCGAAGAAGGGATATAATCCGGATGGACCGGTCACCCTGACCCCGTCGGGCACGCCGCTCCGCCTGGATTTTTACCTGGCGAAACCGGAAATCGCGCTCTCCACCGGCACGGTGTCCATAACCCTCCTGCAGTGCGAGACGTCGGCCGTGCCGTTGACGATCACGAACAGCGGCGACGGCATCCTGGAGATCGACCTCTCCGCGCTCTCGGACGTATGGACCCCGGAGACGGGGAGCTTGTGGCACGTTTCGTCCCGCCGCGCCCGGCGCGGCCCGGACAGCTGGTATTACGGGCGCGAGGAGTTCGGCGACTACGACACCGGGGCGGCCAATGCCGGCTCGCTTGTATCGCGGGACCTGGCCCTGGGGGACGGCCTTCCGGCATTCTCGTTCGATCACTGGCGGGAGACGGAGAATTCCAGCATCTGGGACCTCTCGCTGGTCGGGCTCTCCACCAACCAGGGCGCGAGCTGGGAATCCATCTACGCCGCCTCGGATACCGCCCCCGACTGGGAGGCCGTCTCGCTGGCGTTGACCAACGCCGCGGGCGCACCGGCCCGCCTCCGCTTCCGGTTCGATACACTCGATTCCGTGCAGAATGATTTCGAGGGGTGGTATGTGGACGATTTCCGGCTGGACGGCCGGCCCTTGGGGTGGATCGACGTAGAGACATCATCAACATCCGTCGCCGGCGGTTCCGTGGAGCAGATCGACCTCCTCCTTCGCCCGGGTCGCCTCCAGCCGGGCACCGCGACCCATCCGGTGTATGTGCGGTCGAATGACGGGGAAACCCCGTTTCTCACAATCCCCGTCGAGCTTACGGTCGCGCCCTCGCCCCTCTACGAGGTCGTGGATATCCGGATCGAAGGCGATGACGACATGGACAGCGCCCCGGAGCCCGGGGAAACGGTCGACGTCTACCTGGTTGTGGAAAACACCGGGGCAGAGGACGCCCCGGGGCCGATCGACATCACCCTCTCATCGACCAACAACCTGGTGCAGGTCCTCAGCAGCAACGCCACTCTGCCGGCAATCAAGGTCGGGGAGACGGGTACGAATGCAACCCCCTTTGAAGTGGAATTCTCCCCCTCTTTGCCCGCCGAATCGGCGACCATCCTCTCCTTCCTCCTGCAATTTGACGACGGCGCCTCCTGTGTCATGACGGCGGACCCGGTCCTGCCCGTGCGGGGATTTGCGGCCGTGTGCGGGGCGGTGGCAACCGACTGTGCCGGCCTCCCCGTGGAGGGCGCGCAGGTCACCGCGGTGGGGAACGATGGCCGGACCCTCGCCTCGGCGACCACGGACGTGAACGGCGACTATTGCCTCACCAGCCTCCCGGCGACGTCCGCCGTGCTGGAGGTCTCCGCCCCCGGCTATGTCGCCGAGACGACGGCTGTCGCCATGTCATACAGCGGAACGACCGCGCAGGACCTCCACCTGCGGAACGACGCCCTGGCCACACAGCCCGCCGCGCTGGACGAACCCCTCAATGCAGGGCAGACCGCCTGGCGCACCGTCACCCTCGTAAACTCCGGCGACTGCCCCGTGGCCTATTGCGTGGGGGGCGGCGGCTCTGAGGATCAGCACCTGCGCCGGCCCTATACCTACAACCACTCCCTGATGCGCAACGGGCCCGCCTACACCTGGACCGATATCAGTGCGAGCGGTCAATCCGTGACCTTGTGGGATGACGACAGTGAAGAGATCCCCATCGGATTCGCATTTCCCTTCTACGGCGAGCGGTACACAAATCTATTCCTCAGCTCGAATGGATTTCTGAGCTTTGAGGAGGCGGGCACCAGCTACATTGGGCTCCCGTTGCCGTCGTCCGCGGCCCTGCCCGCCCTGCTGGCGTTTTACTGGACGGATCTCAATCCCTCGGCCGGCGGCAGCGTGCAGTACCGGACGGACAACGGCGATACGCTTCGCATCCAGTTTACGGATGTTCCGTTCTTCGACGGCACGGGATCGGTCACGCTTCAGGTGGTGCTCCATGCGGACGGCCGCATCCGGCTCCACGTGCAGGACCGCGGGGAATTCCGCGAAGACCTCGTCGTCGGGATCCAGGACTCCGATCGGAACCGGGGCTTCACGATTCCGACCTATGACGGGCTCCCGGCAAACGAATCCAGTCTCGAAATCCAACCCGGCCCGGCATTTGCCACGATCCCCGGGTCGAATGCCTGCGGGCAGGTCTCCGCGGGGGGGCAGGTCGACCTTCCCGTGTACCTGGATGCGTCGGGCATCCGGGGCCGCGAGGCGGCCGGTCAATTCTCCCTGGCGCTCAACCACGGGACCCGGACCGCGACCCTTCCGGTTTCCGTAACGGTCACCGGGCGTGCCGGCTTCCTGGTCGGAACCGCCCCGGCCGCGACATCCCTTGAATGCCCCGAAACACCCCCGGCCCGCTGCGATGCGGGCACGGCAAAGGCGTGGGGCCTGTGGGCCTCGGACGGCACCACCGAGGCCGTGCGCCCCGTGCGCGGCGACACCATCGGCCTGTCGTTCGATAACGGGTGGATTGGAAGCGGCAAGACCGTCGGCTTCAACCTGCGGGATGCGATCGGGCGCGAGATGGTGACCTTCTACTTTGTCGGCGGCACGGCCACCTACCGGGTCAATGACGGAGACGGCACCACCATCACCGCTATCCCCTACACCGACAGCGGTCTCCGGGTGCTGGTGGAGTTGGAGGGGAGCGACTATTCCATGCGCATCCACCGCCTGGCCTCGGGGGCGGTGACCACCCTCAGCGGCCCCCTGGCCCTCGGGATCCCGGCCGGGGATCTGCACGATCTGCGGATCTTCAACTGGTCGGCCGGCAGCGGCCCCTCCTTTGACGTGTACGTAAACCACATCACCGTCAACGGCCGCATGGACACCGCCTCGCAGCCCTCGTACACCGACGGCTGGCAGATCGGGGACGGCCTGGAGGGCGGGGTATTCCCGTGGACCTCGCTCTCGAACGACCAGGGGCAGGGCGGGGTCTTCATCGGGGAAAACCGGGGCACGGGGGCCGACAGCACCAACTGCGCCGCCTATGCCTGGGATGAGAACGGCGACCCCATCCCCGTGGCGTATGCGGAGATCGACGAGGCCGACCCCTGCGGCCCGGTCACCCGGCGCTGGTCGATCAGCGCCGCGGGTCGAACACAATCCGTCACCCGCACCTATC
>CAZCOO010000135.1:0-7900 GCA_964500395.1 uncultured Verrucomicrobiota bacterium
GTCCGGCACCGAGGCCTCCGTACCGGCTGAAATTCAGGGGCCGCTGCCGGGGGGTGCGCCGCTCCTGATCCTCCCAGTGGAGTGTATTGAGCCAGGGCAACGGATCGAGGTCGCGGATGGCGGTCGTTTCTCCCTGCTGCCAGTCCATCCACCAGAAATCCACGCCCCGGTCCTCGTGGGGGTGGTGAAGATACCGGAAGTAGGCCTCCATGAAGACAGGGTCGGTACAGTCGAAGGGAACCGGTTGCCGGGAGCGGGGATCGATCCCCACGTGCCGGGCGACGTCCTCGTAGGCGTCTTCATCGGGGCGGACGCCGTCGGCGGGGTGGAGGTTGAGGGTGGTGTGCAGATCTCGCCGGCGGAGGTCCTGGAGAAAGGCATCGGGGTCGGGGAAGAGGCTCCGGTCCCACGTGTATCCCGTCCAGGCTTCCTGGTGCCAGTCCATATCGATCACCATCACATCGAGGGGGACGTCGTACCGGTCGAATTCCTCGATGATGGCCAGGAGTTCCGCATCGGTGTAGGCCCAGTACCGGCTCCACCAGAGCCCCAGGGCGTAAAGAGGCGGCAGGGGCTGGCGACCGAAAATGCGGGCGCCATCGCGAACCGCGGCCCGAAAATCGAGTCCGTAGCCGAGGAAGTACCAGTCGCGGCGTCCGCGCGCGTCCCGTTCTCGGACCCAGTGGGGATGAGCCCCGCACCGGTCGCGCACGGGTGTGCCGGAGTCATCGATCAAACTCCAGCCGTCACGGGAGATCAGGCCGGGGTCGACCTGGACGCGGCCGCTTTTCTCGAACCCGGGTACGTAGTGATCGCCGTCCGTTCCGTCGAGGGTGCGGGCGGTGCCGCCCAGGTTGCCGCGCGGGGATTGCCCGGGCCGCCACTGTGAGCGGCGGCTGCGGTGGCGAAAAGAGATCCGCAGATTGCCGGGATGGAACACCCGCCCGTCGTCCCGATAGTGCAGGGTCAGACACTCTGTTTCGATGTTCAGATCGGCTCCCCGCTCCTCGACGGTACACGGAACGGGCGACACGGACCGGTTGAGTACGGTGAGGGTTGCCCGGTCTTCAAATTGCCGATCCGGGGCGTACTCCATTCGAATCATCCGGTCCGAGAGGAGGGTGAAGCGGGCCCGGCCGAACGCCACCGTGTTTGCTTCGGGAGCTTGCGGGGCCCACCCTTTGGGGGCCGGAGTGTTGGCAGTGTGGGAGCGGGACATGGGAGAGGTCTCCAGTAGAATCGGCGCCGCGATGTATGAAGGTTTTGCTGTCCTGAACAAAGGAGGATCGGCCGAGACTGCACCACTCCGGTCCATGCGTCAACGACGGGCCGGGAGAAAGCCCCCGGGCCAAAAAAGAAAAGAATGTGTCCAAAATCCGACTTGAACGTTATATCAGATTGCTTATTCTCGAACAAAATCAAACATAACCAGCCATTTTCTCAACGAATTCCACGTTTGAGGAAACTTCCTTTCTATCCCGCAACCTTTTTTTGGGGAACAGCTTATGCCAAACCCATACGGACATTTTGATGACGACCGACGGGAATACGTAATCACCCGTGCGGACACCCCGCTTCCGTGGCTGAACTACCTGGGACAGGACGAGTTGTTCGGTCTGTGCACCAACACGGCCGGCGGGTACACCTTCTGGAAGGATGCCAAGCTGCGGCGTCTGACCCGCTACCGGTACAACAACGTGCCGATGGATCTCGGCGGCCGCTACCTGTATGTGCGGGACGGGGATACGGTCTGGAACCCGATGTGGAAGCCGGTCAAGACGGATCTCGATCGCTACGAATGCCGGCACGGGCTGGGCTATACCCGGATCACGGGGGAGCTCAACGGGATCGAAGTCGAGGTGCTGTTCTTCATCCCGCCGGGGGAGAACGTGGAAATCTGGCGGACGGTGGTCCGGAACAAGGGGAGCGAAGCGCGCACCCTCCAACTGTATTCGTTCGTGGAATTCTGCCTGTACGAGGCCCTGGTGGACATGACGAACTACCAGCGGACCTATTCCATCGGGGAGGTGGAGGTCGAGGACGGGGCCATTTACCACAAGACGGAATACCGCGAGCGGCGGAACCACTATACCCTCTTCGCCTGCACGGCGCCGGTGGACGGGGTCGATACCAGTCGGGATGCCTTTGTGGGGGTGCACAACGGATTGCACGAGCCCCGGGCGGTTCTGGACGGGGGATGCACGGGAAGCCGCGCACACGGCTGGAACCCGGTGGGCGCGCACCAGCTCGACTTGACCCTGGAGCCGGGCGGGGAGACGTCGATGGCCTTTCTCCTCGCCTACATCGACCAGGGCGAGGAGCCGAAATTTGAACGGCCGATGGTGCTCAACAAAGTGCACGGCCGGAATCTGCTGGCGCGGTATCGCGAGCCGGGGGCGGTGGACGCGGCCTTCGAGAAGGTCGAGTCGGTGTGGTCGGACTGGCTCGGTGTATTTCAGGCGGACACGCCAAACCCCATCCTGTCGCGCATGGCGAACGTATGGAATCCCTACCAGTGTATGGCCACGTTCAATCTATCCCGCTCCGCCAGTATGTACGAATCGGGGATCGGGCGCGGAATGGGCTACCGCGACAGCAACCAGGATCTGCTGGGATTCGTGCACATGGTCCCGGATCGTGCGCGGCAGCGGATCCTGGATATCGCGGCGACGCAATGCTCCGACGGCACCTGTTTTCATCAGTACCAGCCCCTGACCAAGCAGGGAAACCGGGACGTCGGCGGCGACTTTTACGACGATCATCTGTGGCTGATCCTCAGCACCACCGCCTACATCAAGGAAACAGGCGACCGGGGAATCCTGGACGAGGTCGTGGGCTACGCCGATGTGGAGGACTCCGGGGCCACGCTGCTCGACCACCTGGAACTGAGCATCCAATACACGCTCGACCACCGCGGGCCGCACGGCCTGCCGCTAATCGGCCACGCGGACTGGAACGACTGCCTGAACCTGAATTGCTTCTCCACCGAACCGAACGAATCATTCCAGACGGCGGGAGACGTGGAGGGCTCCAAGGCCGAATCGGTGATGATTGCGGGCCTGTTTTTGTATGCCGCGCGCGAGATGGTCCGGCTCTACGAGTGGCTGGACCGCACAGACGATGCCGCGCGGATGCAGGGGGCGTATGACGGGATGTTGACGACGGTCGAAGAACAGGCCTGGGACGGAGAATGGTATGTCCGCGCCTACGATGCCGAGAGCCGTCCGGTGGGATCCGGGAGCTGTGAAGAGGGAAAGATCTACATTGAAAGCCAGGGCTGGTGTGTCCTCGGCGGAGCGGGGGCGGACAACGGCCGGGCCCGGCAGGCCTTGGAGAGCGTCCACCGCGAGCTCTACACCGACAACGGCGTCATCCTGCAGCAGCCCGCTTATACGGAGTACCATCCCGAGCTGGGGGAAGTGTCCAGTTACCCGCCCGGCTACAAGGAAAACGGCGGCATATTCTGCCACAACAATACGTGGATCCACCTGGGCTGGTGTCTCCTGGGCGAGGGCGACCGGGCCATGGAGTATTACCTGAGCATCTGTCCGGCCGCCCGGGAAGAGCAGATCGATACCTTCCGCTGCGAACCGTACGTGTATCCCCAGATGATCGCCGGGCGGGACGCCGCCACCCCCGGGGAGGCCAAGAACTCCTGGCTGACGGGGACGGCGGCCTGGTCCTACCTGGTGGCCACGCACGGGATCCTGGGGATTCGGCCGGACTACGACGGGCTGGAGGTGGATCCCTGTGTGCCCGCCGACTGGACGGAGTGGCGGGTTCGGCGCACCATCCGCGGGGTGACCTACGACCTGACGTTTCGCAATCCGAATGGGGGGCAGAAGGGCATCGCCTCGATCGAGGTGGGGGGCGAGCCCATCGAGGGCAATCGCATTCCATACCGCGAGGGGGGCGGGACCGTGCGGGCCACCATCACCCTGCAGGGAGCCACGGCATGAACTACGGCTACTTTGACGACGAAAAGAAAGAATATGTCATTACCCGGCCCGACACGCCGCGGTCCTGGACGAATTACCTGGGGTCGACCGAGTACGGGGCGATCATCACCAACAACGCGGGCGGGTACAGTTTTTACCGCTCAGCCGCCCAGGGGCGGTTCACCCGCCTGCGGTTCAACTCGATCCCCATGGACCAGCCGGGCCGGTACCTCTATCTGCGGGACCGGGACTCGGGGGACTACTGGTCGGCCTCCTGGCAGCCGGTGGGAAAAGACCTGGAGACCTACCGGTCCACCTGCCGGCACGGGACCGCGTACACCGCGATTGAATCGGCCTATGACGGCATCGAGACGGAGACCACGTACTTTGTGCCGCTGGGCGAGACCGCGGAGTGCTGGCTGTGCCGGGTCACGAATCGGGGGGATCGCCCGCGGCGCCTCCGGCTCTTCAGCTACGTGGAGTACGCGAGCAACTGGAGTGCGGAGCAGGACCTCATCAACCTGCAGTTCAGTCAGTACAACCTGAAAATGGACGTGGTGGACGACCGCATCATTGCGCACCGCACGCTTCCCCACGTGCCGCCCGACCCGGACGATTTCACGAACAACGACCAGGGGCGGGACAGCTATCTGGCGCTGGTGGGCGCCGAGGTATCCGGCTACGATACCAATCGGGAGGTCTTCATCGGCCCGTACCGCACCTACGCCAATCCGGCCGTGGTCGAGGCGGGCGGGTGCACCGGATCCCTGGCCCATGGGGACAATGGCTGCGGGACGCTGCAGGTGGATCTCGATCTAGAGCCGGGGGCGTCCGAAGACCTGCTCTTCCTCATGGGGGTGGGGCGTGCGGAGGAGGCCGGCCGCGATGCCTGTCGGCGGTTTGACGCGCCGGGCCGGGCGCGCGCGGCGCTCGAGGAACTCAAGGCCCACTGGCACGGCCGGCTCGGCGCCATGACCGTAAAAACGCCGGACGATCAATTCAACAGCATGGTAAACGTGTGGGCCCCCTACAACAGCCTCATCACCTATGCCTGGTCGCGGGCCGCCAGCCTGGTCTACAGCGGCGAACGGGACGGCCTGGGCTACCGGGATACCCTCCAGGATCTTCTCGGCGTACTGCCGAGCATCCCGGAGGAGGCCGGGGAGCGGTTGGAACTGATGATTACCGGGCAGCTCGCCAACGGCGGCGCCATGCCGGTGGTGAAGCCCTTTGCCCACCATCCCGGGCGGGAGCAGGGGCCGCCGGAGGAAGAGTTCCGCTCCGACGATTGCCTGTGGATGTTCAATACCATCCCCGCCTACGTAAAAGAAACGGGTGATCTGGCCTTTTACGAGAAGGTGTTGCCGTATGCCGACGAGGGGGAGGGCCCCGTCCTCGGGCACATGCGGCGGGCCATGGAATTCAACCTCGCGCGGCGGGGGGCGCACGGGCTGCCCTGCGGGCTCGCTGCGGATTGGAACGACTGCCTGCGGCTGGGCTACAAAGGCGAGAGCGTCTTTGTCGCGTTTCAACTCCGCTTTGCCCTGGCTACCTATATCGACATCTGTGAGCGGCTCGGAAAAGAGGCGGAACAGGGATGGGCGGTCGATCAACTCGCGGAACTCGACACGGCGCTGGAGACCCACACCTGGGACGGGGACTGGTTTGTCCGCGCCTACCGCGATGACGGCTCCTGCATCGGCACCCGGAACGACCCCGAGGGCTCGATCTTCCTCAATCCGCAGAGTTGGGCCCTGCTCAGCGGGTTTGCCCGGGGCGAGCGGGCGGAGCAGGCCATGCAGTCGGTCGAGGACCGGCTGTATACCGACTGCGGCCTGATGGTCTGCGATCCGCCGTTCGTCGAGACGCCCTACCATGTGGTCCGGGCCGTGCTGCTCAATGCGGGCCAGAAGGAGAATGCCGGCGTGTTTAATCACACCCAGGGATGGGCGGTCATGGCGGAAACGATGCTGGGTCACGGGGATCGGGCGTATCGGTACTACCGGAGTTTCATGCCGGCGGCCTTCAACGACCGGGCCGAGATTCGGGAGATTGAGCCCTACGTCTTCTCGCAATCCACGCACAGCCGGTACAGCGGCCAGTACGGCGCGTCCCGTCTGCCCTGGCTCACCGGGGCCGCCACGTGGGGCACGGTGTCGGCGAGCCAGTACCTGGTCGGGGTCCGGCCTGACTACGACGGATTGCGTGTCGATCCCTGCCTGCCCTCGGATTGGCCGGAGATCACGGTGACGCGGCATTTCCGCGGTCGTGTGTTCCGCATCCGTATCGAAAACGGCACAAAAGGAAAGGGCGTCGAACGGATGACGCTGAACGGAGAGGACATCGACGGATCCCTCCTCCCCATCGACCGATGCCGGGAAGAAAACGAGGTGAGCGTACAGCTCGCCTGAAAAGCCCATTTCAACCATCACACAACCAAAAGAGAGACCTGCCCATGAAATACGTTGCCATTTTCCACGCAAACCTGAACTACGCCTTTCTCACCCCGGAAAATTACGAGCGGGTCATTCGGGCCTCGTACGAGACGATCTTCGACACCTTCCGGGAGAAATGCCCGGATGCGAAATATGTATTCGAGGCCTCCGGCTATACCATCGACGAAATGGCCAAACGCACGCCGGATGTGCTGGAAAAGCTCAACCATGAGATTCAGCGGGGGGCGTGCGAATTCATGGGGGCGCCGTACTCGCACCCCATCATGGCCAACATCCCGGAGGAAGACGGGGCCTGGTCCCTGGAGTTTTCCCAGCGCGCCTACGAGAAACACCTCGGCGCCCGGGCCGAGAGCTTCTGGAACCCCGAGTGCACCTGGATGCAGTACGTGCCCCGGGCCTTCCGGGCCGCCGGCGCCAAGTATCTCACCCTGGACTTCGAGTCCTACATGACCTGCAATGACAAGGACTATGCCTGGGTGGAGCGCAACCGGGCGCACGACATGAACTGGGGCGGGCACCTGCCGTGGTACGACCTGGATCCGAACTGTCCGCACCTGCATCAGCCCTTCCGCGACATCGTCCCCGGTCTGCACGGCTTCTGCCGGAGTGACCGCCTGGTGGGAAACTACGTCGGGTACTTTCTGGGCAAGACCAGCCTCGACGAATTTCTCGGCACGATTCGCCGCTGGTCCGGGACCGACGGGAAGGGCGCCAGCATCATCATCGCCGACGATGCCGAATACACCGGCACCACGGGCTACTTCTATGTGAAACACCACCGGGACTACAGCAAGTGCTTTGCCGAGGACCCGGGCGCGGCCGAAAAGCTCGAGAACCTGGTGAAGGCGGTGCAGGAACTCGGGGAATTCTGCACCTTCAAGGAAGCCTGCGAAATGGAGCCGGTAGAGGATCCGTTCTTCGTCGAAGATCGCTTTGCCTGGCACCGGACGTATGCGGATGCCTGGGCCGGCACGCCGGAGGCGCGGGCCTGGGACCCCATCCTCAGCGATCTGCGAAAGGAGTACCGCGAACAGGTGCAGCCCATCGCCGAGGCCGAGGCATACGCGGACGAATTCAAAGCACTCGTGGAGCGTTTCTGGTTCCACATGACCAATTCGGCCAATTCCGATGGCCGCTGGCCTCCGCCCCCCGCGGAGACGTGTGAATTCAACCGCCAGTGGGTCCTCGAGGAAATGGACAGGACGCGAGCGGTTCTCAATGAGCTGAAAGAGGCCGTGGCCAAATATCCGCTGCCTGAGCCCGAGCGGGTCTCCGACGACGGGCCGGACTGGGATTACGGGTATTACTTCACGGACAAAGATCCGCACGACGTGCGAAACCTGAACAATTACGAGCTGCAGCACGACATCTATTACGCCCACAAGATGGTCGACAGCCGCGACGAAGCAAAGAGCCGGGAGGGACATGAACTCCTGCGGAAGATCTTTGATGAACTCGACCGGCGGAAGATGAAGGGGATCCGTCCCCCGGCCATTCGGGACTGAC
>CAZCOO010000136.1:0-440 GCA_964500395.1 uncultured Verrucomicrobiota bacterium
CGCAGCCCTCCGCGCCGTATCGCGCGCAGATCGAAGGCGACGCGAAGCAGTAGCGCACGAACTTCGGCTCCCGCCCGGCGAGCGGGCGGGGGGCCGGGGCATGGCGACAAGAGCGCGTCATGTCGAGCCTGCCGAGACATCCCCCGAACCTGCCGGGCAGGCGGGCGGCTCACTGCACGGGCGAGAGGACGCGGGCGAAGCGGACGGCGATGCGAAACCAGAGGGGGCGGGCGGTGAGTTCGTCGGTCTCGATTTCCCGGCTGCGGGCGAAGTCCCGCTCGAACATGGTCGCCGTTTCGCGGGCAAAGTCCGGATCGGCCACGAGCAGGTTGATTTCGAAGTTCAGGTAGAGGGACCGGTTGTCGAGGTTGGCGGTGCCGATGGAGGCGATGCTGTCGTCGACGAGGACGGCCTTCTGGTGCATGAATCCGGGCTGGTAG
>CAZCOO010000136.1:450-7899 GCA_964500395.1 uncultured Verrucomicrobiota bacterium
GCATTGTACGAGGCGCCCGTTTCAGCCAGGCGGTCGGCCAGGCCATGCGCCTCAATCGGATAGGGATCTTCCGAATTGCGTCCGGGCTGGTAGCGGTAGATGCGGGCGCCGACATCGAGCATCTCGCCGAAGTAGGAGAAGCCGGAGAGGTAGACGAGGAGGTGGTCGGGCCGTTCGGGGAGGAGGATGCGCACGTCGACGCCGCGAAGGGCGGCGTATTGGAGGGCGGCGACCAGGGCGTGGTCCGGGACAAAGTAGGGACTGGCAATCCAGATGCGGCGCCGGGCGGCATGGATCAGGCTGAGGAAGAACATGTGACAGTGTTCCAGCCGGTCTGCGGGGCCGGTGGGAACGGGGAGAACGCGCTGACGGCGGGCGGGAACGACCTCCGGCTCCCAGTTCAGATCGAGGACCTCCTGTGTGGCCCAGTGCCAGTCTTCCAGGAAGGGGATCTGCACGGTTTGCACGGCCGGGCCGCGCAGCTCCGCGTGCGTGTCGCGCCACGGGCCGAATCGCGGCAGCCGCCCCATGTAGGCGTCGCCCACGTTCAGCCCGCCGACAAAGGCGCGCCGGCCGTCGACGACCGTGATCTTGCGGTGGTTGCGGAAGTTGATCTGGAAGCGGGTCCAGGCGCGGGTGGATCGGAACCCGGCGACGCGGACGCCCGCCCGCCGCAGGCGGCGGAGGTAGCGGCGGGGCAGGTTTGTGCTGCCCATGACGTCGAAGAGGAAGTAGATGCGCAGCCCGGCCTCGGCCCGCTCCACGAGCAGGTCGGCGAAGGCCCGGCCGATGGCGTCGTCGTGCACGCTGAAGAACTGGATGAGGGCGTACTCCTCGGCGTCGCGCACGGCCTGCATGATGGCCTGCATGGTGGCCTCGCCGTCGATGAGAAGCTCCACATGGTTGTGGGTGGTGACAGGGACGCCCGCGAGGTTGGCGTTGAAGCGCAGGGGGCTGCGGATGAGGCGGTCTTCCCGGAGCCGGCACTCGTCGAGGTGCTGGAGGACGTCCTGCACCACGTGGTGAATGGCGAGGTTGCCCGACCGCCTGGCCTCGACATACCCGACGAACTTGTACCGCCCGAAGATCCAGTAGGCGGGGACGGCGAGGTAGGGGATGGTGACCATGGCCAGCACCCAGGCCACGACGCCGCGCGGCGACGGCACGCGCATGATGGCGTGGAGGGCATTGAAGGCCCCGAGCACGTACACCACGGGGGTGAGCCAGAGAACCAGGTCCGGGGTCATGGCGCGGCGCCCCGGGGCGGCGCCGCGGCGGGCTGGGCAGGCGGGCGGGGCATCAGTCGAAGGAGACGGGATAGATCCGGCGGCGGTTGCCATCGGTGATGAGCAGGCCGCTTCCGCGGGCGGCCTGGATGGTCTGGTTGGTGAGGCTGTGACCGGCTTCGAGGGCATGGGTGCGGGTCATCATCCCGGCGCGGACAAACACGGTGCGGGTTTCGTCGGTGGGGTTTTCCACGGAGTAGGTGACCTCGTACTGGTACTGGGTGACGATGGTGTCCTCGTAGCTGATGCGGAACTTTTTGTTGCCGAAGCTGTCCCGGTACGATTCGTCGGTCAGGACGGGAACGGGCTGGGTGCGGGTCCCGACGGGGGTGACCCGGCCGGCGATATCGAACACGCGGACGGTGCGGGCGGCTTCCCCGGTATCCGGTTCGCTCACCTGAAAGGGGCCGGAGAGGGTGGTGAGTTCGGGGAAGATTTTCGCGGGGGTGGGCGGCGCGGGCGGTTCGCGTTCGGCGCGGAGGGTTTTCTCCAGCCGCCGGACATTGGTCTGCAAATCGGCGATCTGCTGGTTTCGGAGTTGCAGGTCGGTCTCCAGGTCCTCGATCCGCTTTTCGTAGGCGGAGCGGTTGGTGACGAAGGTGTGCTGCCATCGGGCGTCCAGGTTCCGGCGTTCGCGCCGGGCCTCGGCGAGGGATTTCTCCAGCTCGAAGATGCGGACCTGCTGCTCATCGATCGTTTTGATGAGAGCGGGGTCGGGTTCGGATGGCTCGCACCCGCCCAGGGCGAGGGGAAGGAGGGCGGCGGTCAGGGGCAAGAGTCCGCGGGCGACCCGGCGTCCGGATGAAGAGGGATGTACCATGGCTTCATCTTGCGCCAGATCGCCGTTCTTGACAAGCCGAGGCATTGCGCCGGACGGTATGTTACAATGTACGGACTGACCCCTCTGTGAGATGCGGGGCGGGCGTCAGCCCGCTTCCACCGGGCGGGTTTCCTTCAGGCCCAGTTTCTTCAGCAGAAGGGCCGCCGGACAGAAGTGAGTGAAGGCGGACTGGATCAGGTTGACGCCGATGAACGCGGTGAACAGCAGCCACCAGTGGCTGACCCAGACGGTGAGCGCGATGCTGATGAGCACCATCGTGCCCGCTACGATTCGTACGCCGTTATCGATGGTCATGTCCGTATCCTCCTTTTGCGCGATTACCGGCCCCCGGCGATCAACAGCCCCATCAGCCCCCAGATGGCCATGGCCATGTACGGATTGGCCGTGAGGGGGCAGGCCCCGGTGCGGCAGCCGATGAATTTCCAGGCGGCCAGGCCGATGAGCGCACCGACCGCGCCGCCGATGACAAGACGAAGCCACATCATGGTTGTTCTCCTTTCGGGGGGCAGGGGCGAAGGCTCCGCCTCCGCCGGCCTGCATCCGCCCGGTTTTAATATATCAATACATTAATATGTTTTAATACGACTGTCAAGGCGGCGCGCTCCGCCAGGGGGTGTCGCGCCGTCTTGGGGTGTTGATGGGTCGGGCGGGGCGGCCGGGGCTTACGGGGCGCGTCCGAGCCGGCTGACCCAGGTGAAGAGGGACGGCGGCAGGCGGCCCTGCCGCAACGCGAGGATGCCGGCGAGGCAGACGAGCAGGGCGCCGGCGAAGGAGAGGGCGTCGAGTTCTTCCCCCCAGAAGGCCCAGCCGATGAGGGAGGACCAGACGACGGCGGTGTAGATGAAGGGCCCGACCTGCCCCGCCGGGGCCGAGGCGTATCCCCGGGTAAGACAGATCTGGCCGAGCGAGGCCACCGTGCCGAGCCCGAGCAGCAGGAGCAGGGCCGGTCCGTCGAGCCCGGGCAGCGACGGGGCCGCGGGGACGGCGGAGATCAGGCTGCCGAAGGCGGCGAAGTAGAATACGATGCGGCCGGTGGGCTCGGTGGCGGACAGACCGCGGATGGAGACCATGGCACAGGCGGCAAAGATGCCCGAGCAGAGCCCGACGACGGCTTCGGGCTGGAAGAGCGCCGTGCCCGGTTTGAGGATGAGCAGGAGCCCGACAAACCCCAACAGCACGGGCAGCAGGATGGTGGGGGGCAGGTGCTCGCGGAGTACGAGCCGCGCGAGGAACGGGATGAGCAGAGGGGCCGTGTAGGTGAGGAGCACCGCCTCGGCCAGGGGGATGTGCCCGATGGCAAAGAAGAAGCAGTACATCGCGCCGAGCCCGAAGACCGCGCGCAGGATGTGGATGCCGAGCCGCCCCGTGCGGACGCTCTCCCGGCGGATGCCCAGCACCCAGAAGGCGAGCAGCACAAAGCCGAACAGGTTCCGGCCGAAGACCACCACCGGCCAGGGCATCGTCTCCGAGGCGAGCTTGACCGTGGCGCTCATGGTGGAGAACAGCAGCGCCGCGGCCGTGATGTACAGGCCGCCGCGGATGGGATGGACGGAGGAGTTCGATGGGTTCATGGGAGGCCGGGGTTCCGTGTCCGGCGGCCCGGGCCCACCCCGGACCGCGGCAGCGGGGATACAGACCTACCGCAGAACCGGATGCCGCGAAACAAAAATCCGCTCAGCGGCTTTCTTTCTGTTTCTCTTTGAGCTTGCGCACGCTGCGTTCGGCGCGGTGAAAGGTCTGGGTCAGGATGGTCTGGAGGGATTCGTGTTTTTCGCCCTGCCCGGGTTCGTGCTTTACGACGACTTCGTGGCCGGGCGGGATGCGGAGGTCGATGCGGACGCGGTAGGGTGAGCCGGCGTGCTTGTGCTGGTCGCGCTCGACGGCGACCTGGCAACTGGTGATGTGGTCGCAGAATGTTTCCAGCTTTGCCGCCTTCTCCTGAATCAGGCCTTTGAGATGGTCGGTGGAGGGGACGTCCTTGAAGGAAATCTCGGGCGTCAGGTTCATATAGAGTCTCTCCTTGTGAGTGTCTGCCTGCTTCTGCCATTACCCTAGGGCGAGCGGGCGGGCTCTGCAACCCGCGCCCGGCGGAAGGCCGGTGTCCAAGGGTTGGACGGGCGGGCGAAAATCGGGTTCAATGGTTGGAACCCGGCCCGCAAACCCGGTCCAACGGTTGGAGGGCATGGCGAAAACCCGGTCCA
This sequence comes from uncultured Verrucomicrobiota bacterium, assembly GCA_964500395.1. Classification (GTDB taxonomy): domain Bacteria; phylum Verrucomicrobiota; class Kiritimatiellia; order CAZCOO01; family CAZCOO01; genus CAZCOO01. Next base: position 4,779 of record CAZCOO010000136.1, read on the forward strand.
ACGGTTGGAAGGCGGGGCGAAAAGCCGGTCCAACGGTTGGGACAAGGAGTCGCGGGGCGGTCCAAGCCTTGGAGATCGGAACCTGGGAGGAGATCTGGATGATGAAGTGGATGTGGGTTGTGGCGGTGAGTTGGATGGTGGGCTCGGCGGCGGCGGAAGAGGCGGGGGCGATCCTGGGCGAGTGGAAGACGGATGAGTCGATCGTCGAGATCGTCCGCGAGGACGGCGGCTTTGCGGGCTACATCCGGGCGCTGGAGGAGCCGCTGGATGAGGCGGGCGAGCCCAAGCGGGATGTTCACAATCCCGATCCGGATCTTCGGGACCGGCCGATCGAGGGGCTGCGGCTGATGTGGGGGTTTTCGTTCGACGGGGAGGATACGTGGGAAGGCGGACGGATTTATGATCCGCGGAACGGCAAGACCTACCACGCGAAGGCGAGCCTCGAGGGGGATGTGTTGAAACTGCGGGGCTCGATCGACCGGTGGGGGCTGGTGGGGCGGACCGCGGAGTGGCGGCGCCCGGAGGGCTGAGGCGGAGGCCGGGGAAAGCGGTTTTTTCCTTTTGCCGCAGGGGAATTCTGGTAGGATTCGCATTGAGGCGGCCGGCCGTGGTGGCCGGTGGCCGGGTTGGGCGCGGGCGAGCGCCCGGGGAGGTGACAGATGAAGGCGCATACGCAGTGGCGGGCTTTGCCGGCGTTGGTGGTGAGCGGATGCGTTCTCGCTTTGTCGGTGCGCGCGGATTGGGATGTGGAGGATCCGGCGAAGTGGCTCCAGATGCCGGATGAGACGATCGAGGGGCTCGACGTCCGGGCGTGGGAGCCGAAGCTCCTGGCCGATGTTTTCCTGTGCACAAACCAGACCCTGATCACCAATCTTCACGTGTGGGGGTCCTGGCTGAACGATGAGGTTCCTCCCCAGACGAATGTGTGTTTCACGATTGCGTTCTGGTCGGACATTTCCACGAATGAGCCCGGGGTGGAGTACAGCCGGCCGGGAACCAAGCTGTGGGAGACGAATGTGTGCCCGCGGGATTACGTGCACCGGTTGTGGCTGCAGACGGCGGAGGGGGAGGGGTGGTATGATCCGAATACGGGGGTTTATTTGCCGCCGCCGGCGGACCGGCAGATCTGGCAGTTGAATTTTTCCTTTGCGGAGGAGGGGGCCTTCGAGCAGATGGGGACAGAGGACGCCCCGGTGGTGTATTGGGTGAGCTTGCAGGCGGTGATTCTGGAGGGGGAGCCGGGGCAGTACCAGTTCGGGTGGAAGTCCTCGCCGGATCATTGGAATGACGATGCGGTGTGGGCGGACAGCGGGCTGATGCCGGCTTGGAATGAGTTGCGGTATCCGCCGGGTCATCCGCGGGAGGGGGAGTCGATAGACCTGGCGTTTGTGCTGGAAGGCGAGGGGCCCCAGCAGACCGGTACGGATTTCGGGGATGCCAATGATCCGCCGTACCCGACGCGGCTGGCGAATACGGGGGCGTCGCACACGATCGGCGGGCCGTGGCTCGGGGATGCGCAGGGGCAGCCGGATGCGGAGACGGATGGGCAGCCGACGGTCTCGGCGGACGGGGATGACCTGGATGCGGGGGGCGATGATGAGCAGGGGGTGCGGGCGCCGGTCTTATTCGCGGGGCAGACGAACCAGCTCGAGATCGTGGTGGGGGGGGCGCCGGGGACGGTGGATGGCTGGATCGATATGGACGGGAGCGGAACGTGGGCGGCCGGCGAGCGGGTTGTGGGGCAGGTGCTGGGGACGGGGACGAACCATGTGCGGTTCCTGTTGCCGATGTCAGCGGCGGGCCAGGTGCTGGTCGGGCGGTTTCGGATTCACACCGGCGGGAGCCTCGGACCGACCGGGCCGGCACCCGACGGGGAGGTGGAAGATTACCTGTTCATGAACGGGGAGCCGAATGACTGGGGCGATGCGCCCGATTCGCTGACGACGCCGGGGTATCCGACACTCGCGGTCCACACGGGGGCGGTTCATTCGATCGTGAGCGGGGTCCATCTGGGGCGGTGGGTCGACGCGGAACTCAACGGGCAGCCGGACGGGACCTCGACGGGGGATGACGACGCCCCGGGGTATCTGCCGGATGACGAGGACGGGGTGGTGCTGCCGCCGGTGATGGTGATCGGCCGGACGTATACCGTGCCGGTCGTGGCCTCGGCCCCCGGGTTTCTCTCGGTATGGATGGACTTTGCCGCAGACGGGGACTGGGATGACGCGACGGAGACGGTGGTGACGGGTCTGCCGGTGACGACGGGGACGAATCTGGTGGCGATTGCCGTTCCCCCGACCGCGAGGGCGGGCGGCCCGCACGCCCGGTTTCGGTACAGTGTGAGCGCCCCGGTGTCGATGCCGACCGGGTCGGCGCCGGACGGCGAAGTCGAGGACTACGAGATGAACCTGCAGCACGCCGATTTTGGCGATGCGCCGGACAGGTACGACACGCTGTTCGCGAGCGGGGGGGCGCGCCACTGGACGCATACGAATGCGGCATTGCGGTTGGGGCAAAGGGTGGATGTAGAGCCCGACGGGGTGCCCGGGGTGTCCGCGACGGGGGATGATTCGTCCCAGGTGGATGATGAGGACGGGATCCGGTTCGAGGGGCCGCTGGTTCGGGGTGCGGTGACGGGTGTGCAGGTGATTGCGTCCGCGGCGGGGGTTCTCGACGGGTGGATCGATTTCAATCGGGACGGGGATTGGGCGGACGGCGGCGAGCAGGTGTTTGCGGCCTTGCCGGTGGCCGCGGGGACCAACGCCCTGGCGGTGACGGTGCCGGCGACCGCGGGCGTGGGGCCGAGTTATGCCCGGTTTCGGTTGAGCAGCGCAACAAACCTGACCTGGCGCGGGGCGGCGCCGGACGGGGAGGTGGAGGATTACCGGGTGACGCTGTATCAGCCGGATCCCGGCGGAGGGCCGTTGGTGATTACCAACATTTGGATGAGCCCGACGCAACCGGTGGGCAAAGTCTGGTGGTCGGCCCAGACCAACGTGACCTACGAGGTGCAGCGGATCACGAACCTGCTGAGCGGAGGGACAGGCGGCTGGACGGGGTGGGCCGGCACGGTGACGGGCCCGGCAAACAGTCAAACGGATACAAATGCGACCCGGGATGA
>CAZCOO010000137.1:0-6609 GCA_964500395.1 uncultured Verrucomicrobiota bacterium
GGGGATCACCGCCTCTGGGCAGAGGTTGCCGGCCTCACAGCGGCGGACCAGGATCGCGTCGCCGCCAACGAACGCCAAACCGACGGGTACACCCGCGGTGACGTTCGGCTCGGCTTCGATATCGGGGAATCCTGGAGCCTCGTCACATCCGTCGAAAACGTCACCGATGAGTCCTATCAGGAACACATCTCGGCGGCCTGGCAGGCCTTCGGAATCAGCGACCGTCCGGGGCGAAACATCAAACTGATGGCTAAGACGCGATTCTAAATGAGTAGACGCGATAGAAACAAATTCCTCATCCTCCTGGTGGGGTTCCTGGCCGTGTCCCCGCTCCCCGCTTCGGCGGGGGCGGGTGACGCGGTTTGGCGGACGGACTATGAGGCCGCCCGCCGGGACGCCCTCGAGCAGGACAAACCGCTGTACATCCTGTTCACGGGACCGGGCTGGTGTGCCTTGTGCGAGTGTCTGGAGGAAGAGGTCCTGAGCGACCCGCGGGGTAAAGATGTTTTGTCTTCGGCCTTTATCCCGGTACGCTTGGAATCGTTGAGACAAAAGCGGCAGCCCCGCCTGCTGACGCTGCAGTACAAAAGGCTGGCCCGCCGGTTTGAGGTCGAGGGCGTCCCGACCGTCTTGGTCGTGGAGCCCCGGCATGAGTCCGTGCTGCTGCGGCACGCGGCGCTGGACCTGGCCGCCGATGAATATGTAAATACTGTTTTGAAACCCTGGACGCCGGGAGGATCTCCCCCGCCGCCTGCTGACCCCTCGCGGGGAGCGTCCCAAGCCAGGAAGGAGAAAACCCGATGAACTCAATCCCAGGCGCCGAATCGATGGCCGATCGGCTCGTTCGCTACGCCGGCACCCGGAATGCCATCCGCGCCGAGGAGGCGGCCCGCGCCCTGCACATCCCGGTCTCCACGGCCCGGCACATCCTGAACGGCATGGTCGAGCGCGGCCACGCCGTCCGGTTGCGTCCGATCGGCTGTTGCCACGCGAAACACGACCATTACCGCATGGTGAAGCGGGCCCGCCCCTCCGCGAGCGCCTGGTGGGCGCGGTTCGTGGAGGCCACCCGCGCCCCGGACCGGGACATCCCCATGCTGCACCTCTCCCCCCGCCTGGCCCGCCGGGCCGCCCACTGGGGGATCACCATCCTCATGCTCTCGGCCGCGGGATGGACAGCCCCGGCGCAATCCCCCGGCTCCCCGAAGCCGGACCTCGACACCCTCGACGGACTGGTGGGCGAATGGCTCGACCTCAAAACCGAAATCGCCGACGAACAACGATCCTGGGACGAAAAGCGGAGACAGTGGAACGAAGAAATCCGCCTCCTGCGACAAGAGGCGGAATCCCTGCAGGCCGAGATCGACGAGGCCGACGCCTTCACCAGCTCCGTCGAGCGGGAGCGGGCGGACGCGCTCGCCCGCAAAGAGGCCATCGAGGCCGAGCTGCAGGAGGTGCGCACGGTGCTGGAGCGGGCCGAGGCGGATCTGCGCCGGTGGCGCGATACCGTGCCCGCGAGCCTGCGGACATCCCTGGCCGCCGCCTTTCGCAGCCTGCCCGCGGACCGGGACGAGGCCGAGTCCCTCTCGCTGAGCAAGCGGGGCCGGACCGTCGCGGCCCTCTATTCACAGATCGAGTCGCTCCAGAACCGCTTCCACGTCGTGCGCGAAATGCTCGAGGTGGAAGGCGTCCGCCGGCAGGTGGATGTGCTCTACGCCGGGCTCGCCCGGGGCTTCGCCGTCTCCCCGGGCGACGATTGGGCCGCCGTCGGAACCCCCGGCGAGAACGGCTGGACGTGGACCCGCGCGGATCCGCAGGCCGACGCCATCCGCCTGGCCATCGACGTGTTTCAACAACGGGAGACGGCCCGCATGGTCTCCCTGCCCGTGGAAACCTCCGGGGAGGTGCAGCCTTGAGGTCTCTCCAAATCCTTTGTCTCCTCGCCTGCCTGGCGGCAACCGCCGGGGCCGCCGGCCCCGAGCGCTCGGGGTCGGCCGCTCTCCAGGACGCGATTCTCCGCACCCGGGCCGATATCGAACGCGCCACGGAAACACTCACCGAGCTGCGCGCCGACATCGCCGAGCAGCGCCGCCCGCTGGCGGAGCGCCTGGAGTCCCTGCAAAACACCGTCAAGCAACGACGAGCCGAGGTCGAACGCATCCGCCGCATCCGCCGCCAGGGCGAGCAGGAGCAGGCCGCGCTCCGGGCCGAGGCCGCGGCCATCGAGGACCAGGGCCGGTTCCTGCAGTCGCTCTTCGCCGAATACGCCCGCGCCATGGAAACCCGCGTCGCAGCAGCGGAAACCGGCCGGCTCCTCCACCGGCTCCGCCCCCTGCAAACCGCCCTCGCCGGGAAGGATTCCCTGGCCGGGCTGGCCGGGGACATCGGGCGGCTTCTCGATCTCTCCGCCGAATTCAATGCCGAGCGGCTCGGCGGGTACCGCTTTGAGGGCGCGGCCCTCGATGCCGACGGAATCGAGCAGGGCGGACGCTTTGCCGTGCTCGGCCCCGCGGCCTGGTTTGCCGCCGCGGACGGCGGACCCGCCGGCCTGGCCGTCACCCGCTTCGGCGCCGCCGAACCCGGCATCTACGCCAACTTCAGCGAAGCCGAGCGCTCCGCCATCCGCCGCCTGGTCGAAACCGGCGCCGCCCCCGTCCCCCTCGATGTGACCGGCGGGGACGCCATCAAGGTCCAGGACGCCCGGCCAACCCTCCTGGAGCAGTTGAAACAGGGCGGCTTTGTCATCTACCCCCTCCTGGCCGTGGCGCTCGCCGCCGCCCTGCTGACCCTCTACAAAACAGTGCAGCTCGGCCGCATCCGCGTCCGGCACGACAAACGAATCGCGGCCGTGCTCGACTCCGTACACGCGGGCGATGCCGCCTCCGCCCGCCGGCAGGCCGAGGCGATCCGGGAGCCCCTGCGATCGCTCGTGCGCGAAGCCGTCGAACACCGCACCGCCTCCCGAGACCACCTCGAGGAACTCATGCACGAGCAGGTCCTCGCCTGCCTGCCCCGCCTGGAGCGGCACCTGGGGACGCTCGCCGTCCTGGGCGGCATCGCTCCCCTGCTGGGCCTGCTGGGAACCGTCACCGGCATGATCCACACCTTTCAACTCGTCACCGTCTTCGGCTCCGGGGATGCGAAGCTCCTCTCCGGCGGCATTTCCGAAGCCCTCGTCACCACCATGGTCGGCCTGGCCATCGCGATTCCCGTGCTGCTCGCGCACGCCTTTCTCGCCCGCCGGGCCCGCGGCATCGTCGGCACCCTCGAAAGCGAGGCCGTCCGCATCGTCAACCGCATCAAAGGGCAGGGCGAGACGGCATGAGCGGCTGGTGGCACCAGACCTGGAGCTACTGGCAGTCCGGCGGCCCGCTGCTGCTCCCCATCGCCCTCGTCTGCGCGGGCATCTGGGGATACTTTCTGCGGTCCCGGGACGCCCTCGCCCGCACCCTGCGCGAGGGCGCCGGCCTGGAGCACGCGCTGGACCGCGGCACCCTCGGGCACACCCCCCGCGAGATCCTCCGGGGCCTCGCCGGCCGGCCCGGCGCCGTCGCCGCCGTGACCCGCTCCGCCGTGGAGGACGCGACACACCGCGCCGCATCGCCCCGGCAGGCCTTTCTCGCCCGGGAAAACGAAGCCCTCCGCCTCCTGCGCAAAGACGTAGTGGTCCTCGCCGCCCTGACCACCGTGGCCCCGCTGCTCGGCCTGCTCGGCACCGTCATGGGCATGATCGAGACCTTCGACGCCGTCGCCGCGGTCGCCGGCGAAACCGGCACCCGCGTATCCGCCGGGATCAGCCGCGCGCTCATCACCACGCAGTTCGGCCTGCTCGTCGCCCTGCCCGGCGTCTTCGGCATCACCCGCCTGCAGCGCATGCTGCGCAACACCCAGGTCGTCATGGCCCAGTGCCGCACCCACACCCTCCAGATCCTGGAATCGAATAAAGTGCCGGGAGCCCCCCAGACGATGGACGCATAACCCATGAAACGCGTGACGATACATGAAGAAGCGGAGCGGGGCGTGGATATCAACATGTCCCCGCTCATCGACTGCGTCTTCCTCCTGCTCATCTTCTTCATCGTAACCACGGTCTTCGTGGAGGAGACCGGCGTGGAGGTCCGGAAACCGCAGGCCGCCAGCGCGGAAGACCTCGACAAGCAAAGCATCCTCATCGCCCTCACCAAAGACGGCAACGTGGTCTTCGGCGGGCGCGAAATCGGGCTCAGCGGCGTCCGCGGCGTCGTCGCCCGCCAGCTCCGCCGCAAGGACGTCCCCGTCATCATCCTGGCCGACGGCAACGCCCGCACCGCCCCGCTCGTAGACCTCATCGACGAATGCAAACTCGCCGGCGCAAAACAGGTCAGCATCGCAGCGGAAACGGATGGTCAATAACCCAGGACCCATGACCCCACCCCCCGACACATCCCCCCTCCAGGCGTCCACCCCCCGCTGGACGTGGCGGTCGGTTGTCCTGGCCGGAACCGTGACCCTCGGCCTGTACCTGCTGCTGCCCACCCTGGAAATGTTGTCGGCACCCCCGGAGAAAGACACGACCCTCCGCTCGGTGGATACCGCGAAGCTGCCTCCGCCCCCGCCGCCCCCGCCGCCGGAACCCAAAAAGACCGCCCCCCGGAAACCCGACACCCCCACGCCCGAGCTGCAGCAACAGCGCCGCCGCCTCCAACCCCTGCAGGCGGCCATGAATCTGCAGATGGCCCTCGGAGACATCAGCGGCGATTTCACCCTCAACTTCGACGTCTCCGCCGAAACCCTCGGCGATGAAATCCGGCACATGGTCTTCGAAATCGGCGACCTCGACGAACCGCCGCGGCCCCTGGCCCGCCTCAAGCCGATCTACCCGCCCCAGGCCCGAATGCGGAAAATTGAAGGCAACGTCGTGGTGGAGTTTGTCGTGGCCGCCGACGGCGCCCCCCGGCAAATCGAGGTCGTCTCCTCCCGGCCCGGGGACGTGTTCACCGAAGCGGCCATCCGCGCCATCCGGCGATGGCGCTTTACCCCCGGCAAAAAAGGCGGCCGCGCCGTCGCCACCCGCGTCCGGCAAAAAGTGAATTTCCAATTGGACTGAACCACAGGGAACACAACCATGAAATACCTCACCCAGAACGCGACCCCTCCCCGCACCCGGGCCGGATCCGCCCGCCACCCGGCGCCCCTCATCGCGATCGCCCTCGCGGCGCTCGTCCTGGCCGGGCCCGCCCCCGCCGCGGACGATCCCGGGGAGCAACCCCGCACCCGTCCGTTTGAGCCCACCGTCACCCGCGCCGAGCACGAGCGCCTCGAGGCCGCAATGGACGTGGCCGCGACCAACGCCCCGCGCGCCATCGAAATGCTGCAGGCCCAGCCCCTGGAAGAGGCAAGCCCGGCCCTCGATTTTGCCATCGGCAACATCCACTTCCAGAACGACCGCCTCGACCAGGCCGCCGCCGCCTACCGGAACGCGCTACAGAAAATGCCCGGCTTTCGCAGCGCCGCTCGGAACCTGGGCCGCATCTACCTCATGCAGGACCGCCCCCGCGACACCATCCTGCTCTACCGGGACCTGGTCGCCCACGGGCGGGCCGATGCCGGCATCCTGCTCCTCCTCGGCCATGCCCTGCTCATGGACGGCGCCCCCGTCTCCGCCGAAACCGCCTACCGCCAGTGCCTCCTGCTGCGCCCGGACGATGCCGACGCCCGCAACGGCCTGGCCAAGGCCCTCCTCCAGCAGGAGCGCTACCGCGAAGGACTCGCCCTCGTAAAGGAAATCCTGGCCACCGAACCCGCCCGGGCCGAACTCTGGTCGCTGCGCGCCAACGCCCATCTCGCCACCGGGAACGAAGACGCCGCCATACAGGCCATCGCCACCGCCCGCCGCCTCGAGGCCGCCGATGCAGACATGCTCGCCACCCTCGGAGACCTCTTCCTGAACCGGGATCAACCCGCCGACGCCCTCGAGGCCTACCAGGCCGCCTTCCAGGGGGCCGATCCATCCGTCCGGCGCCTTCTGCGTGCCATCGAGGGCTTCCTGCTGGTCGGCGATGCGGACGGCGCCCGGGCCATGATCGCCCGCGCCGAAAAACAGCTCCGCAAACCCTCCGCCCCTCAGGACCCGCACTGGGAGACCTCCCTGCTGCGCCTCAAGGCAGAGCTCGCCCGACAGAACCGGCACCCTGAAAAAGCCATCGAACTCTGCCGCCAGGTCCTCCGCCTCGACCCCCTGGACGGTCAAACCCTGCTGCTCCTGGCCGAACTCTACCAGGCCGCCGGCCGGCTGGAAGAAGCCGTCATGGTCTGCGAGCGCGCCGCCCGGGTCGAGGGCTTCGAAGCCGACGCCCTCGTCCGGCAGGCACAGATCGAAGTGGAGCGCGAACGGTACGCCGTGGCCGCCTCCCTGCTCGAATCCTCCCTCACCTTCGAAGACCAACCCCACGTCGCCCGCTACCTCGGCCAGATCCGGCGCATGGCCGAAGTAATGGAATAACCACCCGCCTCCAACCCTTGGACCTGCTTTTCGACCTCGACTCAGTCGTCGGGGTCAGCCCTTTTGAATCAATATTAGCGATCATGCGAAGCCCGCCGCTCTCTCGCTCTTCGCTTTGGCAAGCGCGT
>CAZCOO010000137.1:6709-7851 GCA_964500395.1 uncultured Verrucomicrobiota bacterium
ATTAGCGATCATGCGAAGCCCGCCGCTCTCTCGCTCTTCGCTTTGGCAAGCGCGTCTTGGGCTCTCTTCATCTTTCGCTGGAGGCTCCGGTCTTTCGCTACCTTGCCAGGCAATGCCTTGAGCTGATTACATACCGCCGACCCACTGCCTATGCTCAGCAAGTCGGCAACATCACGCTGAGTCTGGCCGCTGTAACGAATCAGCAGCTTCGAGGCAACCGCACGCAAAGCGCTGGCGTGTCGACGTCGACTGAATTCGGATACCTCCACCTCGAATACCTCCGCCAGAACGCCAAGCACATACTCAACCGGCAGCGGCTCGCTGATATGCCGGAAGGATACGTCTTCGGGCCGCGTGTGCGTCTCGAGGCGTTTCTGATACAGCTCGTCGATCCACGCACGGAAGCCGTCGCTGCCGATGCAGCGCGGCGACTCCTTCAGTGCCGCCTTGAAATCCTCGTCGGATTCAGCCAAGCCGCTCTCGACGAACTCGCGGTAGCGTTTCGGCCACTCCCGCCGTTTGCCGTGCATCTCGGCAAGCAGCGGGCCGTATTCAACAAAGTCGAGCGCTTTGCGTCTGCCGATGTAGCTCGGGTAGCTGCTCCACCGGTACGCGCGTAGCGCCTGGATTCGCTCCTTGATCGGCTTGCCCTTCATCGAGCCGATGCATACCGGGTTCAGGTGAACGTATCGTGAGAGCGCCAGAAGGTAGTCGCCTGCCCGCCTTGGCGAAGTCGGGTCGCCTTCGACCAGTTTGGCTTTGTAGCGTCCATCGAGAAGATGACCGTGACGACCGTGGCGCAGGTTGTAGTAGACCGTGTAGGCCGTGGAGAGCGACTGCATGAACTTCGAGCAGTTCGCCTCCGGTGTTTCGAAAACCAGGTGGAAGTGGTTCGTCATGCAGACGAACAGGTACAGGCGAATGTTGAACTGTTCGACGCGTTTGCCCAGACGGTCAAGAAAGCGTTCGCGGTCGGAATCGTCCTTAAACAGGAACGTCTTCTCGGTTCGCCAATCCCCTATCATCCGACAGGTGACGTGATAGATCGCTCCCGGATACTCAACTCGCAGCTGTCGTGCCATGCCCGCACTTTGGCATGGTCAATCACCGCTTGTAAAGTCAATTATCAAGGGCTGACCCCA
>CAZCOO010000138.1:0-7741 GCA_964500395.1 uncultured Verrucomicrobiota bacterium
GAGCCGGACCTGGGGTATTGAGGGGCTCAGGACGGGTGGGGTGGGAGGCGGCAGGTGCGGGGGTATGCCTGGCTCAGAGAACGGCTCGGCCGGGCAGGAAAGGCCGGTTGCCGGAAACGGGAAACGGACGGCGAGGCCGCCGTCCCTCCCGGTCCGGATGCGGATAGCTCCGATATCCGCTCGGATTGACGGGCGGGGATCCCGGGCCTAGCGTCATACACCAACCTGCAAGGAGGATGGACCATGAAGGAATTGTTGATCGTACGGCACGGGCCCGCCGTGAATACGGGCGAACAGGGAGTCCGGCGCGATGCGGACCGGATGCTTTCAGAGGAGGGGCGTGAGAAGACGCGAGCGGCGGCCCTGGGATTGAAGACGCTCGGCGTCACGCCGCAGTCCATCGCAACGAGCCCCCTCGTGCGGGCCAGGGAGACGGCGGAGATCTTTGCCCAGGTCCTGGGCGGAACTGCCCCCGTTGTGGAGCAGACACTGCTGGCCCCGGGCGGGTCTTGCCGACGCCTCGTGAAATGGATCAATACGCAAGCTCACACGCCCCTGATGCTCGTCGGGCATATGCCGGATGTGGAGGAGCTGACGGGGTTCCTTCTGACCGCCGAGCCGTCCGTGGCCATTCGATTTCGCAAAGCGGCGGTCTGCTCGGTGGCGTGGGACCGCGGCCCCCTGCAGGCCGGCGCCGGACAATTGCAGTGGCTGCTGCCCCCCAAAGTCCTCCGGACCATGGCCCGCGCAGAATCCTGAACCCGCTCCCCGACGGGATGCCCGAAAACCCAGAGGGCCCCGCTGCGGGGATCGCAACGGGGCCCTGGGGGGAGGTCCTGACACGCGCCGGGGGCGACTCGCGGGGACGAGTCGCTGGAGGGGGGGTGACGCGGATCAGGACCTGATCGCTAAATTTTCATACCCACCCGCGGAGGTGAACGGCCTCCGCCACGCGGGCAACAGCGACGAGGTATGCTGCGAGACGCATGTGAACATCACGATCATCCCTCATCGTTCTTACTTCTTCATAAGCCCGAGTCATCCTCATGTCAAGCTGTTCGTGAATTTCTTCCAGACTCCAGTAATAATTGTAGGTTCCCTGGACCTGTTCGAAATAGCTGACCGTCACGCCGCCGGCGTTGGCCAGGAAGTCCGGGATCACGTGAATGCCGTTCCGGTGGAGGATCCGGTCGGCCTCCGGGGTGGTGGGTCCGTTGGCGAGTTCGCAGACGATGTCCGCCCGGATATTCTCTGCATTCTGACCGGTAATGACATTCTCCAGGGCGCAGGGGTACAGGATATTCACATCCAGTTCGAGGAGCTTTTCCGGATCGATTTCGTCCGCCCCGGCAAACCCGGTGATGGACCCGGTTTTCAGCTTGTGGTCGACGAGCGCCCGGGGGTCGAATCCGTCCTCGCAATAGAGGGCGCCGCTGGTGTCCGACACAGCGACCAGTTTGCCCCCGCCCAGCACTTCCTGGTGCAGCAGGGCTGCGTACTGCCCGGCATTGCCGAAGCCCTGAACGGCGTAGGATCCGGCAGGATCGACCCCGCGGACCCGGCAGGCCTCGCGCACGGCATAAATGCCCCCCCGGGCAGTGGCATCGCCGCGCCCCTGAGAGCCGCCCAGCGGGATGGGTTTCCCTGTGATGACCGCGGGATGTGACCGGCCGGTGATGGTTTCGAATTCATCCATCATCCAGGCCATGATTTGCGGGGTCGTGTAGACATCGGGGGCGGGGACGTCGCGGTGTTCCCCGAGTTCCCGGGCCATGACCCGCATCCAGCCGCGGGCGAGCTGCTCCCGCTCCCCGACGGAGAGTTCTTTCGGGTTGCAGGTGATGCCTCCTTTGCCGCCGCCCAGCGGAACGTCGACCACGGCGGTCTTCCAGGTCATCCAGGCGGAGAGGGCCCGCACCGTATCCATGGTTTCGTCCGGGTGCCAGCGGAGGCCGCCCTTGCAGGGGCCGCGCGCATCGTTGTACTGAACCCGGTACCCGTGGAATATGCGTGTGCCGCCTTCCTCCATCTTCACCGGAATGGTGAACCGGTATTCGCGCCGCGGCCACCGCAGGATCTCCCGCATCCCGGGGTCGAGCCCGAGAAGCTCCGCGGCCTCGTCAAACTGGGCCTGTGCGATGTCAAAAGGATTCAGGGCACTGCTCATGGGGGTCTCCTTCTCTTGGCGCCGCGAGGGCGGCCGGGTGCTGATGCAGAACTCCCCGACTGTAGAGGGGAGATTCGTTCGAGAAAAGGGATTTCGCACCGTCGTGTGGATTCGGTTTGTGCTGGCCAAGCCGGGGACGAGCCTGTTGAATACCCGGCTTTGAGTGGAAGACCGTATGTACGCCTTTATCCATATTCCCAAAACCGCCGGGTCGACCGTGCGCAGAGTGCTGAGGGCCAGTTTCGGTCCGCGCCACTGCGATTTGCGCCCCCCCCTGCACAAGCGGACCGCGCACGAATGGCTCGAGGGAGTCGACCTGCGCCGGGTGCGGAAGATCTATCCCTCCCTGGCCGGGATCTGCGGCCACCGGGTCACCTGCTTCACGGACCTCGGGGACGAAGAGCCGCGCCTGCGCTTTTTCACGTTTCTGCGGCATCCCTACCGCCGCTTTGCCTCGAATTTCTTCCACTGCATGCGCCGCCGGCTGGATCAATGCACCGCGCGCGATTTCCAGCGGTTTTGTGCCCTGCCCATGCGCCGGAATGTCCAGACGCAATGGCTCGGGGGCTCTGAAGACCCCGATGATGCCATCGCCGCCATGGAGTCGAATATCGAGTTTGTCGGCCTCACGGAGCGGTTCGATGAATCCTTTGTCATGATGGCCCAGTGGCTCAACCATCCCGATCTTCATTATACCTATGAAGCCTGCAATCGATGCCGGGGCCGGCCGGCCCTTCCCATTTTCGAAGACCCCGATCTGCGGGCGATGATGGAAAAGGCCAACGCCGCAGACATGAAGGTGTACCAATACGCCGTCCACACCCTGTACCCCCGGCAGCAGGCCGCGTACGGTCCGGCCCTGTCGGAGGATGTCGAGAGGTTCCGCAGGCAGTTGCCCCACCGCCCGCTCGCGAAGGAACCCTCCTGGGCGCGGACAAAGCGAAACCTGATCTACAAACCCCTTCTCCACCTGTCCCTGGCCTAGCCTCTCCGCCGCCGGGCCCGACCGACGATGCGCGCGCTGATTCTCGCCAACCACCTCGACCGTTGCGAGCAACGGATCCTCACCGATCTGCACCGGTCGGGCATCGACCTGCACATCATGATGAATCCTGAGGGGCCCTCGTGGGAGGCCGTACAGGAAGCGGGGCTGTCGGCGGAGGCAGTGGTGTTTCGCAGCCGGATGGATCTCCGCGCCGCGGCCTCGGTACGGCAACGGCTGCGGCAAGGCGGCTTCGATCTTCTGCACGGACTGGTCAACCGGCCGCTGGCGAACGGCCTGCTGGCGGCGCGCGGCCTCCCCCTTGCCCGGGTCGCCTACCGGGGGACCATGGGACACCTGCACCGACTGGACCCCGCCTCCTGGCTCACCTATTTCCACCCCGCCCTGGACCGGATTGTCTGCGTATCCGAGGCCGTCCGGCAATACCTGCTGGAAAAGGGTCTCCCCCCCGACCGGCTGGTGACGATCTACAAGGGGCACGATCCGGCGTGGTACCGCGGGGAGGCCGGACCGACCCGCGCCGATCTCGGCATCCCAAACGACCGGTTTCTGGTGGGGTGCGCCGCCGCCCTCCGCCCCGTGAAGGGGATCGAGTATTTGATCCGGTCGCTGGACCACCTGCCGCCGGATCTGCCCGCGGCGCTTCTTCTCATCGGCGAGGTGCGCGATGCCCGGATCCGGCGACTGGCGGACGCGCCGCACACCCGCGACCGCGTCCACCTGCTCGGCTATCGCGCGGATGCCCCCGCAATCCTGGGCCAGTGCGACGCCGCAGCCATGTGCAGCGTGGAGCGGGAGGGCCTGCCCCGCGCCATGATCGAGGCCATGGCCCAGGGCGTGCCGGGGGTGGTGACGAGGGTGGGGGGGATGCCGGAGCTGGTGCAGGATGGGGTATCGGGCCTCGTCGTGCCGCCGCGGAATGCAGAGGCGATTGCCGAAGCCATTCGCCGTCTGGCCGCGGATGCGGCGCTGCGCCGCCGCATGGGCGCCGCGGCCGCTGAACGCATCCGGACCGAGTTCCATATCGCCCGTACGGTCGAGGCGTGGGCCGCCCTCTACCGAAGCCTCACAAAATGAACAGATCCTGAGAGCACAGGTGCGAGACTGTCCGGCTGATTCTGTTTCCGATCGAAGAGGCGGCGGGGTAGGGAAAAACACTTCAGCGGAATCCGTGTTCATCCGCGTCTTCCGAGGGAGGGACGACAGCTTCGCCTTGACATCCGCCGCGCATTTTTCCATTACCATCCCCATGTCCGCTCCCCGCACAACCCCGACCCCGATCTTCGTTCCCAAAGCACAAAACGCGATTCCCGATCCGTCCTGATGCCCGTGACCCCCGAACAAAACCTCTCTCCCGTTTCGTATGATGGCAAAAGTTTCCTGATCGACGGCGAGCGGGTGTGGTTGATTTCCGGCACCCTGCACCCTTTTCGGATTCCTCCGGAGGAGTGGGCGGATCGCCTGGATACCTGTTGTGATGCTCATCTGAACTGCATTGAACTGTATCTGCCCTGGAATTTGCTCGAGCCGGAACCGGGGATATTTGACTGGTCCGGTATCAATGACTACCCCCGCTTTCTCGATCTGTGCCGTGATCGAAATCTGTATGTGTTCCTTCGGCCCGGGCCGTATATTTGTGCTGAATGGGACTTCGGCGGCCTTCCCGCCTGGCTGTTGGAAGCCGGGGCCCTGCTGCGCAGCCCCGATCCGCGTTTCATGGAGCCGGTTGCGCGCTACGTAAACGAGGTGTTTCGGGTGCTCGGCTCCTTTCAGCGCGGAGTCGGTCCGGACGGGCCGATCATTCTCATCCAGGCGGAAAACGAATACTGGATGTCCCATCCGGAGGGGCTCCGTTATCTCGATGAAATTCGCGAATTGATGCTGCAGGCCGGGGCGACCGTGCCGCTGACCGATTGCAACATGCTCTACAATACCCCGCCCACGCTCCATACCATCAATGGCGGGTGGAATTATCCGGCAAATTTTCAGCGCATGCGCCGCGAGTTCCCCGACCAGCCCCTGTTTGCCGCAGAATTCCACTGCGGCTGGTTTACGACCACCGCCAAACCACGTGACACACATCATCTCGATGAGACCGATTACTTTCTGAACCGACTCCGCTACCTCTCCCGCGGGGCGATGACCAACGCCTACATGTTTGCCGGGGGAACCAATTTCGCAAACTGGGGGGCACGCGTAGCGGCCGGCGAGTTCATCACCGCGTCGTACGATTTTTCTGCGCCGATCACCGAGGGTGGCGGACGCAGCGATAAATACTACTTTGCCCGCCTCGCGCATCGCCTTGAACGCCTGTTCGCACAGGACCTGGCGGAAAGTGAACGCCCCTGCGAAGCGGTGTATGTCCATGGCCACCCCCATGCCATTACCCGTCAGACACCCCGTGGCGACCTCGTCTTTGTTTTCAAAACCATTGATTCCCCGCCGGAAAAGGAAACCGTTCCTCTCATCTTCGGACGCTGGCGCCACATGAAGGCCCGGTTTGCCGATCACCTTCATGTACGGATTCTTCCAGTCGGCTACCACCTGACTCCCGAACTCCATATCGACTTCTGCGAACCCCAGCTTTTTCATACCCGAGAAACCGATACAGGCTATGAATTATTTCTGTATGATCTTCCCGGGCAGTCTGCCGATCTTTCCATCAACGAATCGACCCGGACGCTCACCTTTCCCGGAACGGACGAATCCGAACCCATCCACTACGAGTGGGGACCCGGAGTGCGCCTCTGGCTGTTTACACACACCCAAGCCCTTCGCTTCGCTGAGAACGATTCTCAAAAAGGCGGCATCCTGGAAGCCGCACCCGAAGCCCCTCAGCCCATCAAGGCGACCTGGACGGACTGGAACGCGATTGGATTTCACCCGGACGCCAACGCACCATCGCCGGAACCCATTGATGATTTTGCTCCTCTGGAAGCGTTGAACGCCGCCTATGAACAAGGAATCTTTTCGTTCGAAATTCAGGCGGAAAGCGACGAAACGACGCATCTGTATTTACGGGGTCTTCAAGACCGGGCTCACGTCATCGTCAATGGTGCGCTCTGCGGACTCCAGGGGGCGGACCAACAGGCATCCAGCAACCCCACTGCAATCAACCTCCAGACAGGTCCGAACAGGATCGATCTTCTCGTTGGAAACTGGGGCCATGATACCGCCTGCTACCAGCGGGCCGATGGCAAAGGATTCGAAGGAGCGCCCGTTCTCGTCCGGCCCCTGACTCCGGACTGGACAGAAGGAGAACCGTTGACCCTTGACCGCAGTGACCTCGACGCCTGGCTGGCCTCCAACATGATTCAGAATGCTCACATCGATTTTGAAAGTACGGTGGATCTTTATCCACTATCCACCGTTCTGCCCTCTACCGAAGCGTTACACATTGCCGTGCCGGTCCAGGCCGCCCCGTTTTTCGTATTCCTGAATCAGGACCTCATCCATGCATCCACCGGACGCGCATGGAATACCGAACTGACACCCGACCATGGAGATGTCCTGGCGATCGCGTTCACCGGGCCGGAGTCGGTAAACGCCTTTGACCCAACGGCCGTGGTGCTGGCTGCCGATCTCCGTCCGCTTTCCCCGGATGCACTTACCTTTGCCCCCCTCGGCGAGCCCGCATCCACCGCACAGCAGCCGGTACAGAAGCAATTCCCGGCGTGGTTCCAATCCACCTTTACCCTCCAGGCTCGTCCGGAGGGGGGCGTCCTCATCGACCTTCGTGCGCAATCCGTGGGACGCCTCTGGCTAAACGGGAACCTGTTGACCCGCTACTGGCATCCCGGTCCGCAAACCCTGTACTGGATACCGGCCGGGTGGCTGGATCCCGAAGAGAATCGAATTACCCTATTCGACGAAAAGGGGATCGCTCCGCCCGACACCATTCCCCTGGTGGCTCAAACGCACGGATCGTTTCAGCGATATCCCTCCCTGGTGTTCGGCGAGCCCGTCTGAACGCCGTACACTGTTACTGGAGGATGCGCAAACCCCGCTTCCCAGCTCTCATTGCGGAAAAGGGGAAAAGGGGTCGCCCGATATGTGAACAGGTATTGCTCGCGTACCGATGTGTACGCTGTTGATCAACCGCTGTGCCGCTGATGAGTGTTTTCATCTTATCTTCTCTCACAGAACAAAGCCATCATCGGCGGGCTTCAGCCCGTACGATGGATGGACGGGTTCGCCAGGCATTCATGCGGGAAATTTTCGTGCTCCATGAAGGACGGTCAGAATATTGATCGTTTCGCCCTCTGCGCTGTACATAACCCGGTAATTACCAACGACTGTTTCTCGGACCATCCCGTCTTCCAATTCAGGCACCGCTCTGCCGGAACGAGGGTAATCCAGCAGGCGCTCGACGGACTCGAGAATATCAAGTACCACGGCGTCGGCATAAATCTCCGAATCCCGTGCGATATAGTGGTGAATGGAGTCCAAATCTGACAGGGCCGGATCTGACCAGACAATCCGCTTCATCGGCTAAACCGGGATTTCACCTCTTCATGCGGGTGCACACGGCCTTCGGAAACGGCTTTTCGCCCAGTAGCCACCTTCATGCG
>CAZCOO010000139.1:0-769 GCA_964500395.1 uncultured Verrucomicrobiota bacterium
GATGCCCCCGCCGCCGACGTCTTCGCCGAACTCCGCCGGCGAAAGGACCGGTTCTGAGCTCCGTGATCCGCCTCCAGGGGCAAGTGAGGATACGGGACGGGGCTTTCTGGGGCCGGCGATTCCCGGTTGGCAGGGGCGGGGGGCGGGGGCTATGATGCGCGTTCCATGTTGGCTGCACAACGAAAGGGAGCGCTATGAATCGCAGGACGACGTCCGCATTGGTGTTGATCGGGTTGACGGTGGTGGTGCTGATGGTGAACCGGGGCAGCATTTCGGTGGATCTGGTGCTGGACTCGGTGAAGGCCATGGCCGCGCTGGTCTATCTGGGATTCGTGGTGGTGGGGATCATCATCGGCATGCTGTTGAAGTAGGAGGAGGTGCGGGATGTCGGATGCGTTGACCAAGCGAAGGAAGTCCCTTTTGGATCGCGGGGTGGTGATGCCGGACCCGGGGGCGGTGTATGTGGGGGAGGAGGTCGATCCGGAGCGCATCGGGCCGGGCGCGGTGCTGCATCCGGGGACCCGGCTGTTGGGGGAGTCGGTCTCGGTCGGTCCGGAGAGCGAGATCGGGGCGGAGGCGCCGGCGACGGTTCAGGATTGCCAGCTCGGGTACGGGGCGGCGCTGAAGGGCGGGTTTTATTCCGGGGCGACGTTCCTGGATGGGGCGTCGGTGGGGAGTTCGGCGCATATCCGGCCCGGCACGCTGATGGAGGAAGGCTCGGAGGCGGCGCACGCGGCGGGGTTCTAAGAGAGGTTCCGGTTCGGCTTGG
>CAZCOO010000139.1:779-7731 GCA_964500395.1 uncultured Verrucomicrobiota bacterium
GGATCACAGCGAGGTCGGGTCGTCCTACATTCACTTTAATTTCACCCCGCACGGGGACAAGGCCACCGCCTCGCTGGTGGGGGATGTGTCCCGCGGGGTGTTCCTGGATCAGCCGCCGATATTCCTCGGCGGCCAGGGGGGGCTGGTGGGGCCGCGGCAGGTGGCCTACGGCACGATCGTGGCGGCGGGCACCATCCTGCGCCGGGACGTGAGGGAGCCCGGGCAGTTGGTGACGGGTCCCGCGGGCGGGGGCAAGCAGAGTGAACGGCCGTATGAACCCGCCCTCTACCGGCGGATCGAGCCGCTGGTGGCGGCGAATCTGCGCTACATCGGGAATATCCGGGCCCTGATGGCGTGGTACGGGGCCGTGCGCGCCCCGGTGATGGAGGCGGATCCCTACCGGGCCATGTGCCTGGCGGGTGCGCAGGCGCGGCTGCAGACGGTGCTGAAGGAGCGGATCAAACGGCTGGGCGCGGTGGCGGAGAAGATGGAGCGGTCGGTCTCGATTGGGCGTGAGCAGGGGGCGCTGTCCGAATCGGAGATCGCGGCCCAGGAGGCGTTCCGGGACGGCTGGCCGGCGATGAAGGCGCGGCTGGAGAGCGGGGCGGAGGCGAAGGCGGTCGACAGGGCGGCCCGGGATGCGTTTTTTGCGGCGTGGGAGGCCGGCGGCACCGGCTCCGTGCCGGAGCGGGTCGCGGCGCTGGACGCGGAGGCCCGCGAGGCGGGGCGGGCGTGGCTGGATTCCATCGTCGCGGGGGTGTGCGAGGGGTAGCGGGGGCGGGGTGCGGATTTCGGGATGGCGTGCCCGGCGGGGTTCGATGTACAAATACGCATCTTCTTTTTC
Organism: uncultured Verrucomicrobiota bacterium; assembly: GCA_964500395.1. Classification (GTDB taxonomy): domain Bacteria; phylum Verrucomicrobiota; class Kiritimatiellia; order CAZCOO01; family CAZCOO01; genus CAZCOO01. The sequence goes on from CAZCOO010000139.1 coordinate 1,624, forward strand.
GGCACGAATGGCGTAACCATGTGGAGAATTCTGAGGCTATGACACGGATGTTTGGTACGGATGGGGTTCGCGGGGTGGCGAACATTGAGCCGATGACGGCGGAGACGGTCCTGGAGCTGGGGCGCGCCACGGCCTACGTGTGCAAACAGCACGGGGACGAGACGCGCCGGCACTGCGTGCTGATCGGCAAGGATACGCGCTTGAGCGGGTATATGCTGGAAAATGCCCTGACGGCGGGGATCTGCAGTATGGGCGTGGATGTATTGCTGGTGGGCCCGATCCCCACCCCCGGGGTGGCCTTCCTCACGCACAATATGCGGGCGGATGCGGGGATCATGCTCTCCGCGAGCCACAACCCCTACCAGGACAACGGGATCAAGATCTTTTCCCGAGACGGATTCAAACTGCCGGATGCGGAGGAGGATGCGATCGAGGAGCTGGTGACCTCGGGCAAGATCAAGGACATCCGCCCCACGGCGAGGGAAGTGGGGAAGGCCCGGCGCATTGAGGATGCGGTGGGGCGGTACATTGTGTTTTGCAAGAATACGTTCCCGGATACGTTTACGCTGGAGGGCATGAGGCTGGTCCTCGACTGCGCGAACGGGGCGACCTACAAGGTGGCGCCGATCATTTTCTCCGAGCTGGGCGCGGAGGTGCACGCGATTCACTGCGAGCCCGACGGCACGAATATCAATGAACACTGCGGCTCCCAGCACACCGAGGACCTGGTCGAGGCGGTCCGCGCCCGGAATGCGGACGTGGGGCTGGCCTTCGACGGGGACGGGGACCGGCTGATCGCCGTCGACGAGCAGGGGCGGGAACTCACGGGCGACCACGTGCTGGCCATCTGCGGCAAGATGTACAAGGAGAAGCAGCAGCTTCGCAACAACCTCGTGGTCAGCACGGTGATGAGCAATTTCGGGTTTCAGAAGGCCATGAAGGATCTCGATATCGAGCACGGGATGACCAAGGTGGGCGACCGGTACGTGCTGGAAATGATGCGGGAACGGGACGCGGTGCTGGGCGGCGAGGCCTCGGGCCACTTGATTTTCCGGGATCACCACACCACCGGAGACGGGATCCTGGCGGCGCTGCAACTGCTGGCGGCCATGCGGGAGCAGGGGAAGCCGCTCTCGGAGATGGCGACGGTGATGTCCCTGGCTCCGCAACGCCTGATCAATATCGACGTGGCCAGCAAGCCGCCCATCGAGGAGGTGGCGGAGTTGAACGAGGCGGTGACGGAGGCGGAGAAGGAACTCGGGGACGAGGGGCGGGTCCTCATCCGGTATTCCGGGACGCAATCCATGTGCCGGGTCATGGTCGAAGGACCCGACAAGGATACGACCGATCGAATCTGTGAGCGCCTGGCGGACACGGTGCGGTCCTGTATCGGATGAGACAGCCGGGCGCCATAGGCAGGCGGCGAGTCGGGCTCGGCGCCTTTGTCCTCGTATTCCTGACGGCGCCGGTGATTGCATCGGGGGCCGGGGGCGACGAGCCGGGGACCTTCCATGCCGGGCCCCTCGCGAGCCGCCAGGTGACGCCCGCGGGCGAGACCCGGCTCCGGGTGCTGGGGCCCCTGTTCGAGTTCACAACGGACGAGGACGGCCGCCGGTTCTGGGCGGTTCGCCCCTTTTTCAGCAACACGGTCGATCCCGAGGCGGAGAAAACGGTGCAGGACGGGCTGTGGCCGGTGTTCCATCGCAGCACGTTTCGGGATGAATCGTTCTGGTGGTTCCTGACGGCCGTTGGGATGAACCGGGATATCCGCGATTCGGATTCGCAGTCCCGCCTGTGGATCCTGCCGTTCTTTTTCCAGGGGCGCGACCGGCAGGGGGAGGACTATTGGGCGGTCTTTCCGTTCGGGGGCTCGATCCACGATTTCCTGGGGCGGGACGAGATCGACTTTGCCCTGTGGCCGCTCTGGATTCGGAGTTCGGTGAATTACGTCGAGACCACGGATGTGCTGTTTCCCATTTTTTCCCGGACGGAGGGGAAGGGGATTGAGCGCTGGCGGGTCTTTCCGTTTTACGGGCAATCGAAACACCGGGACCGGTTCTTCAAACAGTTCATTCTGTGGCCGTTCTGGACGCGGGCGGAATACTACTACGAGGGGTCGTCGGGTTCGGGGTACATCCTGTTCCCGCTCTTTGGGCGGATCGACCTGGAGGATCAGGAATCGTGGTTGGTTCTGCCCCCCTTCATCCGGGTGCAGAAGGGGCAGCGCATGAACCTGGTGAATGCGCCCTGGCCCTTCGTTCAGTATGCGTCCGGCGAGCAGGAAAAACTCTACCTGTGGCCGCTCTGGGGCAGCAAGGAGATGCACGGGACCTGGAGCCGCTTTTTCCTGTGGCCGATTTTCTGGCGACAGCACTTCGACCGGGGGGACGCGGTGACCAAGCGGTTCCTGGGGCTTCCGTTTCTTTATTTCGACACGACGCGGCCCCGCGGGGGCGGGCCTGCGGAGGGCGGGGACCCCGATCCCGACAGCCTGTCCCGGAAGATCTGGCCGTTCTTCTCCTACCGGGCTGAAGAGGACGCCGCGCGATTCCGCCTTCTGGACCTCTGGCCGCTCAAGCAAACCCCCGCGATCGAACGCAACTACGCGCCGCTGTGGACCCTCTACCGCTGGGAGCGGGTCGGAGAGGCCCGGGAACAGGAGTTGTTGTGGGGGCTGTGGCATGCCCGACGGGATGCGGAGGGCGATCAGGCCATGTCGCTCTTCCCTCTTTTCGACCGGGCGAGGAGCGGCGACGGCGAGGAGGCGAGCTGGTCGCTCCTGAAGGGATTGATTGGCTGGTCTCGCGAGGAGGAACGGCGTACACTGCAACTCCTGTATTTCTTCGACATCCCGCTGGGAGGCCGCGAGTGACGACCGTTTCCCGAGAGCCCGAATATTTTGAGCCGACCCGGAACGTGTTCCAGGACCTGGGGCGGCGCATCCTGCAGACCATGCGCAATGCGGGCCGGGGCCTGATGATTACCGGCGAGGCCTTTCGCTTCTTCCCCTGCGTATTTGAAAAACGCTGCCGGCATGAAGTCGCCTACCAGATGTTCAACAGCGGCATTCGCAGCCTGGGGGTGATCAGCGTGGTGGCGTTGTTTACGGGCATGATCCTCGCCCTGCAGACCGGGCTCGAACTGCGCCGGTTCGGGCAGGAGGAAAACATCGGCACCGCGGTGACGGTGGTGATGCTCCGCGAGATGGGGCCCTTCATGACCGGGCTGATCATTGCGGCCAGTGTGGGCTCGGCCATCGCCGCCCAGATGGGGACCATGACGGTCTCCGAGGAAATCGCGGCGCTGGAAGTGATGTCGATCAACCCGGTGCGGTTCCTGGTCATGCCCCGCCTGCTGGCGCTGATGGTGATGATGCCGATCCTCACGGTGTACACCAACATCCTGGGCATCCTGGGCGGAGGGCTGGTGGGGTATACCCAGCTCGGGGTGGCGTTTACCGCCTACCTGGATAATGCTACACAATTTGCCGCGAACAAGGATCTGTACGTCGGCCTGTTCAAGGCGATGATTTTCGGGGTGATTATCAATACGGTTGCCTGCCACATGGGGTTTGCCGCGTCCGGCGGGGCCGTGGGTGTGGGGCAGGCCACGCGGAAAACGGTCATCGTTTCCTTTCTCACCATTCTCATTATCGGCTACATGGTCACGCGGATGTTTTACCAATGATCGAGTTCGACCAGGTCAGCAAATTTCTCGGCGGCAAGCAGGTGCTGGACGACCTCAGTTTCACGATCGAGGGGAATGAGACCTTCGTCATCGTGGGGGCCTCGGGCACCGGGAAGAGCGTAACCCTGAAGCACATGGTGCGGTTGCTTACCCCGGATGAGGGGGTGGTGCGGGTGGACGGCGAGGCGGTCAGCCATGCGGTCGGCGATGAGCTGGCCCGGCTGCGGATGAAGTTCGGGTTTCTCTTCCAGAGTGCGGCCTTGATGCAGTGGATGTCGGTGGGGGACAACGTGGGCCTCCCCCTGCAGGAACACACGGACATGCCCCGCTCGGAGATCGAGGAGCGCGTGCGGGAGAAGCTGCGGCTGGTGAATATCGAAGACGCGTACGACAAATTCCCGTCGGATCTCTCCGGCGGGATGCGGAAGCGGGTGGGGCTGGCGCGGGCGATCGTGATGGAGCCACAGATTGTCCTCTACGATGAACCGACCTCCGGGCTCGACCCGGTGACCTCGCGGACCATCGACCGGCTCATCGATGAGATGCGCGACACCCTCGGCGTGACCAGCGTGGTGGTGACCCATGACCTGCACAGTGCCCTGGCCATCGGGACGCGCATCGGCATGCTGGCCGGGGGGCGGATGGCGGAGATCGCCACTCCCGGCGACTTTATTAAATCCAAAGAAAAATCGGTTCAGCAATTCCTGGAATCCCAGTACATTACCGCAGAGGGTTCCTGGGCAAAGGAGATGTCCTCATGAGAAACAGCCGGGCACAGGAAATGACCATGGAAGTGACGGTCGGGGCGTTCATGTTTATGGTGCTGCTCGCCCTGGGCGTCTTCACCATCATCTTGAGTTCGGGCACGATCTTCAAAGACACCTATCCCATGACCGTGATCTTTGAGGATGTGATGGGGCTGCGGGCCGGAGACAATGTCCAGGTCCGCGGGGTCGAGGTGGGAACCGTCGACCAGATCCGCCTGACGGAGGAGGGCGTGGAACTCGACCTGTCCCTGGACAAGGACGTGCGCCTGCGCACGGACTACGAAATCAGCATCATTCCATCCTCGGTGCTCGGCGGAAAGCATGTGGAAATCTACCAGGGGACGCCGGGGCACGACTTTATCGGGGAGGAGGCCGTGGTCCGGGGCGAGACGCCGATCGATTTCGTGGACCAGGCCAGCAAGACCATCAACCAGGTCCGGGAATCGCTGGAGGAGGGCGGGATCCTGGAGAACCTGGAACAGGTCATGGCCCAGATGCGGGACGTGACGGCCGGACTCAGCGAGGGGAAGGGCACGATCGGAAAGCTGCTGGCCGACGATGCGGTGTACAACGACCTGAAGGACATCACCCGCAGCCTGAAACAGGTCAGTACGAACCTGGCCGAGGGCAACGGGACCCTGGGCAGGCTGATGCAGGACGACCAGGTCTACGAGGACATCGAGCACGTCTCCGCAAATCTGCGGGAAATCAGCCGGCGGCTGGTGGACGGGGAGGGCACGATCGGCCGGCTCCTGTCGGAGGATGACGAGCTGTACCGGAACCTGCTGGAGGCCTCCGCCGCGGTCAAGGATATCGCCGCGGACATCCGGGACGGAGAGGGGACGATCGGGAAACTCGCCCAGGACGACGAGGTCTACCAGGAAATCAAGCTGGTGCTGCACGATCTCCGAGGCGCGATCGATGACTTCCGGGAAACGGCCCCCATTACCACGTTTACCAGTATCTTTTTCGGAGCGTTTTAACATGATGAGCCCGCGGATCCATCGCCCTTTCGTTCGATGCCTGTGCATACTGCTGGCGGGGTGTCTGCTGGTTGCCGCAGGCGCGCCCGCGCGGGCCCAGGCCAATGTCAGCGCCACGGTGTCGGGCAATGTGACCACCGGGGACGATGACGACGACGCGACCACGGATGCGATCGTGGTCGGCATGTTTATTGTGGTGCTCGGGGTATTGTTTATCGTGGGGACCAAGATGGATCTGGAGTGGTGGGGCAAGAAAACCGAGCCGGACGCGAACCAGTATGCAATGCTGCGAAAGACGGACGACCTGGATGTGCTGGTCGCCCACCCGGCGCCCCCCGCCCGCGAGTGGGAGCCGACCGGAGACCTTCCTTCCGCGACGTGGGAGATGACGTTCTGAAGCGCGGGGCGGGGGGAAGCACGCCGTACAACGGCGTGGCTACAGGGAGGTTCGCGATCCATGTCCTGGCAGGGCGCGCCCCGCAAACGGGCGTTGCCCGGCGGGGGCCAGAGCCAACACTACAACCGGGGGACGGAGGGAGCCGGACTGAGCCCAGCAGCCTCTGTAGGACACCCTTTGTGGGACAGGTTTCCCCGGTACCCCGGGGAGCCTGTGCCCGGCGGAGCTGCACACGCTCCCTCTTCGAGGGAAGCGTGTCCTACAACCTCTGGTT
>CAZCOO010000140.1:0-7667 GCA_964500395.1 uncultured Verrucomicrobiota bacterium
CCAGCAACCAGCAACCAGCAACCAATAACCATTAACCAGTAACCAGTAACCAATAACCAGTAACCAATAACCACCCCCCCTCCAGGGCCATACCATGAAGACACCCCCATCCCTCGTACTCTTCACCCTCGTTCTGCTCCCCCACACCCTCCCGGCGACTGCAGAAGCCGTTCCGCCCAAGGACCAGTGGACCATCAGCGCGTCCGCCAGCGAAAACAAATACATCCAGGAAGACCTCGCCATCGACGGCGACCCCGCCACCCGCTGGGGCAGCCCCTTTGAAGACGGCCACTGGATCCAAATCGACCTCGGCGCCACCCGGACCCTCACCGGCGTGGAAATCCTGTGGGAATCCGCCTACAGCCGGGCCTACTCCGTTGCCGTCGCAACCGACACCTCCGACTGGAATCGCGTCTTCCGGACCGACAGCGCCAACGGCGGGCTCGATCTTGTCGTCTTTCCGCCTCAACCCGCCCGGTACGTCCGCATACACTGCCTCGAACGCGCCACCGGCTGGGGCAACTCCATCTACGAAGTCGACATCCTCGGAGAGGACCGGCAGGTAACCCTCCGCGCCGAACCGCCCGCCGGGACCCCGGCCGCCCGCGCCTGGGACGGCGACCCGCAAACCGCCTGGACCGCCCCCGCCGACGCCCGCGAAGCCGTTCTCGCCATCGACCTCGCCACCCCCCGCCGCACCACCGGCCTCCGCGTCGACTGGGGCGAAGGCTATCCCGGCCGCGCTCGCCTCATGACCTCCGAGGACGGCGAGGACTGGAACCGGGCCGGCGAACTCCTCCGCGGCCGCGGCGGATTCGACCTCTTCATGCACCCCGAGCAGACCGCCCGCCACCTGCGCCTCGTCCTGCGCGATCCTCAACCCGCCGGCCGCGGGTTCTCCATCCGCGAACTCCAGCTCCGCGGGCCCGGCGAAGACCCCACCCCCCTCCGCCGCTACGAACTCGCCGCCGCCAAGGCCCCCGCGGGCTGGTACCCCGACGTCCTCCGCGAACAACAGGTCTACTGGACCGTCTCCGGCCTCCCCGCCCATCCCTCCGAATCCCTCCTGGATGAATTCGGATCCCTCGAGCCCTTCGCCGGGGCCCCGCGCCTCATGCCCCTGCTGGAGATCGACGGCGACCTCCTCACCCACCACGACATGAAAAAAATCACCCCCGCCCTCGCCGACGGCGCCCTTCCCCTCCCCGCCACCCGCTGGGAGAACGACCGCCTCGCCCTCGACGTCGAAACCCTCACCGCCGACCTCGCAGACCGCGCCGTCACCCTCACCCGCTACCGCCTCACCAACCGCGGCGACACCCCGCTGCGGGGGGCGCTCCACCTGCTCCTGCGCCCCCTCCAGGTCAACCCCAGGTGGCAGCACGGCGGCTTCGCCCCCCTCCACCACGTCGGCCGCGCAGACCTCCCCCCCTGGACCGCCCTCCAGTGGAATGACGGGCCGCGCCTCTTTCTATCGCCGGCCCCGGACACCTTCGGCGCCGTCCCCTTTGTCCAGGGCGACATCGTCGAAGCCCTCGCCGAGAACGCCCCGCCCGTCAATGCCGATGCCCGCAGTCCCCGCGGTATGCTCTCCGCCGGCGCCGCCTATCCCCTCGATCTCGCCCCCGGCGGCAACCGCACCGTCTGCGTCGCCGCGCCCCTCCCGCCCCACGAGCGCACCTGGACCCCCGAGGCCCTCGCCCCGTCCGACTTCCCCCGCCACCGCGACCGCACCCTCGCCCGCTGGCGGCAACGCTTTGCCGACTTCCCCCTCGCCCTCGGCAAACAGGATGTCGCCGATACCATCCAGGCCCAGATCGGGTACATCTTTGTCAACCAGGACGGCGACGCCATCCAGCCCGGTTCCCGCAACTACAACCGCGCCTGGATGCGCGACGGCTGCATCTCCATCTCCTCCCTCCTCAAAATGAACATGACCCCCGAGGCCCGCGAATACGTCAACTGGTACGCCGCCCGTGTCGAGACCAACGGTCATGTCCCCCCCATCCTCAACACCGACGGCTCCGTCTACCACGGCTTCGGCTCCAACCTCGAATACGACAGCCAGGGCCAGTTCGTCTTCGCCGTCATGGAAGTCTACCGGTTCACGCGCGACCGCGCCTTCCTCCAGCGCCACTTCCCCACCCTCGTCCGCGCCCTCGAATTCCTGCAGCAACTCCGCGAACGCACCCTCGCCCCGGACTACCAGAGCGACGAACCCCACCGCGAGCGCTACATCGGCATCCTCCCCGCCTCCATCAGTCACGAGGGATACTCCACCCCCCACCACTCCTACTGGGACAACTACTGGGCCCTCAAAGGCTGGCGCGACGGCGCCGAAGCCGCCCGCCTCCTCAACCGCCCGCGCATCGCCCGCTGGGCCATGGCCGAGCACGACAAACTCTACGACGCCCTCGGCACATCCATCCGCGCCACCATGGCCGCGCACGATATCGACTTCATCCCCGGCTCCGCCGAAAAGGGCGACCCCGATATCAACTCCCTCTCCATCGCCTTCGCCCCCTGCGGCGTCTCGCCCGACCTCTTCCCCGAGGGCGCCCTCGACGCCATGTACGACGAATACCTCCGCCAGGTCGAAGCCCGCCTCGAGCCCGGCTGGGGCGGCCGCTACACCCCCTACGAAGTCCGCAACATCCTCGCCCTCATCGACCTCGGCCGGCCCGGCGACGCCCGCACCCTCCACGACCTCCTCTTCCGCGACCGGCGCCCGCCCGAGTGGCGCCACTTCGCCGAGGTCGTCCTCGGCCATGAACGCATGGGCAGCTACATCGGCGACATGCCCCACACCTGGGTCGGCGCCGGCTACGTCAGCGCCGCCCGCGGCATGCTCGTCCGCGAAGACGGCGACTCCCTGCACCTCTTCCCCGCCACCCCCGAAGCCTGGCTCGCCGACCCCGGCGTACGCCTCACCGGCCTGCCCACCACCTTCGGGCCCCTCACCCTCACCGCCGTCCTGCAGGACCGCACCCTCACCGCGGATATCGACGCCCAATCCATCCGCGCCGACACCCTCCGCCTCCACTGGCCGCCCCGCGGCGTCCCCGACTCCCTCACCCTCAACGGCAAATCCGTCCCCCCGGGGCCCGGCGGCCTCGACCTCCCCCCCGGCCTCCACACCCTCCGCGCCCACTGGACACCCCCCACAACCAGTAACCAATAACCAATAACCAGTAACCAGTAACCAATAACCAGTAACCAGTAACCAATAACCAATGCCCCATCCCCCCCTCACACCCACCTGGCACCCGGACGGCCGCTTCGCCAACCTCCTCGCCGGCGACGTCCAGATTCCCCTCGTGCGGGGGACGCCCCTCGACGGCGGTCTGCACCGCATTCTGCTGCGATGCCGCGACGATGGCGCCTGGACCTCGCTTCTCGACCCCGCCCACCCGCTCACCTTCACCCCCCTTGAGCCGGGGGCCCTGTGGTCCGGCGCCTGGCGGGATCTCCACTACCGGGTCCGCTTCCGCCTCCACCCCGAACACCCCTGGTGGAGCTGGTCCGTACAGATCCGCAACGCCGGCGATCGCGCCCGCACCCTCGACCTCCTCTTCGGCCAGGACGTAGGGCTCGCCACCGAAGCCGCCCTCCTCATTAACGAAATCTACGTCTGCCACTACCTCGACCATACCGTCCTCGATACCGGAGCCGGACCCGCCGTCATGACCCGCCAGAACGAGGCCCTGCCCGATGGCCGCCACCCCTGGCTGCTCACCGGCCTCCTCGAAGGAGCCCGCTCCTTCGGCACCGACGGCCGGCAATTCTTCGGCCTCGACGCCCGGGAAACCGGCGTCCCCATCTGCATCGCCCGCGGCCTCCCCGGTGCCGTCCTCCAGGACGAACTCGCCTACCCCGCCCTCCAGTCCGCCGACATCACCCTCCCCCCCGGCGCAGCCGCCGGCTTCACCGTCCTTCACCGATTCGAACCCGATCACCCCGCCCCCTCCGGCGAACGCGATCGCCCCCTCTGGGACCAGCTCGCCGCCTGGGGCCGCACCCTCCCCCCTCTTCCCGAGTCCGCACCCGCACCCGCCGCCACAACCCGTCCCCACCGCATCGCCCGCGCCCGGCCCCGGGCCGGCGACCCGCTCCGCCCCGCCGACCTCGACCGCTTCTTCCCCGAGCGCCTCCTCGAAGAAACCGAAGACGGCACCCTCCACGCCTTCTTCACACCCGATCACCGCTACATCTCCCTCCTCGCCCGCGAGCGCCGCCAGCTCCGGGCCTCCGGTCACCTCCTCCGGTCCGGACCGCCCGACCAACAGGACGAATCCGTCCTCTGCGCCACCGTCGGCAGCCACGGCGTCTTCGGCTCCCAGATCACCCTCGGCAACCCCAACTTCCACCGCATCACCCCCGTCGTGCGAAACGACGGCAACCAGCGCCCCTCCACCGGCCTCCGCCTCCTCATTCGCGACAGCGACCGCTGGGAACGGCTCACCACACCCTCCGCCTTCGAGCAGGACCTCCGCAGCGCCCGCTGGTGGTTCCGGCTGGGGGAAACCCTCCTCTGCGTCTCCGCCGATATCGGCGCCCGCAAGCCCGAACTCGCCTGGCAGATCGAAATCCTCGAAGGCCCGCCCCGCCCCGTCTGCCTCACCCTCGACCTCGCCATGGCCGCCGAAGACGAATGCCGCGACACCCCCCTCCCCCTCGACCGCACCCCCAACGGCGCCCTTCACCTCTCGCCCCGCCCCGGCTCCCTCTGGCAACAGCACCTCCCCGAGGCCCGCATCACCCTCGCCCCGACCCCCGACGGCGCCCTCCGCGCCGCCGGCGGAGCCGACCGGATCGACGCCCCCACCGACGCCCCCCTCGCCGGCTGGGAAACCAACCCCGTCGACCGCTTCGCCCTCACCCTCACCGCCCACACCTCCCCCGCGCCCGCCCGCCCCGCCACCTCCCCCCATGCCGCCCCCTGGACCTGGGACGCCGGCGACCGCATCGACCTCCAGCGCATCGCCGCCACCGTGCCCTGGTACGCGCACAACGCCACCGTCCACTACACCGCCCCCCACGGGCTCGAACAATCCAACGGCGGCGCCTGGGGCGTCCGCGACGTCTGCCAGGGACCCGTCGAATACCTCCTCGCCTGCGGCCGCACCGACGAAGTCGCCCGCATCCTGCTCGAAGTCTTCACCCGGCAATCCCCCGACACCGGAAAGTGGCCTCAGTGGTTCATGCGCGGCCCCTACGCCCACATCCAGCAGGACCACTGCCACGGCGACATCATCTTCTGGCCCCTCAAAGCCCTGTGCGACTACATCGAATGGACCGGCGACACCGCCTTCCTCCACACCCCCTCCACACCCCCGCACACCCTCCTCGAGGGCGTCCGCCGGGCCTGGGACACCATCCGGCACGACTGCATCCCGGGCACCGCCCTCCCGCGCTACGGCGACGGCGACTGGAACGACACCCTCCAGCCCCTCCACCCCGACATGCGCACCCGCATGGGCAGCGCCTGGACCGCCGCCCTCGCCTTCCAGACCCTCACCCGCCTCTCCCTCGTCTGCCGGCGCGCCGGCGAAGACACCCTCGCCGACGACCTCGCCCGCTTCACCACCCGGCTCCGGCACGACTTCCGCGAACGCCTCATGCCCGACGGCATCGTCTGCGGCTTCCGCATCGAGGACACCCCCCCGCGCTACCTCCTCCACCCGCGCGACCGCGACACCCGCATCCGCTACCGCCTCCTCTCCTTCAACCGCGCCATCCTCGCCGGCCTCCTCACCCCGGCCGAGGCCCGCCGGCACCTCGCCCTCCTCCGCGACCACCTCCTCTTCCCCGACGGCGCCCACCTCATGGACCGCGCCCTCCCCTACGCAGGCGGTGTCTCCACCCTCTTCCGCCGGGCCGAAACCGCCGCCTGCTTCGGCCGCGAAATCTCCCTGCAATACGTCCACGCCCACCTCCGCACCGCCGAAGCCCTCGCCGCCCTCGGCGAAGCCGACGACGCCTGGCGCGCCCTCCTCGCCGTCACCCCGCCCCGCCTGCGCGACACCGTCCCCAACGCCGCCCCCCGCCAGGCCAACGTCTACTTCAGCAGCTCCGACGGCGACCTCCCCACCCGTCTCGCCGCCGCCGAACACTATGCCCGCCTCCGGACCGGCGACATCCCCGTCAAAGGCGGCTGGCGCCTCTACTCCAGCGGCCCCGGCCTCTACCTCGGCCTCCTCGCCCACCGCCTCATCGGCCTGCGCCAATCCTGGGGCCGCATCATCCTCGACCCCGTCCTGCCCCAATCGTTGGAAGGCGCCACCGCACACGGTCCAATCCTTGGACACAAAATTCGGGTCACCTTCCAATCGTTGGACAAAACAGACACCCCGCCCCGCTGCCGCCTCAACGGCCGCGACCTGCCCCCGCCCCATCCCGTCGACAGCCCGTACCGAGGCCCCGCCTGGCAATGGCCGCAGCAGACCTGGCAGGACGCCCTCCGCGACGGCCACAACCACCTCGAACTCCTCCCCCCCGCCTGACCCCGCAGAGATCCACCAGCAAAGGATCACCATTGAGGGGTCAGGCCTTGACATTTGACTCTTTTAGCTCTACATCTTCTGGTTATGGCGAGAATGTTGAGATGTCAGTACGAGGGCGCGATTTATCATGTGACTTCGCGGGGGCTGGAGCGGCGGAAAATCTTCCGCAGTGAGGCCGACCGGGAGGTCTTCCTTGAGAAGTTGGAAGACTGCCTGGTTCAGCATGGCGTGGACCTGTACGCCTATACGCTGATGTCGAATCACTTTCACCTGCTGCTGATGACACCGCTCGGGAATTTGAGCCGCTTCATGCAGCATTTCAAAACGTCCTACACGGTGTATTTCAACACGAGGCACCGGCGGGTCGGCCCCCTTTTTGCGGGGCGGTTCAAGGCGCCCCTGGTCGAGGGCAACGAATACCTTCTGAAGCTCATGCGCTACATCCACCTCAATCCCGTCATGGTACGTGAATATGAAGATGCTTCAGCGACCGAGAAGTGGGCGGCATTGAGGCGCTATGCGTGGAGTAGTCATCTCGCGTATGCCGGGTGGGCCGGAAAACCGCCATGGCTAAGGGACGGACCCATGGATAGTTTGCTCCGGGATGTAACCGGCAGGAAAGGTTCAACTGCTTACCGCTCCTACGTCCGCAGCGGCTTGAAGACAACGGACGATGAGTTGCTGGAAGCGCTTGCTTCCAGCCGAAAAGGAATCGGCTCGGAATCCTTCAGGCAAGAGGTAGAGACCTTATACAAAGAAGAAGCGAAGAAGCAGTCATCGGTGATGGATATCGCGATGCGGCGCGTTGAAGCAACGATACCGGCGGAGACCGTATACCAGAATGTCTGCAAGGTCTTCAATCTGCCCCGGCACTGGGAAAGGCGACGGGGAAACCGCATTGCCAGGGATCTGCTGATTGCATCTTGGATGCGCTACAGCGGACTGACCGGACGGCAGGCAGGGCAATTGCTCGGGCACGCCGACGGATCGATCGTCAGCCGCCGAATGAAATGGATGAAGCAGGAAGGCAACAACCGACGCGATTATAGAATAGCTATCGAGAAACTCGAGAGCAGGATGTCAAAGGTCAAGGCCTGACCCCACCCCTTTCCGGTGGTTCTGTCGACCGGATGAGAGTATCGACGCTTGAACGTGAAGTTGTCT
>CAZCOO010000141.1:0-7664 GCA_964500395.1 uncultured Verrucomicrobiota bacterium
GGTCTCCACCACGCTGGTCCGGCCGTCCCGGGCATGGGGCCGCATCACGACCAGAGGATCATCGCGTGAGCGCCCTCCGCGGTAGCCGCTGCCCGGCGCCTCGTAGAGCGGGCCGGTGCGGTACTCCCGGATCAACTCGCGGATGGCCTCGTCCCGCCCCGCCCGGGCATACAGGCCGGCGAGTTCCACCAGCGCCCGCCGTTGCAGATCGGCGGAGGCCCCGTCAAACTCCGCCCGGGCCCGCTCCAGCACCTTCACGGCCTCCACCACCCCGCCCGGCCACGCGGCGCGGGCCCGCGCCTCGGCCATTCGAATCCGCAGGGCCAGGTCGGGCCGCCCGTTGTCGGCCGCTTGCCGGATGAGGCTGTCGACCTCCGCCAGGATCTCCCGCCAGGCCTCCGCCGACGCATACCCGTGCGTCATCCGCGCCATGCGGCTCTGGATGGCCCGCGCCTCCGCGGACAGGGGATCATCGTCGGACGATAGGACCGGCGCCGCCGTCAGGCAAAGACAGACGCCGGCCAGTAACCATTGCCGAAGGCTCGCGCCACCCGTCATCGGGCACCTCCCTTTCCGGTTTCCGTGCATCGAGGGTTCAGGATTCTCTACCCCCTCATGGTACTGCGCCCTTCCCGGAATCACAAATCCCCTTTCGGCCGGGGACGCGGGGGTCGAGCTGCCGGGGCCGCGGGCTCCGAGGGAGACTCGGCGTCTCGCTCCGCAGGGGGCGCCCCGCTACTGGTGCGAGCGCACCAGGGCAAAGAACCGGTCCTGGTACTCGCCGAAGAGCCGGTACCGCTTGAGGAGATCGGCCACGGCCGACACCTGGGACGAATCCCGCGAGGCCTGCAAAAAGGCCTGCTCGATCTCGTGCCGGTGGCCCTCCGGATCCGCCTGCAACTGTCTCGCATGGCGGGGCGCGGACTGGTGGATCAGCTCCACCATCAACTTCAGCAGGCACACTTCCCAGGGCTCATCCACCCCGATCAGCAGCGCGTGATCGTCCGTGGAGGCCTCCTCCAATTCCGCCCGCACCCGCTCGGTGACTTCCTGCAGGCTATCGGTCACCTCGTGTTCGTTTACTTCCTGCTTCCGGATGGAAAACCCGTACTGCAGCGCCACAAAGGACTGGTCGTTGTGGCGCAGCCAGTCCAGGTAGTCCTCCGCCTGGTCCCCGAATCCCTCGAGCATGACGGACGTCATCTGGTCGGGGGTGATGATCTGCGGACGGTAGGCTTCGATCCGGCCCTCGCGGATCCGGACCTTGTTGACATCGTCCATCGCCTCGGTCAGGAGGTGGTATTGCACCAGCGTATTCCCGAAGGTCTCCAGCCGGCTGCCGGGGGTTCGGAGTACCTCGGTATTGTTGACGGCATACCAGAAATCAAATTCTGCATCTTCACTCATAGATCCTCTTTTGCCGGTCTCCCGGCGCTGCTCCGCCCGGCTGCCGCCGGGGCATCACGTCGCGCCCGCCGTTTCCCGGATGGCGCGCAGTCGCGCCGGAACCGGCGGGTGGCTGTAACTCAGCCATACCTTCAGCGGATGCGGCCGGAGATTGCTGAGATTGTCCACGCTCAATTTCTTCAGGGCCTCGATCATGGGGGCGGCCCGGTCCGTGGTGCGAACGGCAAACCGGTCGGCCTGGTATTCGTGACGCCGGCTTATCATATTCTGCAACAGAGCCAGAAGCATGGATATCGGCGCAAACAAAAACCCGAAAAACACCATGCCCGCGTAGATGGGAGGGTGGCCGCCGACCGGATCCGGGGAGACCCCGAACGCCCGGTACAGGCCCGGCTCCGTGATGAAGAGGTGGAGGATAAAGAACATCAGCCCCATGCCGGCGATGGAAAGGATGAGCTGCTGATGTATGTGCCGCAATTTGTAATGCCCGACCTCGTGGGCCAACACGGCGACCAGCTCGTCGGTGGTGTGCTTCTCGATCAGCGTGTCATAGAGGACGATGCGCCGCCACTTGCCGAAGCCGGTGAAGAACGCATTCGATTTGGCCGACCGCTTGGAGCCGTCCATGGTGAAGATCCCGCTCAGGTGAAAGCCCTCCCGCCGCGCATAGTCCTCGATCGCCCGGCGCAGGTCCCCCTCCGGCAGAGGGGTGAACTTGTTGAACAGCGGCATGATCACCACCGGCGCGATCGTAACCAGGATGACCTGGACCACGACCACGGTCCCCCACGAAGCCGCCCAGGCCCAGCCGCCCGCGTGCAGGAAGAACCACAGCACGGCCATGAAGAGCGGGCCGCCGATCAGCAGGCCCAGAACGAGCCCCTTGATTTCATCGAGGGCGAAGGTCCCGGGCCGGGTGCGGTTAAACCCGTACCGCTCTTCGATTCGAAAGGTGTCGATCACGGAGAACGGGAGCTGCAGAAGCCGGCTCCCCACCACCAGAAGCCCCGCAAAAATGAGGCCCGCCGAGTACACCCCGCCGCCCCAGGCCCGGGCCGCCGCGTCCACCACGCCAAACCCGCCGGCCAGGATGAACGCGATCAATACGCCCGTGGACACCAGGCTCTCCCACAAGCCCAGACGGGTGCTGTCCCGCAGGTACATCTGCGACCGCTGGTATTGATCCGCATCCATCCAGCCGTCGAATTCCGGCGGGATGGCCGGATCCACGTGTCGCATGTTGAGCAGATTGACCCAGACATCCAGGGCCGTCCCCGCGACCAGCAGAAAGAGAATGATTATGAGGTAACTATTCATAGCGCGCCTGCACGTACCGTTTCACAGAGCGGCCCACCCTACCCCACCCACCCCCGAAAAGGCAAATCGCCTGAATCATCAGCCGCCCATTGACGCCTCGGCCAAAAGACATTAAAGACAAGGGGAGATCCGAATCCGCCAACCCCGGGACCCGCCATGCAGGAACAAGACCTTTCGATTGCCCTCAATGCCGTCCGCCGGGCCTGCCGCCTGTGCGCCGATGTACAGCAGCGCCTGATCACGGACGATACCCGCGCCAAAAAGGACCGGTCCCCGGTCACCATTGCCGATTACGGGGCCCAGGCCGTCGTACACACCACGCTCGAGGAACACGGACTCACCGATCCCATCACGTCCGAGGAGGATGCATCGGCCCTTCGATCCGAGGAGGGGGCGGGGATGCGGGCCACGGTGGTCCAGGAGGTGCAGCGCATCCTGCCCGATCTCACGGAGCCCGCCATCCTGGATGCCATTGACCGGGGCGGGCACCCCGGCGGTCCGGACGGCCGGTTCTGGACCCTCGATCCGATCGACGGGACCAAGGGATTCATCCGCGGCGAGCAGTATGCCGTCGCTCTCGCCCTGATCGAGGACGGGCTCGTTCAGCTCGGGGTGCTGGGGTGTCCGAACCTGCCGCCCCAGGGGACGGCCCTGGCCGAAACCCCCGAGGGCGGCACCATCCTGTACGCCGTCCGCGGACAGGGGTCGCACCAGATGGAGCTCGGCCGCGACCGGAGCGAGCCGGTTCAGATTTCAAACCTCACCCTCTCCGATGAAATCCGTTTCTGTGAATCCGTAGAGAGTGCGCACAGTTCCCACAGCGATACCGACCGGCTCATTCAGATCCTCGGGGCCTCCAGCCGGCCCGTCCGCATCGACAGCCAGTGCAAGTACGCGGTTGTCGCCCGGGGAGAGGCCGATGGCTATCTCCGGCTCCCCACCAGCCCGACCTACCGCGAGAAGATCTGGGACCACGCGGCGGGGGCCATTATCGTGGAGGAGGCCGGAGGGCGCGTCACGGACGTTCGCGGCCTGCCGCTGAATTTTTCCCGCGGCATCCGTCTCGAAGACAACCAGGGCATCGTCGCCACCAACGGCTTCATCCACGACCCCATCATTGACGCCCTCGAACAGATTCTCTGAATCCGTTCCGCGCCCGGCCGCCATGGATGACGCCCCCCTCCTGCTCCCGCGCCCCCACTCCTGCCGGCGGATCGGCGGGCGCTGTACGGTCCCGACCCCCCTCACCATCGACGGGATCCCCCGAGAAATGGCCGGCCGGATTCTGGGCGAAGACGTCCGGCCCGCGGCGCCCGCCTGGCTCACGGCCGTGGAGGAGAAAGGACATCCGGCCGAAGGCTACCGCCTCGCGGTCACTTCGGAGGGGGCTGTGATCCGCGCCTCCGGCCCCCCGGGACTCCGCTGGGGGCTCACCACCCTGGCCCAGCTTCTGCGCCAGTACGGCCGCTCCCTGCCGGCGCTGGACATCGAGGACGAACCCATCCATGCCCACCGCGGGATTATGCTGGATATCAGCCGGGACCGGGTCCCCACCCTCCAGACGCTCCGCACCCTGATCGACCACCTCGCCTCGTGGAAGATCAACCACCTGCAACTCTATACCGAACACACATTCGCCTATCCCGGACATGAGACGGTCTGGCGCAGCGCCTCCCCCATCACGCCGGAGGAGGCGCGGGCCCTCGACCGGTATGCGGCGGACCGGGGCATCGACATGGCCGCCAATCAGAATTGTTTCGGACATTTTGAGCGATGGCTCCGGCATCCGGCGTACGCCCCCCTGGGCGAATGCGATCGGCCCCGGATGGAGGCGGGCGCGCACTACCGCGAGCCCAATACGCTCTGTCCCACGGACCCGGCCGCCCTGGAACTCGTGGAAGAGCTTTTGTCCGCCATCACCCCGTGCTACTCCTCCCCCCGGGTCAATATCGGGTGCGATGAGCCCTGGGATCTGGGCCACGGGCGGTCGGCCGATGCGTGTCGACGCCGCGGGCGAAAAGCCGTCTTCTCCGAGTACGTATCGCGTGTGGCCGGGCTGGTTCTGGATGCGGGACGCATCCCCCAGTTCTGGGTGGACCCGCATCCGAACGAAGGATCATCCCTCCCCCGGGATCTCACCGCCCTTGTGTGGGGCTATCACGAGGACTTCGACTTCCTGCCCAATGCCTCCGCCCATCGCGAGGCGGGTCGTGCCGTCTGGGTCTGTCCCGGATCGGGCGCCTTTTTGAGCTTCACGGGCCGCACCACCGTGCGCCGAACCAATCTCGCCCACGCCGCGGACGCGGCCCCGCTCGCGGAGGGATTGCTGATGACCTGCTGGGGGGACCGGGGGCACCGTCAACAGTGGCCGGTCGATCTCGCCGCGCTCGCCGACGGGGCCCAGGCCGCGTGGAGCGGCCCCGTATTTGAAGACCGCGCCCTGGGGCTGCACGCGTTCGGCTGTGCCGACCTGGGGGGCTGGATGGCGGACCTCGGTGATGTCGACCGCGATATCTCGACCGGCCGCTGCGGCGGGGAGCCGTCCCCCGGCAATGCCCTGTTTGCCGAAATGCACGCCAACCTGTTCGACCCGGCGGGCCGCGAACGGGGCACCGAAGCGGATTGGGCGGCGGTCGCCTCCCGCATCGAGGCGTTGGAACGGCGGCTTCCCGAGGGCATCGACCCGCTCCTTGAGCGCGAGGCGCGCCACGCCGTAGACTGCGCCCGGGTGGCCGCCCGCCGCGCGCGGGAACGCCGCCGTCCGGGCGGGCCGTCCGGGGAGGGCCGCACGCGCATCGCCGCCGACCTGTGCCGTATCATCGGCGAACACCGCGCGATGTGGCTGGAACGGTCCCGGCCGGGCGGCCTGAACGACAGCACCGCCCAGTACAGCCGCCTCGCGCGGTACGGGTGAGGACCCGAGAGCACGATGCACCCCCCGCAGCCAGAGGATGCCGGAGAGCGCCGCCGACCCGTTCGCCGTTTCGTCGTCGCGCTGGTCGCCGCCGCAGCGGTCCTGTTTGCCGGGCTCCACTATTCCGCCCGGCACCACGCCCGCTCCATGATGGAGTACAGCGTCTCCGTCCAGAGAACCCCCAGCCCGGAAGACCTCACACTCCCGCAGAAGATCGGGGTCCTGTTCCGCGGTGTTCGCGTCCCCCGGCCGGAGAGTCCCGGCGGCCCCGGCCGGGTGGCTCCCCGCGCCCGCTCCATGCGCATTCCCGCCCCGGACGGCGTCACGCTCGAGGCGTGGTATCACGGGCAGGGGCCCGCCGCCCCCCTCGTGCTGATGTTTCACGGGTATGCCGCATCCAAAACCTCCCTGCTGGAGGAGGCCCGGGTGTTCGGCGAACTCGGCTGCTCGGTCCTCCTGGTGGATTTCCGCGGATCCGGCGGCTCCTCGGAATCCATCACCACCATCGGCGTCCTGGAATCACGCGACGTGGCCGCCGCGGCGGACTACGCCCGGGTGCACTGTCCGCACGGGGCCCTCCTGCTGTACGGGCAGAGCATGGGCGCGGCCGCAGTGCTGCGGGCGGTGGATAAACACGGAGTCACAGCCGATGGGCTGATCCTCGAGGCCGTGTTCGATACCATGCTGAATACGGTGGCAAACCGGTTTGAGGCCATGGGCCTGCCCGCGTGGCCGGCCGCCCGGCTCCTGGTTTTCTGGGGCGGGCGCCGGGGGGGCTTTGATGCGCGGGCCCACAACCCGGCCGCGTACGTGCGCGCCGCGGACTGCCCGATCCTCTTCATGCACGGCTCGGAGGACCCGCGGGCATCCCTGCAGGAAGCCCTGCGGGTGTACCGGCAGGCGCCCTCGGAAAAGCGCTTCGTCCGGTTCGAAGGAGCCGGTCATGAACCCTGTCTCAATCACGACCCCCAGCGGTGGAAAGACGCGGTTTCGAATGCGATCCGGCGCGCCCTGCTCCGGGATGCCCCCTGACGGATTCGGGGCGCCCCCTCTCCCCCCGGCTTCGCAGGCTACACCGGCCCGCCCCGGCCCCGGCAGACCCCGCTTTCGGGCGGTTGCAAACCGCTTGCCGCTCCCGGGGGGGGCGTATAGACTCCCCCCATGAAAACAAATCTAAACGACGTGCAACGCTGTATCGCGCAACTGTGCCTGGCCGGCTCCATTTGGATCGGAGCGGGGGTTGCCGCCCCCGCGCAGACCCTCTGGTTGGAGGCCGAATCGCAACCGGGCCGCGAGGCTGCTGTGCGGCAGGATGCCGGGGCTTCCAACGACCGGTATCTGCTGCTTGCGGATCGCCGCGAGGCCGGGACCCTCGAGTACCCCCTCTCCATGGACACGGGCGGCGCCTTCCAGGTTCTCATTCGCCAGACCTGGCCCTGGCGATCGGTCCGCTATCGAATCGACGAAGGCCCCTGGCTCGTGCTGCAGAAACCGGCCTGGCTGGGCCGGACCATGAATCCGGAGGCGGGCCGGCGCTGGGGATGGTTCACGGACGGGCGGTTCCACGATCTGGCGCCGGGCCGGCATCATCTCCGGGTACAACGCGAGCCCGGCGGGGAGGACGCCGTGGGCGCGTGGTATGCCGAAACCGGGTTCGATTGCTTTGCCGTCACGGCGGACGGATTTGCGCCGGTGGGAACGATCAAGCCCGGGGAGGCCGTTCCGGAGGCCCTGGAGAAAGACCGAACGCGTTCGGCGAGAAAACTCGGGTTCTGGTCGACGGCGCGGTCCCTCGCGGAGCAGTACGAGGCGGGCTCGATCGAGAAAGACGGCTACACCCTGCCCTACCGCCTCCTGGAACCCGCGAATCCCGAGCCGGGCCAGACATACCCCCTGGTCATCGGCCTCCCCAGCTCGGGGGGACGGGGGGACGACAACATTGCGCAGTTGGGAGCATGCGAGCCGGCCAAGGTGCTGGCCGCGCCCGATATGCGCGAGCAATACCCCTGCTATGTCCTGGTCCCGC
>CAZCOO010000142.1:0-7649 GCA_964500395.1 uncultured Verrucomicrobiota bacterium
TGCATGCCTAATCCACGCCGCCAGCGTTCGTTCTGAGCCAGGATCAAACTCTCCAATAGAAAGTTCACCTCACCCGGCAGACCGCCCGAGGGCGTCCCGCGGATGAGTGTCGATCCATATTCTATCAAGGTCCAAACTCAATCAGACCAAAGGGCTTCGCACAAACATCATCAAACCGCACCACTTCTGGCTCGAAGTGGTGGATATCACATATTCAACTTTCAAAGAACGCTTCGCTCCCCGCGCCTCAGCGCGGCCCGGAGCCGGGGGGCATCGCCGGGGTTGGCGACTCGCTCACCCCTGACCAAACTCAATATACTATCCAACGCGTATATCGGGGTCAATCAGCAAAAACAGAAAATGTTAAAAAACGATTCGAAGCGCATTCAGCGCGTCGAATGAGCCGCCTGTTATACGCCTTTTAAAAACCATGACAAGAGGGAATCGCAAAAAATCCGCATTTTTTTCGCCAGGCCCGCCCCGCCCCGCCGCCCGGCCCCGCGGACTGTATGCGCAACCCTCTCCGCATGAACTGATTACAAACTTCAGAAAAGATGCGCTCATTCCCCCTCGATTTCGCGGAAAAACCAGCCGGGCCCCCGGTCCGAGGGCCGGAAGCCCATTTTCTGCAGGTACTTCCTGTGCGATCTGTCGCCGGTGCAGGCCGCCAGTCGGCGCACACCGTCCCGGCGCAGACGCCCCAGCCCCTCTTTGAAAAGGAACCGGGCCACCTTGAAGTCCCGGAACGGGGGGGTGACGTAATCCGCCAGGATCAGGCCGGTGCCGTCCGCCTCCACCCGGTAGCTGAAGAGGCCCGCGGGCTGAAGATCGCGCTCGATAAACAGGTGCTCGGCCTCCTCAAGGCGGTCCGGGTCAAACTGCGGGAAGAGCCGGCCGAGATCCGCCCGGTAAAACTCGCAGAACCGCTCCAGGTACGCCCGGTTGTGCTCCCCGACCGCCTGTATGTTGAAGTATTCCCGGCGCTTGCCCATCTTCAGCAGGTAGTAGACGTCCGCCAGCACGATGATCACATTGAGGACCACCACCGGCCAGGCCACCACCAGCCACCCGTAGACCACAAACGCGGCCGCCCCGAACAGGTTCACCCAGCGCAATCGCCAGAGGTTGTTCATGATCATCGACACGGCAATCAACAGTGATCCGAGATAGCCGATCCATTCCGTCCAGTCCATTCCGGTTGCCTCCATGGTTGCCCACGACAGGTCCCTGCCGTATACAAGGGGACGAGTATGCAATGCGGACCGACCCAATGCCAGAGTAGACCATGACGACGAGCCCCCCAAAAAAGCCAACGCCGCCGCGCATCGGCCAGGGCCTGGTCAAAGGCCTGGCCCTGGTGATTGACTGGCCGCTCTATCTGCTGATCGCCTGGGCCATCCATCACTGGGGGGGCGATACGCCCGCTTTCCCCGAGCACTCCGCATTCGCCATCTTCGCCATCTTCGCCGCAGCCTCCCTGGGCGCGGCGGTCGCCTCGCTGCGCCATCCGCGCCTCCTCCCCGCCTCCGCCCGGTCCGATGGCCCCGCCCTGGCCGGGGTCCTGTTTTTTGCCGGCTACCGGCAGTGGACCGGGTTCCTCATCCTGTGGGGCATCACCGGCCTCTGTTTCCTCGCCCTGAGCCTGCGGAGGTTTGCCGACACGGCCCCCACCCTTTTCTCCCGGGATCATGACGAAGAATAGCCGGGCCCATTGGGACGAGCGATACGCGGCCCACCCCGCCCCGTACGGGGACCGGCCGAGTGCATGGCTGCGCGGCCAGGCCCCCCGCCTCGCGCCCGGCAGCCGCCTGCTGCTCCCCGCCGACGGGGACGGGCGAAACGGCGTGTGGCTCGCCTCTCTCGGGCACGAGGTCACCTCGGTCGACTTCTCCGGTGAGGCGCTGCAACGGGCCCGGCGCCGGGCGGAGCAGGCGGGGGTTTGTCTGCACACGATTCAAGCCGACCTGCGGGACTGGACCTGGCCCGAGGCGGCGTTTGATGCCGTCATCAGTCTCTACCTTCACGTGGAACCGGAGGATCGCCCCCGCCTCCACCGCCGCATGGCCCGCGCCCTCGCGCCCGGCGGGCTGCTCCTCCTCGAGGGATTTCACGTCGACCAGCTTCGATACCGCACCGGCGGTCCGCCCCGGGAAGATATGCTGTGGAGCCGGGATCGCATTCGACGGGATTTCGAAGGCCTGCGCGAACTCGAACTGGAGACCTGCGTGCTGTCGTTGGACCAGGGGGCCTTTCACCAGGGGCGGGCCGCCGTGGTTCGGGCCGTCTTCCGGGCCTGACTACACCGTGAGCACGATCTTGCCGCGGGTGTGGTGACTCTCCACCATCTCATGCGCCCGGGCGGCGTCTTCCAGCGGCAGCTCGGCGGCGATCGACGGCTTGAGCGTCCCCTCGTCGATCGCTCCCGCCAGCTCCCGCAACTGTTCGCCGCTCGGTTCGACGAAGACAAATTTCGCATCCACGCCCCGGTCCCGGGCGCTGTCCACCGCCTGCTTGTCCACAATGGAAACCAGCCGTCCGCCCCGATTGAGCATGCCCGGGCTCTGATGCAGCGCCGGTCCGCCGACACAGTCGTAGACCACATCCACGCCGTCCGGGCACAATCCGCGGACCGCCTCCGCCACATCGGTCGCCGTATAATCGATCGGGTGATCGCAGCCGAGGCTTCGCAGATACTCGTGGTTCTCCTCGCTCGCGGTACCGATCACCCGAGCGCCCCGCATCCGGGCGAGCTGCACGGCGAAACTCCCGACGCCGCCGGCCGCGGCATGGATGAGAACCGTCTCCCCCTCCCTGAGCTCGGCCGCATCGTACAGCGACTGCATCGCGGTGAGCGCGGCCAGCGGCACCGCCCCGGCCTCGACCATGCTCAGGGCCCGGGGCTTGGCCGCGACATGGGACGCCGGCAACACAATGTATTCCGCATAGGCCCCCCACTGGATGACGGGCTTTCGGCAGTAGGCGTAGACCTCATCGCCCGGCCGCAGCTCCGACACCTCCTCGCCGGCCGCATCAATCGTGCCCGCCGCATCCCAACCCGGCACAATGGGAAATTCGTACGGGAAAAAATCCTTCAACCAGCCCTCCCGGATTTTCCAGTCCACCGGGTTCACGCCCGCCGCGCGCACGGCGAGGCGAACCTCTCCGGGCCCCGGTTCCGGGACCGGCAGATCCAGTTGCTTCAACTGCTCGCGTCCACCAAAAGCCTCGATTCCAACGGCGCGCATAGCTCTGCCTCCTTACTGGTTGCACCTCGGCCTGCCGGCGGTCAGGCCCGACCGGCAACCCGGAATTTTCTTTTTGCCAACATATAGGATGGGGGTAGAATGCCGGTTTCACTATAAGCCATCACAGCTCCTTTGGCCAGACAAGGGCACGGATGACATGAGATACGTTCGCTTCTTTTTTCAAGTTTGGGTTTGCGCAGCAGGATTCGCGTTGGGCGCGGGGCTGCTGAATCTGGGGTGCCGTCCCGCGGGAGGCGCGGACGTCATCGTGTATGCCCCCACGAGCATCCAGGATGCGCTTCGCGCCATCACCGCCGATTACCGCCGCGAGTCGGGGAAGTCGATTCAGCTTACCTTTGCCCCGGCCGCAGAACTCATCCGCAAGCTCGACGACGGGGAAAAAGCCGACCTGCTGATCACCGACAGTCCCGACATGCTCGACCAGGCCGACCGGGACGGACTCCTGGTGCTCGGGTCCCGGCACTCGCTGCCCATCACCCGCCTGGTTGTCATCGGCCCCTCGGCCGCCCTGCCCCCGCTCGAGCAGGTCGAGGACCTCGACACCCTGGACCGCATAGCCTTGCCGGACCCCCGGACTACGGGAGCCGGGCAGATCGTGCAGGACTTCCTGCAGAAGGAAGGGCTCTGGGAACTCCTGGAACCCAAACTCCTGCTCGCGCCCACAACCCGCGACGCCGTTTCCCGCGTCGCCCACCAGGAGGCCATGGCCGGGATTGTGCTGATGCCCGATGCGATGTCCACCCGGGACGTTCGCCTCATTTTCGAGATCGACCCGGACGCCCATGCACCCGCCCGCTTCATGGCCTCCATCGTCAAGGGCGCCCCCAACCCCTCGGACGCACGCGACTACATGCAAACCCTGCTCGGTGAAGACGCCGCGTCCCGCTTCCGCCTCTACGGCTTCTTCCCCCAAGACTGATGCAGACCGATTCCCGCATATCCGGAGACGCCCCGCAGACATCGGCCCGTACCGATGATCTTCGCGTACGCCGCACGCTTCCCCTCGTCACCCCCCGGGCGCTGAAGAAAGACCTCCCCGCCGGGGAATCCGTTCTCGCGGGGGTCACCGCCGCGCGCGAAGCCGTTCGCCGCATCCTCCGTTCCGAAGACGATCGCATGCTGGTGGTGGTCGGCCCCTGCTCGATCCACGATCCCGACAGCGCGCTCGACTATGCCCGGCGGCTGAAAGAACTCTCTGAGCAGGTCGCCGACCGGTACTGCATCGTCATGCGGGTGTATTTTGAGAAACCCCGTACCACCCTCGGGTGGAAAGGCCTGATCAACGATCCCCTGCTCAATGGCACCAACGACATTGCCCACGGGCTGCGGCTCGCCCGCGAGCTCATGCTGGAAATCGCCGGGCTGGGACTGCCCGTGGCAACCGAGTTTCTCGATCCGATCGTTCCCCAGTACCTCACCGACCTGGTGAGTTGGGCCGCCATCGGCGCCCGCACCACCGAATCGCAAACCCACCGGGAAATGGCCAGCGGCCTGTCCATGCCGGTCGGGTTCAAAAACAACACGGAGGGCCAGATCCAGATTGCCCTCGATGCCATGCTCGCCTCGCAGAATCCGCACAGCTTTCTCGGCATCGATCAGGACGGCGTCACCAGCATCATTCAGACCCGCGGCAATCCCTATGCCCACCTGGTGCTGCGCGGCGGCAAGCACGGGGCCAACTACAAGCCCGAGCACACCGAGGCCGCCGCCGGAAAACTCCGCGCCGCCGGGATGCGGCCCAAGATCATGGTCGACTGCAGCCACGCCAATGCCAACAAAATCCCCGCGCGCCAGGTCGACGTGTGGAGATCCGTCCGGGACCAGCACCGGGATGCATCCAGCCCCGTCATGGGCGCCATGCTGGAAAGCTTCTTACAGGAAGGCAATCAGGCCCTCCCCCCGGACGGAAAAGGGCTGGACTACGGCCTGTCCATCACCGACCCCTGCATCGACTGGGCCACCACCGAGTCGATCCTCACAGAAGAGCACCCGTCGCGACATGAATGATGACAACCCGGCTCCCCCTCCCTCGCGTGCGCGCCGCAACGGACGGTGGCTCGTCCCGCTCATGCTCGTCGTTTTGGTCGGCGGCACCTTCGCGCTCACCTGGTTCGCGGTCCACCACCCGAAGACCCGGCAATTTGACCACGGCGAGTTCTACCGGTTCGCCCGCGTAACCGAAATCCTCGGCCCGGCGACGTTCCGGGCCGACCTCCCGCAAACCTCGGTCACCGTACGGCTGCTCGGCATCCGCAGTCCCCTGGAGCTGCGCGATCAATTGTCGGAGGCCCTCGACCCCGATCAGGAAGCCCGCGTCGCCGCCGGTGTGCTGCGCACCTGGATCTACAAGCGCCCGCTGAAACTGGTCCCGGAGCCCGAGGAGGCGGAGCGGGACGAGCAGGACCGTCTGCTCGTATATGCCGAACTCTACGGGGTGGATGTCGGCAAGAAGCTTGTTGAAGAAGGCCAGGCCGGAGCCGTGAACAGCGGGCATCCCCGCGCTGCGCTCTACCGCCAGGCCCGGGCCGAGGCCCGCGCCGCCGGCAAAGGAATCTGGCGATGAGGCCATGACCCCCGCTCCCCCGCCGACCCGCACGCAAACCCGCCGCGTCCCCGGGTTTGCCCTGATCCTGACCATACTTCTCGGCATCGGCCTGGGCCTGCTCGGCACGCGGTTCTTTGCCCTGGTCCGGGTCGCGGACACATCCATGACCCCCACCCTGCACCCGGTCCGGCACTTCGGATGGCACTCTCCGCGGCCCGGCGCCGAGGCCGGCGCACCCGCGGCCCGGTGGCGCCGGGGAGAAACCGCGGTGGACATCGTAGCGGCCACAAACGGAATCCTGGAAACCGGCTTTCAATCCGTCACCGATCTCTACATCGTGCGGATTGGGGACACCCGGCAGGGCATCCCCAAAGGACTGGAAATCCGGCAGCGGCCCGGGGCGGACGTCCAGACCGGCGAGATCCTCGCGCGCGGCATCCGCAAAAGTATGGACTGGGTGCTGGTCCGCACCGGCGCCCCCTCGGTCGATTCTCTCGAGCGGGGGGACCTGGTGTGGGTTCGCCCCCCGCCTCCGCATGCCGGGCACCCCGCGCTCCGTCGCGTGGCGGCCCTGCCCGGCGAAACCGTACAGATCGATCCTCCCTGGCTGCGCATCGACGGCCGGAAAGTAACCAACCAGCCGTTTCAGGCGATCAGCCGGGGGGAGTTCGGCAGCACCGGGTTCACGCCCGCCCCCGCCCTCCTGGCCGGCCGGGTCGCCCTGGCCCGGGCGGATGAGACCCTCGCGGTTCCCGGGGGGCACGTGTTCGTACTCGCCGACCAGGCCGGCCGCCACGAGGACAGCCGGTTCTACGGCCCCGTCCCCATCGCGGACATCCAGGGCCGGGCCACCGCCATTCTCTGGCCACCCGACCGCCTCCAACGCCTGCCCTGACCCGCCCGCCCCGGCGGGCACAACGGCTCAAGCGACCAAACCCAATGCTGCTCTATTTGTTTTTTCTGGTTGTGTGTTCCAAGGTGGTGCTTCATATTCCAAGAAAGGACCTTGCCATGACCAAGAAGCAGTACAAAACCATTGTCCAGGCAATGGATAAACAGGACCAGGAGTTCAGCGAAGACCCCAAAAAAGCCCGTGAATTTCTGCAAAAGACAGGGATCTATACCCCGTCCGGTCGGCTTGCCAAGCATTACAGAGTGTCATCCTCAAACGAACGCCTGTAGTCTCTCGAATCCCCGCGCATCTCCACATGGAATCCCAAACTCCGGCCAGACCCACGGCAACGAGATTGCCGTCCTTTGTTCTTGGCTATCACGGGTGTGACGAGACCCTGGCCGAGGACGTCTTGTCCGGGAAAAAACATCTACCCCCTGCCGAGAACAGCTATGATTGGCTGGGGCACGGCATCTATTTCTGGGAATACAGCGCCAGGAGAGCCTTCGATTGGGCTAAGACGAAGAAGAAGTCCCGGCCTCCCGGGGATCCACACCCAATCATGACCCCGGCGGTGGTCGGCGCCGTTATTGATCTCGGCATATGCCTGAATCTTCTCGAACAACACGCTCTGGATTTGGTTGGGGAGTCCTATAAACATTTCAAGAAGCGTTGTGCATTGACCGGCTACCCATTGCCGGAAAACATCGTGGGGAAAGATAAGGTGATGCGAAACCTGGATTGCGCCGTCATACAGCACTTACACGAATCCATGCAACAATCGCTTCAGCATCCTTCCTTTGAGTCGGTGCGCGGCATGTTCAGAGAGGGAAAGCCGCTATACCCGGAAGCCGGCTTTTATGAAAACAATCATATCCAGATCTGCGTGCGCAATACAGATTGCATAATCGGCTACTTTCGGGTTCGGAAAATTGAGTTGCGATAG
>CAZCOO010000143.1:0-7615 GCA_964500395.1 uncultured Verrucomicrobiota bacterium
AACGGACGGCGAGGCCGCCGTCCCTCCCGGTCCGGATGCGGATAGCTCCGATATCGGGAGGGTCCGCGGCCCCGCGGACCGTGATTCCGACGGGGCATATCGGGTTGAGCCAGGCCCGCGGCACCCGCTTCCTCTCGCGCCGGAAATTGCAGGGGGGGGAGGCGGGCGTTCGCTTCCCTGGCAGGCGCCAATCCAATCCACCCCGGGCGAGCCCGGGGGATCTTTTTCGCGTGGCCCCAACCCCGCCCCGGCCGGAGCCTACCCCGCCATCCACGCCTGCAGCTCGTCGAGGTCCAGTTCATCCAGCCGGTGCACGAGGCGGTCCACCCCCGCCAGGGTATCGCCGGGATGTGTCCCGGCCACCCCGATGACCCGCATACCGGCGGCCTGCGCCGCTTGAATCCCAACCGGCGCATCTTCCAGCACGAGGCATTGTTCAGGCCCCACATCCAGCTTTTGCGCTGCCTTCAGGAACACATCCGGATCCGGCTTTCCCCTCTCCACGTCGCCACTGGCCACCAGCACGGAGAAGTAGCCCTCCAGGCCCAGGACCTCGATGGCACAGTGCAGATTATCGATGGGGGTACTCGATGCCACCGCGCAGGCAATGCCCCGCCGGTGCACATCGTCCAGGAAGGGCTGCACCCCCGGAAGCGGCGACAGGCCCTCTTCCCGGATGATCTCGCGATAGATCTGCTCCTTCCGGTCCGCCAGCCGCCGGACCTCCGCCGGATCCTGCGCCCAGTTCAGAAACCCCGGGATAATCTGCTCATTGCGCATGCCGAAGCCCTTCTTAAAATGGCCGTCCGGCAGGGGCAGGGACTCTTCCGCGGCGAGGCGCTCCCAGCTTTCTTCGTGCGGACCCGAGGAGTCGATCACCACTCCATCCCAGTCAAACAGTAGGGCCCACGTCGAGTTCGTTGCATCGTTCATACAAGTATCCTTCACGCGTTAGGCGTCAGCGGGTCCTCCTGTCGTCGCCCAGAGGCCCCACGATCCGTTCCAGTACATTCTCCGTCGTCACCACCCCGATGACCGTCCCGCTCCCGTCGGTGACCAGCGCCATGGGCTGGCGCGACAGCCGCATGCGTCCCAGGGCCTCGTCGGGCGGCGTATCGGCCGAAATAAACTGGGGCGGGCGCATGTAATCGCTCACGGAGTCCCCGCTCCGCTGTTTATCCGCGGCGATGTCAAAGGCGTAGACGATCCCCACATAGCGCTCGTTCTCGCGATCGTAGACGGGGAGCCGGCTGATATTGCGCGACCGGGCCAGTTCGATCACGACGTCCGCCGTCGCGTCCAGATCCACCTGCACCATCCGGTCCCGGGGCGTCATGACATCCCGGCAGGTCTGGC
The DNA here is from genome assembly GCA_964500395.1 of uncultured Verrucomicrobiota bacterium. Classification (GTDB taxonomy): domain Bacteria; phylum Verrucomicrobiota; class Kiritimatiellia; order CAZCOO01; family CAZCOO01; genus CAZCOO01. The sequence continues at coordinate 1,357 of CAZCOO010000143.1, forward strand.
GGGCAAGCGTGAGAACCCGCTGGAGCATCCGCCCCTCCTCCCGTTTGATCGATCCCGTGCGCTCGCCTTCCCGCGTGAGATGCTCCACCTCATCGCGGGTGATAAAGGGCTGCAGGCTGCCTTTCTCCTCGCTCGGCACGGGGACCAGGACCCGGGCAATCGCCGTCACCACCACACTCGCAGGATAAAAGACCAGCCCGAACAACTGCAGCGACCGGGCAAACGGGAGGACGCGGCGGGCCGGGTGGGCCTGGAACCACGATTTGGGCAGGTACTCCCCGAAGATCAGCATCATCAGCGTCAGGGCCACGTAGCTGACCGTGTAGCCCGAGACCCCCAGCAGGGCCACCCCGAGGCTGACCGCCGTGACCGAGGCCACCACATTGCAGAGGTTGTTGCCCACCAGCGCCGTTCCCAGCAGGTGGTCCGGCCGGTCCAGGAAGTCCTGCAGCAGGTCTGCATGTCGCACTCTTTTCCGCACGAGGTGACGCAGCCGCAGGCGGTTGATGGAGACCACGCCTGTTTCCAGCCCCGAAAAATAGGCCGAGCCCACCAGCGTCAGAATCACCACGAAGGTCTGGAACGCGATCATATTCCGCTGCCCTCCTCGCCGGAATAGATCGCTTCGACCAGGGTGATTCGGTGGCGCCTCATCTGCCGCACCACAAACCGCCAGCCGTCGTGGCTGCAGGCGTCACCGGCCCGGGGCATGCGCTCGAGCTGGGCCGCGATCCAGCCCGCGATGCGGTCCGCTCCGGATTCCCCGAAATCCAGAGAGAGCTGGTCGCCCAGAAATTCCAGGTTCACCCGGCCGTCCATGATCCAGCGCCACCGGCCCACTTTCTCAAACAGGAGTTCGTGTGCGCCGCGTTCATCGTCGATATCGCCGGAGATCTCTTCGAGGATGTCGCCGCGCGTCACGAGCCCGGCCGTCCCCCCGTACTCGTCCACCACCACCGCGGCGCGCCGGTTTTTCTCCAGAAACTGGCGGAGGAGCTGATCCAGGGGGCAGGCCTCCGGCACGTACAACGGCGATATCCAGGCCCGGTGCATCCGGCGTTCGGGGTCAAACAGGTAGGCCCGCACGTCCAGGAATCCCTGCACGCGGTCCATGCTCTCCCGGTAGAGGAGCAACTGGCGGACGGCCGCCTGCTCGACGACCGCTTCGATGTCCGCTTCGCGATCGCTCAGATCGATGCCCAGCAAATCCACCCGCGGCGTCATGACATCGCTGGCCTGCATATCCTCCAGGCGCAGGACCCCCTTGAGCATAAACCGCTCCTCATCGTCCAGGGCGCCTTCTTCCCGCCCCACTTCGAGGACGGTCTCAAACTCCTCGTCGGTGAGGATGCGGCCCAGGGGCTGAAACAGGTGAGAGAAGAACACGGTGGTCGCTTCCAGCGCATAGCGCATGGGCGTGAACAGGTGAATCAGGACTTTCAGCAGAGGCGAATATAGAGAGGCCATCCGGGCGGGATGGGCTACGGCAATCCGTTTGGGCCCGATTTCCCCGAAGATCAGCAGCAGCACGAGCGATCCCGCGATCGCCACCAGCTCGCTGTGCCCGGGCACAAGGCGCTCCGCGATGGCGAAGGATACGACGGACACCGCGACGTTCACCAGCGTGTTGCCGATGAGAATAGTGGACAGCAGGCGGGTCGGAGCCGACAGGATCCATTCAACCCGCCGGGCCGCCGCCGCATGCGTCTCCTCGATTCGCCTCACCTGGAGCGGATTCAGGGAGAAAAACGCAACCTCGCTGCTGGAAAAAAAACCGGAGAGAAAAAGCAGGCCGATCAGGGCCAGTCCTTCCAGGGCCAGTATGCCGCTCATATCAGGCTGCCCGTCCCTCCGGGTGTCGAGTCGTTCTTGCCATATGCCCAGTATCTTTTAAACTCCGTTGGATATGAAGGAAAAATCAATTTCAACCCGGGATCGAACCCAATTCCTGGAAGTGACCGGCGAAATCCAGGAGGAGATCACCGCCGAGGGCATCCGCAACGGCATTGTGACCGTATTCGTGCCCCACACCACGGCCGGGGTCACCATCAACGAACACGCGGATCCCGACGTGATGCGGGACATGAAGGACGTCTTCGACTCCCTCATCCCCTGGCAGGGCGACTACCGCCACATGGAGGGCAACACGGCCGCCCACGTGAAGACCAGCCTCATGGGGTCCAGCGTTCAGGTCATCGTCGCCAACGGGCGTCTTCAGCTCGGGACATGGCAGGGCATCTTCTTCTGCGAATTCGACGGACCGCGGTCGAGAAAGTACTGGGTGCATGTTGACTCCTCCGATTAAAGGTTCCCGGGGGCCTTCCGTTATGAAGCGAATGTTCACCAGATTCCGGCAGCGCAGGCCCTTCCGCTGCGCCCTGCCCGCGCTCGCGCTGGCCGCGATGCTGGCGGGCTGCGGGGGCGACCCCGGCGAGCGGGCCCTCCGCAAAGGCCGAGCGGCCATGGCCGATGGCGAGTGGGTGGCCGCCCGGGCTGAATTCGAGAAAGCCGTCGCCCGCTCCCCGGGCGACGCCGCCACCCAGGCCGCCCTCCAGAATCTGCTGGGGATCGTGGAGGTCCGTCTGGGCAATCCGGATGCCGCCGTCGAGGCCTTCCAGGACAGCCGCCGCCTTCACCCGGAGTTTATGGATCCCGCCTACAACCTGGGCGTGCTCTACGACCAAACCGGCGAACCGTACAAGGCGCAGGCCTACCTTGAAGACGCCGCCCTGATCGACATCAACAACCCCCTCGCCCTGGAGTATCTCGCCGACATGCACATGCGCGCGAGCCGCTGGGAGGAGGCCCGCGAAGTTCTCATCGAGGCCCTGGAACGGGCGCCCGGAAGCGGGCGTCTCCGCACCCGGCTCGCCCTCGTGGAGCTGCCCCTGTCGGGCCCGCAGGAAGCCGTCAGCTACCTCATGCAGGCCCTGGAAAAGGATTCCTCGTACGCTCCCGCCCTCTACAATCTCGCGGTCATCTCCCACGTCCACCTCGACCAGCCGGATCAGGCCGCCGCCTATTTTCGCCAGTATCTGGACGAGGCCCCAGACGGCCCCCGCGCCCAAACCGCACGCGCCTACCTGGAGGGCGAACCGCCGGACTTGATGGGCGCGGCCGCAGGCGGGGAACCGGCCGCGACCGGTGAGGCCATTGGCCCCGACCGCGAAGGATCGGGGCAGGACGTCCTGGCCCTCGCCCGGGAAAAGGCCGAGGCCGGGGAATCCCGGGAGGCCCTGACGCTCTGCATGCGGGCCGCGGCCCGGGCCCGGGGCAACCCCGAAGCCCGGGAAGCGATCCTGAGACAAACCGTCGACATCTGCTTTGACCAGGCCCGCGCCCATCTCGAATGGGGCCGGTTTCTCCTCGAACAGGACCGCGCGGCCGAGGCCCTGAGCGTGCTCAAGCGGGCCGCGGCCCTGGACGACGCCTCTCTGGCGGTGCATCTCGCCCTCGCCCGGGCCGCCATGGCCCGGGACGAAGTGGACACCGCGCTGGTGTCGCTCCGCAAGGCCGTGGCACTGGACCCCGCGGAACCGGACACCCTGTGGCGTCTCGCTCAGCTCTATGACGCCGGGCTCGGAATGACCAACCGGGCCGTCCGCGCGTATACCGATTTCGCCGACCGGTTTCCCCAGGACCCGCGGGTGCTCAAGGCCCGGGATCGCATTGAAACCCTCGCCCCGGAACCGCCGGAAGCAGACGACGACCCATCGCCGGATCCCCCGTCCCGCGAGCCGGCGGCCCCCTCGGATTCCCTCAACCTGCGCTCGACCTCCCGCATCGACCGCCAGGCCGCCGCCCAGGCCTACCAACGCGCCAAGAGCTTTCTCAACCAGCAGGATTGGGACCGGGCCATCTACCACTACAAGCGAGCGGTCGAAAACAACCCCGGCCTCGTCAATGCCTACTACAACCTCGGCGTCGCCTATCAGCAGCAGGGAGATGCAACGCGGGCCGCGGATGCCTACCGCGAGGCGCTCAAGCGAAATCCCCGCATGAGCAACGCCCGCTACAACCTGGCCCTCATCCAGTACCGGCGGGACCAGACCGACCCGGCCATCGACCAACTCAACAAACTCCTGGAGCGCGATCCCGACTACGCCGGGGCGCATTACCTGCTGGGGATGCTTCGCGCGGCGCAACCCGGACGCGAGGCCGAGGCCCGGCAGCATTACCGGCGCTACCTGGATCTAGAGCCGAACGGCCGCCTCGCCGACCAGGCCCGGCGCTGGCTGGAGCGCACTCAGCGCTGAACTTCTTCGATGGCCACGACGGCGCCGTCTTGATATTCAATCCGCAGCCGTTCGTATTCCAGGTACTGGTCGACATCCACCCAGACCGTATCCGTCACCGTGCGATACCCGTGGCCGGGTACGCGAACGGTGAAGCTGCCGGTCACCCGCTGCCGCGCCGGCCGCAGATCCCGCTCCGTGTAGGACCAGATACGGGAAACCCCTTCGGCGGTGCGGCGGGAATATTGCCGGTCCGGCCGGCCCAACGCCATTTCCACCATGGGCGGCGTAAACCCGATGTCGATCGATCCGGCCCGGATCTTCTGTTGCGCCTCTTCCGGGAAACTCGCAAACAACTCCGGATTCTTCTTGATCCTGGACTCCGGGGTCGCACACCCGGCCAGCCACAAGACCGCGCCGCTCAGTCCGGCGCAGAGCAATGCTGTTCGACAACGCATGGAGGACTCCTTTTGTCTCCGAATTGATCCTGCCATCCACACCCGGATGGTCGCCGATACTATACTCCCTCGCGCGGGAAACGCGAAACCCCGCGGGATCCATGCCGGCACCCCCGCCCGGGCGCCTGCGGCCCCGCGCCTCAGCCGTCCTTCCGGTTTCGTGTGGAGTTCAGCGGCGGAAATTCGCCGGCCGCTTCGGCCTCCCGGGGCGGAAAATCGAAATGCCGCTCGAACAGCTCGACCAGCGCATCCGCCATCTCCTCCTCGTTGTCGCCTTCCACGGAGATGGTGATGGGGGTCCCCTGCTCCAGCCCCAGCGCCATGAGGGCGAGGATCGACCGGGGGTCGCAATCTCCCTCGGGAGACCCAACCGTCACCTGCCCGCCGTACGATTCCACGACTTTGATAATCTCTGCCGAGGGACGGCAGTGGATCCCCTGTGCATTTCGAATCGTGGCCTGACGCTCAACCATGTTGGCCGGATCCTATCAAAAACGCGCCCAGGCCACAAGCAACCCGCGCGGATTCCTTCAACTCCCTTCAGGCTTGCGCCGGCCCTCCATACGCCTTCCTTCCCCGCTGCCGGCGGGAACGCCGACCCCCCGCGAGAGAGAACACGAAGTTCGATCGGGGGTGGGCAAGTCCGTCCCGGGGGCGTATGATCGTTTCCCAAACAGCAATGCCTCACCCCCCTTTTCGATGACGATGCGATTTGTCCTGTACAACATTCGATACGGCACCGGCGGCAAAGAGTTCCGCCTGCCCTGGAGCGGCTACTTCCGCCGGACCCACTCCAACCTGAACCAGATCATCCACTTCCTCCACGAGCTCGACCCCGACATCATCGGACTGATCGAGGTCGATGCCGGCTCCTACCGGTCGCAGAAAAAGAACCAGGCCCAGCTCATTGCCGACTCCCTGGGCCACTACCATACCTATCGCTCCAAATACGCGGAAAACGGGGTGGCGCAGCGCGTGCCCATCCTGAACAAGCAGGGCAATGCATTCATCACCCGCGACACCATCGCCAACGAGCGGTTCCACTACTTCGAGCGCGGGATGAAAAAACTCGTCATCGAACTCGAGCTGGACAACCTCGTCATATTTCTCGTCCACCTCGCCCTGAGTTTTCGCGTTCGCCACCAGCAGCTCGCCCACCTGCACGAACTGGTGAAGGATACCGACAAACCGCACATCGTGGCCGGCGATTTCAACGCCCTGTTGGGCGGGGGGCGGGAGATCGAACTGTTCCGGGCCGCAACCGGCCTGCAGAAGACCGGCGACGGAAACCCGGCGACATTTCCCAGTTGGGCGCCCAAGCGCGAACTCGACTTCATCCTGCACAGCCCCGAGATCCGGACGACCGGGTTCTGGATTCCCCCCGTCACCCTCTCCGATCACCTCCCGCTCGTCTGTGATTTCGATGTAGAAGCGGCCCCTGACACAACATCCAGCCCTTGACTCCGGTCTGAGGGAACAGGGCACTCCATTCCGTCTTCAGGATCCAGGCACGCCCCCCTCACGCCGGGGTTGTCTCGATCTTCGTCTCCGTCACCAGCGTCTGAT
>CAZCOO010000144.1:0-7533 GCA_964500395.1 uncultured Verrucomicrobiota bacterium
CGCGAACTGTGTATGCTGCCCCGCATGAAGGGCTGTCCACCGTTGCGAAGACTCGTCCGGGCCGGCCGCGCGGGACTGGTGCGCGCCCGGCGGTCTGCCCGACGATACCGGACCATGCGCCGGTACTTGTTGGCGGGACTCGGGATCTCCTTTCTTGCCGCGTTTGCGTCGCTTCTGGTTCAGATCGAGGGCCTGATGGGCGAGTCCGGGATTTTGCCGGCCGGACGCACCCTGGAAGCGGCCGGCCGGCAGTTGGCCGGGTGGGAGGCGCTGTGGCGCGTGCCGACGGTGTGCTGGTGGGTGGGGGCGGGGGATGCGGTGTTGACGGGGTTGTGCTGGGTCGGGATCGCCGCGTCCCTGTTGCTCACGGCAGGGCGCGCGCCCCGGTTCTGCCTGATCGCCGTATGGGTAAGCTACCTTTCACTGGTCAGCGTGGGGCAGCGGTTTCTGGGATACCAGTGGGATGCCCTGGTGCTGGAGGCGGCGTTTTGTGCGTTCTGGTTGGCGCCGTGGACGCATCGTGGACTTCGGGACGGAACGCCCTCGCTGGTCGGGATCTGGATGGTCCGGCTCCTGACCGTCAAGCTGCTGTTCAGTTCGGGGGCGGTGAAGCTTGCAAGCGGGGATGAGACCTGGCGGGGATTGACCGCATTGACGGTCCATTACGAGACGACCCCGCTTCCGGTGTGGATCGGCTGGTGGGTGCACCAGGCACCGGTGTGGTTCCACAAAGCAGCGACGGCTCTGGCCCTGGGGATTGAGCTGGCGGGACCCTGGCTGATCTTCGGGCCCAGGCGCGTTCGCGGGGTGGGGTTCGGGCTCCAGATCGGGCTGCAACTGGCCATCGCCCTGACCGGCAATTACGGGTTTTTCAACCTGCTGGCGGCGGCGCTCTGCCTGTCCTTTCTGGATGATCAATGCCTGCCGCGACGCCTCAGGAGGCCGCGTGCCGGAGCCCCGGTACGCAGACGCGCCGGGTGGGGGGCTCCAATCGGCGCGGCTGTGGTCTTCTTGCTGTACGCCGGTATGGCCGCCGACAGCATGGTGCGGGCGGCCGGCGGCCCCGGCCTGGAGAGGGGGCCTCTTCAGCAGATCCGCCGGGGCCTTGCCCCGTTTCGCACGGTGAATCCCTACGGCCTGTTTGCGAGCATGACGACATCGCGTCCCGAAATCCTGGTGCAGGCGAGCCGGGATGGCGAGCAGTGGGTCACGATCCCGTTCAAATGGAAGCCGGGCGCCCCGGACGAGGCGCCCCGATTTGTCGCGCCGCACATGCCGCGGCTGGACTGGCAGATGTGGTTTGCTGCGCTGGGCCACATCCGCGGGAACCGCTGGCTCATCGAATTCATGGCCCGGCTGGCGCAGGAGGAAGCCGCGGTTCTCGACCTGATTGAGCGATGGCCGTTTGCCGAGGGGGAGCCGCCGACGTATTTTCGAGCCGTGATGATGGACTATACATTTACCAGCGCGGCGGAACGCCGGGCGACCGGTCACTGGTGGACGCGGAGCAATCCGCGGGCGTACAGCCCGGTCCTTCAGGTGAGGCGGAACGGGAATGAAGAATAAGATCGAGTCCCCAAGGACGTCCGGCCGATCCCTCCTTCGGCGGTTGCTCATCGGCCGGGATTATAGAAAGACGCTGCTGCGCGCATTGATCCTGGCAGTGCTCTGTGTCCTGGTGTTCCGCTTCTGGCTGCGCCCGGCCCTTGTATCCGGGGCGAGCATGGAGCCCACGATCCCCGACCGCGGGCTGCACCTGATCAACCTGTTGGCCTATGCGGGCCCGGCAGAGCCCGAGCGCGGCGATATCGTGGCAATCGAGGGGGCGGGGGTGCGGGTGATGTACCTCAAACGGGTGCTCGCCCTGCCGGGCGAACGGGTGGCATTCCGGCAGGGGGACCTCTTCGTGAACGGCGACCGCATCCCGGAAACCTATGTGCCCTCGGGCGGCAATTGGACCATTGACGAAATCACGCTCGACGGGGATGAATACTTTGTTGCGGGGGACAATCGCAACACCTCGGCCACGGACCATGTGATGGGCGTTGTCTCCCGCCGCCATATTCGAGGACGGCTTCTTTTTGCAGGGGGTATACGCCCTGTAACTCGGGAAAGGAATTCAAATTGAAGGGATTCGCGGTTGGTATATTTGTTCTGGTGCTGATGGCCGGCGGGTGGTGGATCGTGACTCGGTTGGCCTCCGAAGAGCGGGTGATCAATCGGCGCCTGAGTGAATTGATTGACGCGGCGGAAATCGACAGGGCCGAGACCAGCCTGTCCGCGGCGGCGGCCGCCCGCGAGGTGACCGGCTACTTCACCCAGGATGTGTCCATCAAGGGTGACCCGTTCCCGTACAGCATTTCGAGCCGGGGGGAACTGGGATCGGTGGTGTTCCAGGCCCGCCGGCGGTTGTCGCGTCTGACCATCGGGGTGCGGGACCGTGCGCTGAATGTACAGCCGGGCGAGGCAGAAGCGCGGATGGACATCTCCGTGAAGCTGGAGGGGGACTTGCGGGGGCGCTGGGAATCGGAGTGGCAGATGTTGACACTGGGCTGGGTCAGGACGAACCGCGAATGGAAAATTTCCTCCGTGGCCCCGCTGGAGACCATCCGGCGACCGGAGTAGGGGCCGTGGGTCAAGGGTCATTGGTCAGCCGAGGTTGCGCCGAACGAGCAGGAAGTAGAGCACCATGCACAGGGCCAGGAGGCCCATGACCCACTTCACATCCCGTCCCCGCCCCCCGAGCACCTTGACGACCGGATAGGCCACGAATCCCAGGGCGAGCCCGTCGGCGATGGAGTAGGTGAGGGGAATGCCGATGACGATGAGGAAGGACGGCAGGCTCTCGGTAATGTCGCTCCAGTCGATCTTCCCCACATTCCGCATCATCATGGTCCCGACCACCAGGAGGGCGGGGGCGGTGATCGGCGGGTAGGCCGCCACCACCGCGATGAGCGGGCTGAAGACCAGCGCCAGCAGAAACAGGCCCCCGACAACCACCGCGGTGAGACCGGTGCGACCGCCTTCCTCGACCCCGGCCGCGCTTTCGATATAACTGGTCACGGTGCTGGTTCCCATGGCGGCCCCGGCGACCGTGGCCACGGCATCCGACGTCAGCGCGCGGCCCGCCCGGGGCAGGGTGCCGTCCTCTTCGATGAAGCCGGCCTGTTCGGAGACCCCGACCAGGGTTCCCACCGTGTCGAAGAGATCCATAAAGACAAACACCACGATGAAGGGGATGCAGGCCGCGGTGAAGGCGGTTCGGAAGTCGAGCCGGCCCAGCGCGGGTTGCTCGATGTGGGGCAGGCCGATCAGCTTCGAGGGGGCCTCGACTTCCCCCAGGCAAAAGGCCACCAGAGACGCGCCGAGGATCCCGAGCACGATCGCGCCCCGGATGCGCCGGGCGCTGAGGGCGGCGATCAGCACCAGGCCGGCGAGGAATACCAGCACGCTGTGCGCGGTGATGTCCGGGTTCAACGCCACCAGCGTGCCGGGGTCCTGTTGGATCACCCCGCCGTTCCGCAACCCGATAAAGGCGATGAAGAGCCCGATGCCGACCGCGATGCCGTTGCGCATACTTCCGCTCATGGCGTCGATGACGGCCTCGCGGACCCGGAAGACAGAGAGCAGCAGAAAGAGCACACCCGAGATAAACACGATGGCGAGGGCCACCCGCCAGGCCCCGGCAATGCCCATGGCGGAGAGCTGCATGACCACACTGACAAAGAAAAAATTATTGCCCATCCCGGGAGCGAGGCCGATGGGGTACCCCGCGTAGAGGCCCATGAGCACGCAGCCGATGGCCGCCGCGGCGCAGGTGGCCAGCAGGACGGCGCCGCTGTCGAGGCCGGTCGGGGCACCGGCAAAATCGGTGGACAGCACCGCGGGGTTCACAAAGATGATGTACCCCATGGTGAGGAACGTCGTCAGACCGGCCAGAAGCTCGGTGCGGAGCGACGTGCCGTACTCATCAAGCTTGAACCATTGCCTCATCCCAGCCTCCTGCGCTCCCTTTGGGTTTGCGGATTACACCCACAAGGCGGATGCGATTGCAACGCCGAAACGGTTCCCTCATTGTCAGACGGGTCCTTCTGGCGTACCCTGATGCCATGACGCTGCCCATACTGCTTACGCTATTCATCGCCATGCCGATGCTCGAGCTGATTCTCCTTCTTCAGGTGGGAGAGGCGCTCGGGGCCGGGCGCACCTTTGCCCTGGTGATTCTGACCGGGATTGTCGGGGCGATTCTGGCCCGCCACGAGGGGGTTCGGGTGGTGACCGCCATTCAGCGGGAGATGGCGGAAGGCCATATGCCCGCGCCGCGGCTGCTGGACGGCCTCATGATTCTGATCGCCGGCGCCCTGCTCATCACGCCCGGCCTGATCACGGACGCGGTCGGGTTCCTGCTCCTGATCCCGCCGGCCCGCAGTGCCATCCGCGGCTGGTTGCGCAGGCGTTTTGAGAACCGGATGCGGCAACAAACGGTTGACGTGACGTACTGGGAGTGGTAGCCAGAGAGCCCTTCGGCGTTCCTATGCGGAATGCCGGGGGTGCGAATTCCGTGCAGGACCGAGTCCCCGGCCTGCCCAGTTCCCGATTCCAACATGCGAGAGGATAGTTATGAGCAGGGTCTACAACTTCAGTGCCGGGCCGGCGACGCTCCCCGAAGAGGCATTGCGCGAAGCGCAGGAGCACTTGCTGGATTACCACGGCTCCGGTCTCTCCATCATGGAAGCCAGCCATCGCGGCAAAGAGTACGCCCCGGTGCACGAGGAGGCGGTTGCCAATCTCCGGGCGCTGATGAATCTCGATGACGATCACGAGGTGCTCTTTATGCAGGGCGGCGCGACGGGCCAGTTTGCCCTCGCCCCCATGAACCTGCTCGGGGACGGCCGGGTAGCGGACTACACGAATTCCGGCTCCTGGGCGACCAAGGCCATCAAGGAGGCCCGGCTCATCGGACAGGTGAATGTCGCCGCCGACACGGCCGATGCCCAGCCCGCGCGCATGCCCGCGCCCGGCGAACTGAACCGGACGCCCGACGCGGCATATCTGCACCTCACCAGCAACGAGACCATCTCCGGGACGCAGTGGAAGGAATTTCCCGCCAACGATTCCCCGCTGGTGGCCGATATGTCCTCCGACATCCTCAGCCGGAACATTGATTTCAACCGCTTCGGCCTCATTTATGCCGGGGCCCAGAAAAACCTGGGTCCGGCCGGGGTCACGGTGGTGGTGATCGACAAGGCGCTGGCGGATCGGGCCCCCGAATCGCTGCCGGTCATCTTTCGTTACAAGACCCATCTGGAAAAGAACTCGCTCTACAACACCCCGCCCTGTTTTGCCATCTACATGGTGATGCTGGTTACCCGCTGGCTGAAGGGGCAGGGCGGCCTGGAGGCGGTGGAGCAGCGCAATCGGGAGAAGGCCGCTGTCCTCTACGACCTGATCGACGGATCGGACTTCTACCGCGGTACGGCCGCGCCGGAATACCGATCGGATATGAACGTCACCTTCCGCCTGCCGGATGAATCCCTGGAAGCCTCGTTTATCGAAGAAGCGGCCGCGCAGGGCATGAAGGGCCTGAAAGGGCACCGCTCGGTGGGCGGGGTCCGGGCCTCCATCTACAACGCCTTTCCGAAAGAAGGTGTTGACGCGCTCGCCGCGTTCATGAAGGATTTCGAACAGACGCACGGCTGAGGCCTATGCTCCGCCCGCCCGGCCGTGTTTCCACGGCGCGCCCGTAGCTCAATTGGATAGAGCGTCGGCCTCCGGAGCCGAAGGTTGCAGGTTCGAACCCTGCCGGGCGTACCAGCCGAATCCCTGCCCGCGCGTGTGCGGTTGCCCTGCGGGGAGGGTCCGGCGGCGGCGTTGCACTCCGGGCCGGCGTCGCCCTTCCGCCCGGATTTTTTCTTTTCTCCAGCGCCCCCGGCATTGGCGTCTCCCCCCGTTCCGTCGTATGGTACTCCCGCACGGCAAGAGACATGTCCAAGAACAGGAGGTTGAAATGGTTCTCATCAGCGAAAGCGGTCCGCAGACCTTGCCCATCGGTTCGGACGGGCCCGACTTTGAATTGCCCGCGGTCTCCGGCGATACGGTCTCCCTGGAGACCTTCGCCGACAAGAAGGCGCTGGTCCTCATCTTTACCTGCAATCATTGCCCCTACGCCATGGCGTACGAGGATCGACTGATCGAGCTGGCCCGCGAGTACCAGTCGAAGGGGATCGGGTTTCTGGCCATCTGTGCCAACGACGAGGACACCTACCCGGACGACAGCTTCGAGAACATGAAGAAGCGGGCGGAGGAAAAGGGGTTCCCCTTTGACTATGCCCAGGACAAGACCCAGGAGGTCGCCAAGGCCTACGGGGCCGTCTGCACGCCCCACATCTTTGTCCTCGATGGAGGGCGCAAGCTGGTCTACGAAGGACGAGTGGATGACAACTGGAAGGAGCCGGAAAAGGCCGAAGCGCACGACCTGCGGGATGCCCTGCAGGCAATCGCGGAGGGAGAACCCGTTCCGCAGGCCCAGACCAATCCCCTGGGCTGCAGCATCAAATGGAAGGCGTAGGGGAAAAAATGGAGCGAGCGAAGGGATTCGAACCCTCGACCCTCACCTTGGCAAGGTGACGCTCTACCACTGAGCTACGCTCGCTCCTGAAAGACCCCGCACCATGCCCAAGCATCTGCGGGTTGTCAACCCGGAAAGTCCCGCCGCCTGCCGGCGCGCCGTAAGAACTTGCATATTGTCCGCGTGAACGGCAGGCTGACGGGCCTATGATTGCACCCAAACCGCCGGATTCGGCGCCGACAGTCTCCGACCTCGCGGATCGTACGCGGGCCTTTTTCCAGCCGGGCGGCCCTCTGGACCGGGCGACCTCGGAGGGGGACTTTCCCTTTGAACCCCGGCCCCAGCAGGTGGAGATGGCGACGGCGGTGGCCGCGGCCCTCGAGGGCGGGGAGCACCTGGCAGTGGAGGCCGGTACGGGCGTGGGAAAGAGCTTTGCCTACCTCGTGCCCATCCTGCTGGCCGCGGAAGAAGCCGAGGAGCCGGTGGTCGTCTCCACGTACACCATCAGCCTGCAGGAGCAACTCCTCAATAAGGATATTCCGTTTCTCCAATCCTGCCTCGGAACGGAGTACCCGGCCGTGCTGGTAAAGGGGCGGGGGAACTATCTCTGCAAACGGCGCCTGTCCCGGGCCGGCCTCATGGGGCCCGATCTGTTCGATTCCGAGAGAAGCCGGGAGCTGACGGATCTGCAGGACTGGGCCGAGCAGACACAAGACGGGACCCTGCAGGGGCTGCCGGCGACCCCCATGCCGGATGTGTGGGACCAGGTCTGCGTGGAGCACGGCAATTGCCTCTGGCAGGAATGCCCGGAGTTCAAGAGTTGCTTCTTTATGCGAGACCGGCGGCGCATGCTCCAGGCCAAGCTGCTGGTCGTCAATCACCACATGCTTTTCTCCGACCTGGTGTTGCGGGAACAGGGCGCGGGCATCCTGCCTCCGTATTCCCGCGTGATCCTGGACGAGGCC